>JBLMYK010000186.1:0-3609 GCA_050258235.1 Gemmatimonadota bacterium | reverse complement strand
AACTCCAGCACGTCGTTCAGCACGCGCAGCAGGCCGTTGGCCGATTCGTAGGCAATCCGGGCGAAATGCCTCTGCTGCGCGTCGAGCCTGGACTGCTGCAGCAGTTCGAGCATGCCCATTACTCCGTTCAGCGGCGTGCGGATCTCATGGCTCATCGTGGCCAGGAACTGGGACTTCGCGCGCGAGCCGGCCTCGGCATCGGTCTTCGCGGCTTCGAGCTGCGACGTCCTTCGGTGCAGCTCCTGCAGGTAGCGGTGCGCCGCAACCTCGGCGTGGTCGCGGCGACGAACGAGGTGAATGAGAGTGGCGGAGATCGCTACCGTCAGCACCGTCATCAGGGCGGCGAGAACCCGGTAGGTCCGTTGCTGCGCCACCACCGGCGCGAGCGACTCGCGCATCGAAGTGCCGACCGTGACGACGAGCGGGTAGTCGCGCACGACCTGGTACGCGAAGATGCGCTCGATGTTGTCGGTCACCGCCGGCGCGATATAGGAGCCGGTCGGCGCGGACTTGATCATCCGGAACAGCTGGCTCTGGCTGATGTCCGTGCCCATGCCGCGCTCGCCGCCCGGCGGCAAGCGCACGCGGATCACCCCGTCCAGGCCGGTCAACGCGACAGTGCTGTCACGCCCGAGGTCGACCTCCTTGTAGAAATCGGAGAAATAGAACGGGTCGATCGCGATGCCGACCACGCCCAGCAGCGAACCGTCGAGCTTGTTCGCCCGGCGCGTCACGACGATCGACCAGTGGCCGTTCACGCGTGCCAGCACTGGCTTGCCGATGAACATCCGGCCGCTGTCGTCGTGGCTGTGCACCAACACGTGCTCGCGGTCACCCAGGTACGTGCGCGGCGCGCCGTGCGAGCCGAGAACGATGTAGCCGGTCTCGTCGGTGATCACCGAGTTGTGGACGAGGGATTTGGGCACTTGCAGTGCAGCGAAATACGTGGCCAGATCGAAGCGCGTGCCTTCGCGTTCGAAATGATCCTTCAGCAGCCGCAGCAGTTCATCGACGTAGGAAAGAGTGCGGACCGTGTGCTCTTCGAGCACGCGCGCGAGGTTTGTGTTTTCCCGCTTGATTTCGGCGATCCGGGCGGCGCGTTCGCGCGCCGTCACAACCTCGACCGCGATCCACATCGACGCGATCACCAGCAGGCAGAAGACCACGATCGCAATGACCAGCCCGCTTGGGGCGGGTTGCAGCGGTCGATCGGCGGATCGGGCAGACATCGCGGCCGTGATCAACTCCCTTGGAGGAACCCAACGCGATGGCGTGGCATGTTGCCACCGTTTCACGCATTTGCGTGGATTTGCGGCGTCGGCATGGCATCCCTGTTGCTAATCTGTCGACCCGCGAAACTGGCAGGTGGGTCGATGTGCGCCGAACGTTCGGGCGTGGTCCTTGGCACCGACGGAATGCTGCGCTGCTTCTGGTGCGCTGCGAGCAGCGACTACGTCGCCTATCACGACCGGGAGTGGGGCTTCCCCGTCGACGACGATCGTCGCCTGTTCGAGAAGATCTGCCTCGAGGGCTTTCAGTCGGGGCTTAGCTGGCTCACGATCCTGCGCAAGCGCGATGCATTCCGCCGGGCGTTCGCCGGGTTCGATTTCACACGGGTGGCCGAATTCGGCGCGGCCGACGTCGGGCGCCTGCTTGCCGACGCCGGCATCGTGCGCCACCGTGGCAAGATCGAATCGACGATCAACAACGCCCGCCGCGCGATCGACCTGGTCGATGAATTCGGCTCGCTGGCCGCGTACTTCTGGAGTTTCGAGCCCGACGCGGACGCGCGTCCGGCGCGGCTCGACTGGGTGGCGCTGCGGAAAATGAGCACGTCAGCGGAGGCCGTGGCTCTCAGCCAGGACCTGAAGCGCCGCGGCTGGACTTTCGTCGGACCGACGACGGTCTACGCGTTCATGCAGGCGATGGGGCTGGTCAACGATCACCTGGACGGCTGCGCGATCCGCACGCAGGCGCTGGCCGCGCGCGCGGCACTGGACCGACTGCCGTAGCTCTAGGGTTTCTCGACCGGGACCGGCGGAGTGATCGTTTCTTCCGCGGGCGCCGGCACGGTCCCGGGTTCGGAACGATGGGCCTTGCGCTCGCGCTTGGCTTCCTGCTTCTTCTTCTTTGCCAGTTCGCGCTGGCGCTTCTCGAACGAATAGTTGGGTTTTGCCATCGGGGCTCCAGAGACGCTGGAAATGATTGCGGAGTCTGCAGGAAAAAAAACCGCCACGCGAGGTGGCGGTTCTTTGTATCGGACGCGCCTGCCTCAGATCACTTTGATCTGGGTGGCCTGCGGCCCCTTGGCGCCGGGCGCGACGACGAACTCGACGCGCTGGCCTTCCTGCAGCGTCTTGAAGCCGTTGCTCTGGATCGACGAGTAGTGCGCGAACAAGTCCTTGCCGCCGTCTTCAGGCGTGATGAAGCCGAAGCCCTTGGATTCGTTGAACCATTTCACAGTACCGATTGCCATGTAAACATCCTTGAAGGTTGAGATGGAGAAATGCCCGCCGCGCAGCGGCCGACATGCACACGATCAAGCACGTATACCGGGGTGGACTGAGGAGCGACCGGGAAACTTCAGCCGCCCGACGCAGGGAACCTGAGGACTGACGAGACTTAAACGAGAGCGGAAGGGAGGATACGTGATATCGGCCGTGCTGTCCAACTTTGCACCACGCGCCGTGCACCGCCATCCGGGTGACAGAATGCCTGCCTCCGCGTTAGCGCTCCCTTCCGTGACGATGGGGACTTACCGATGCTAGCCGCCTTCTACGAACAGACCGGTCCGGCACGCGACGTGCTGCAGGTCGGCGAAGTGCCGACGCCGGAACCTGCCGCCGGGGAAGTTCGCGTCCGGCTGGCGACGTCCGGCGTGAATCCGTCCGACGTGAAGTCGCGCGCCGGCGTCCGCTCGAAGGCGCTCGCGTTTCCCCGCATCGTCCCGCACAGCGACGGCGCAGGCGTGATCGACGCCGTGGGCAACGGCGTCGCTGCGACCCGCATCGGGGAGCCCGTGTGGACGTGGAATGCGGCCTGGCAGCGTGCCTTCGGCACTGCCGCGCAATACGTGACCCTGCCATCGGAGCAGGCGGTCGTGCTGCCCGCCAACACGTCGTTCGAGGTTGGCGCGTGCCTGGGCATCCCGGCGCTCACCGCGCTGCATGCGGTACGCATGGACGGCGGCGTGGCGGGCCGGAGCGTGCTGGTCGCCGGCGCCGCCGGCGCGGTCGGACACTACGCCGTGCAGATGGCACGCCTGCTCGGCGCGCGACGCGTGATCGCGACGGTCAGCAATGCGCAGAAGGCAGCACTCGCGCGCGAGGCCGGCGCCGACCTCGCGCTCAATTACCGCCGTGACGACGTGATCGCGCGTGTGCGCGAGGAGACGGCCGGGGCGGGTGTGGACCGCGTGATTGAGGTCGACTTTGCCGCCAACGTGACGACCGACCTGGCGATCGTGAAGCCGGAGGGCGACATCGTCGTCTACGGCAGCGGCAAGCCGGAGATCCCGGTGCCGTTCTTTCCCGCGATCGTGAAGAACGTCCGCGTGCGCTTCTTCATCGTCTATAACCTCACGCCGGCGGATCGTGCCGATGCGATCGG
>JBLMYK010000185.1:0-2891 GCA_050258235.1 Gemmatimonadota bacterium | reverse complement strand
CGACGCGAGGTCAGTCCGCTTTGACGAAGTCATACTTGCCGACACCCTGGACCAGAAGAAAGCGGCAGGGCTGACTTCCCGGATTCGACACGTGGTGGAGCGCGGGCGGCGCCACGACGGCAGATTGCCCGACGCCGACCTCGTGGCGCGCGTGGGGATCGCGCGTCTCGATCAACACCACGCCGTCGAGACCATAGTAATGATCGGTCACCTCGCTATGCCGGTGCCACGGGATGGCCTCACCCGGATCGAGGATGTATTCGCGCACCAGCACATCCGCGCCTTTGGCCACGACCCGAATGCTGCGCACTTTGTAAGGCTTGGTGGTCGTCCCGGTCATTTGTCACCTCTGCAGGCACAGCCAATCTTCACGCTGCGTGCTGATGACATATTGTCCGCTTGACGGCGCCGCGTTGTTCGCTTGCGGCGGCGGAAACGACCCAGCCGGTGCAGGGAAGTCGGGCCCGCCTCGCCGTGCAGTTGACGCCTGACAGGGCATCGGCCCGAATTTGGCTTAAGCAGTGCAACTCAAACCGAAGAAAGGACACACCATGATCAAGCGGTTGCTTTCCATCCTCGCGCTGTTTTCGATCGCGCTGGCGCTCCCGGCCGCACGAGCCGACGAGTATCAGGACACGATCAACGTTTTCAAGAAGGCCATCGAGAGTTCGAGCTTCTTCAACTCCGCCTACGGATACGCGGTGTTCCCGACCATCGGCAAGGGCGGCATCGGCATCGGCGGTGCGTACGGCAAGGGACGTGTGTACGAGAAGGGCAAGTACATCGGCGACACGACCATGACGCAGCTGACCGTCGGCTTCCAGCTCGGTGGCGAGGGCTACAGCCAGATCATCTTCTTCCAGGATCAGCGTGCGCTGAAGGAATTCACGACCGGCAACTTCGAGTTCGGCGCCGAGGCTTCCGCGGTGGCGATCACCGCGGCCGCCGGGGCAAAGGCGGGCACCGCAGGCACGTCGGCCGGCGTGAGCGGCGGTCAGCACGACGCCAAGGCGGTGGGCAATTACGTGAAGGGGATGGCCACGTTCACCGTCGCCAAGGGCGGGCTGATGTACGAGGCGACGATCGGCGGGCAGAAGTTCAGCTTCAAAGCGCGCTGATCGATCCGTTCATGAGACGATGAATTTGGCTCGCACGCGAGCTCTGTCTGCGCGAGCGACAATCCCGCGCGGGCGTTCGTGCCACCGATCACGCCGAAAGGAGACTGCCGATGATCGCCGGGCTGGTGGAGATACTGATCTTCCAGGGTCTCGGAGAAATCGTCTCGCGCTTCCTCGTGGCGTTCATTCCCGGCCCGGTGATCGGCCTTGTCCTCCTGCTCGCGTGGCTGCAGATCCGCCGTCAGGTGCCGGCGCAGCTCGAACTCGTCGCCTCCACGCTTACGCAGCACCTCGGGCTGCTGTTCGTGCCGGCAGCGGTGGGGGTCGTGATGTTCTGGCCGCATCTGAAATCGAGTGCGGTCGCGGTCGTCGCGGCGCTGGTGGTCAGCGTCGTGCTGACCATCGCCGCCTCGGCGCTCGTGCTGCGCGCACTTACCAGGGAGCCGCGCCGTGAACCCTGATCTGCCGGACATCCGCGAGATCTGGGTCTACCTGTCCGGCAGCCCGCTGCTGGCGCTGATCCTGACGCTGGCCGCGTATCAGATCGGCGTCGTCGCGTACGAACGTGCGGGTCGTCACCCGCTGGTCAACCCGGTGGCCATTGCCGTCGTGCTCGTCGCGAGCGCCATCACCGTTATCGACATGCCGTACGCGAAGTACTTCGAAGGGGCGCAGTTCGTCCACTTCCTGCTCGGCACCGCGACGGTTGCGCTCGCGGTTCCGATTCATCACGGACTGAAGGATCTGCGCGGCCGCATCGTTCCGCTGATCGCCGCGGTGCTTGCGGGAGGCGCGACATCGATCGCGACCGCGGTCGGAACCGCGCGACTGCTCGGTGCGGACGCGGCGATCACCGGCGGCTTCTACGCGAAGTCGGTCACCGCGCCGATCGCGATGGGCGTTGCCGAGCGCATCCACGCATCGCCGACGCTGACCGCGGTGTTTGCGATCGCCACCGGCATCCTCGGGGCGGCGCTGGGCCGGTTCGTCCTCGACGCGGTCGGGTCGAAGCAATGGTGGCAGCGTGGATTTGCGCTCGGCATTGCGGCGCACGGGATCGGAACCGCACGCGCGTTCAGCGTGAACGCCGAGGCAGGGCGGTTCGCCGGACTGGCCATGGGTCTGCACGGGATCCTCGGAGCGACGCTGATCCCGATCTTGTTCAGGTGAGCGGTCATGCCTCGCGCGCCTCGCTGAGGACTGCGAGTCGTGCTTGACGTTGAAGCTCCCGACGTGCCGCTCCAAATCGAATCGTGAGCGTCCCGTGAACTTGATGTGCTTGCCGTAGACGCGCCGCGAAAGCGTGACGCGGTCAGAGATGCGGCGATTCGCGTCGCTGGGCGAAGATGCAAGCCGCAGGTCGTTTCGAGATGGCAGCGTCAGGTCGCAGTGGCGTCGAAAGCCAAGGCGAGGACGGGTGGACAGTTCGGTTGCCCCGGCTTCGACGATTCCCAGGCAATGGCAACACGAACTTCACAGCGTCATCCTGAGGATGCGTTTTCGCGCGGCCGCCGTTGGTTTGCGACCTTCGGCCTCTCCCACCTGCGCGGTCGACGGGGGCTTGTCCGTTGCAGGCGCGGAAGCGCCCGCGCAGCCCAGGTCTTCGTTGAAGGGCTATTGAACAAGGTGGGAAGTACGTACGGATTGTCGTTGGCGCAATCGTGTCAGAGTCAATTCTGCTCGGGAGCCGGCAAAGCGCCGGCCCTTTCGCTGCGACGGTGCTCGTTCGCTCGTCGTCCGCGAGCGCCGATCCCACTCGCAGCGTCGGGACAT
>JBLMYK010000184.1:0-3658 GCA_050258235.1 Gemmatimonadota bacterium | reverse complement strand
GCTCGACCGCGCCGAGCGCCGGCGCGAATTGGCGCCCGGTCGGCAGCGGCGCGGCGTGCAGGGGCGCGGTGGGCGTGGTGTCGAACAGCGCGCGCGCGATCTGCAGGTTCGCGGTGCCGTCGCCGATGCAGTGGTGGGTGCGCGTGATCAGTGCGCTGCCGCCGTCGACGCCGTCGACGACGTGCACGTCCCACAGCGGCCGCGAGCGGTCCATCGGCGTGCTGGCGAGATCGTTCAGCAGCTCGACCAGCGCCGCCCGGTCGCCCGGCGGCGGCAGCGCCACGTGGTGCAGTTGCTGGTCGATCTCGAAGTCGGGCATGTCCTCCCAGTGCGGGGAACCGAACGCAACTCCCTTCTCGACCACGCGCTGGCGAAAGCGGTCGAACTGCGCCAGCCGCTGCGTGTAGACCGCCTTGACCCTTTCGAAATCGAGCGGCTCGCGGGTCAGCGCGATTCCGGTGATCACCGCCGAATTGACCGGCCCGTCGATGTGGTACCACGCCGCATCGACCGGCGACATCGGGTGCGAAGCCATGGCAGCGCCCTCCGATCGGGCGCGCGGCAACTCGCCGCGCGCTTACCGAGCGGCCAAGATAGCGAGCTTCAGCGACGGCCGACTTGACCGTTCACAGGTCGCGTGCGGGTGGGGAGGGCGAACTTCAGCCGTCGCCGGCCGGCGCGCGCAGCACGCGGCCGGCGCGGGTCGCGTCCTTCGGCTCGACCCAGACGATTGCGCCCCAGCGGCCCTTGCCGGCCGCCAGTCCATCGACGGCGGCGACGTTGATGCCGTGATCGGCGAGCAGCTTCAGATGGTCGGCGAGCGCGCCGGGCCGGTCGTCACCCTGGATCAGGAAGCCGGACTTCTTCTGGTCGAACAGGATGTGCGCCTTCTTCACCGCGGCGGCGAACTTGCGGCTGTCGTCGGGCACGACATCGATATGCGAGCGTCGCCCGGTCGATCGGCCGGCGCAGGCGAGCAGGTTGATCCCCGCGCTGACCAGCGTCGACAGGACCCGGAACGCTTCGCCCGGACGGTTGGAGACCGTCGTCGAGAACGCGTACACCTTGCGCACGGAGTCAGGCATCGCTTCCCCCAATCGGCCCCCACGAAGCCGCCATGAACTCGGGATCGAGCGTAGACCGCGGCGCGCGCTGCGTCCCGGCGCGCCGCGTGAATCCGGGGTGGTGATCAGCGCGGCCGGAAGACCAGGAAGTACTGGTTCGGCAGGAAGCCGTGCTCCTTGACCAGAACGTAGCCGGCGCGCTGCATCTCTTCCCGCACCTGGCCGGGCGCGATGCGCGCGCTCTTCGGCGGGCCCATCGGGGCATCGGGCGTGAAGTCGATGATCGCCACCTCGCCGCCGGGCTTCAGGCTGCCGATCAGGCGGTGGAAATACGCCTCGCGGGCGTCGATGTGATGATAGGTGTCGACGACCAGCACGCGGTCGACCTTGGCCGGCAGGCGCGGATCGTCGGGCTGGGCCAGTATCGGCTGCAGGTTAGGCAGCTTGTCGCGCTGCGCGCGCTCGCCCAGATAGCGCACCATGTCGGGCTCGATGTCGACCGCGAACACGCGCCCCTTCGGCGTCATGTTCGCCAGGCGCACCGAGAAATACCCGGTGCCGGCGCCGATGTCGGCCACCGTCGCGTCGGCTGCCAGATCGAGCGCCTGGATCACCTGGTGCGGCTTCTGCCAGGCATCGCGCGCCGGGTCGTCGAACACGTGCGCCCACTGTTCGGCGCCCGCGAACGAGTGGTGCTGCGTATGCGGCGTCTGCGCCCAGCCGGCGCCGCAGGCGAGCACCAGCAGGACTGTCAACCATGCGTGTCTCATGCGTATTCCGTCGTCTGACAAGGGCGTGCATTCTCGCGCAAACGGCGCGGGTGTACTGTCGGCGGTCGATCCGACAGGAGCATCGGGATGGCGAACGCGTCGCGACCCGCAAACCGGCTGGCCCGCGAGACCAGCCCCTACCTGCTGCAGCACGCGCACAACCCGGTCGACTGGTTTGCCTGGGGCGAGGAGGCGTTCGCGAAGGCGCGCGCCGAGGACAAGCCGATCCTGCTGTCGGTCGGCTACGCGACCTGCCACTGGTGCCATGTGATGGAGCGCGAGAGCTTCGAGGACGAGGCGATCGCGAAGCTGCTGAACGATGGCTTCGTCCCGATCAAGGTCGACCGCGAGGAACTGCCCGACGTCGACCACGTGTACATGAGCGCGCTGCAGGCGCTGTCGAGCCACGGCGGCTGGCCGATGAACATGTTCCTGACGCCGCAGCTCGCGCCGTTCTATGGCGGCACCTACTTTCCGCCGCAGCCGCGCTACGGGATGCCGTGCTTCGCCGACGTGCTGCACGCGGTGCGCGAGGCGTGGGCCACGCGGCGCGACGAGCTCGAGCGGCAGGCACAGGCGCTGCTCGAGCACGTGCGCCAGGGCGTCGCCCTGCCGCAGCGCGCGCCGGAAGACGGCCTGCACTCGCGCGCGGTCACGCATCTGGCGCGCAGCTTCGACGAGACGTACGGCGGCTTCGGCGCGGCGCCGAAGTTCCCGCAGCCGCCGCTGCTGCAGTACCTGCTGACACTGGCCGCGACCGGCGAGGCGCGCGCACGCTCGATGCTGCTCGCCACGCTGCAGCACATGGCGGCCGGCGGGATGTACGACCACGTCGGCGGCGGTTTCGCCCGCTATTCGACCGACGCGCGCTGGCACGTGCCGCATTTCGAGAAGATGCTGTACGACAACGCACAGCTCGTCCGCGTGTACGCCGGCGCCTATTGCCTGACGGGCGACGAACGCCTGCGCTTCGTCGCCGAGGACACGCTCGCATGGCTGCAGCGCGAGATGCATCCGGCCGGTGCGCCGGCCGCGTTCAGCTCGGCGCAGGACGCCGATTCCGAGGGCGTGGAGGGCAAGTTCTACGTGTGGACCGCGGAAGAGCTGATCGCGCTGCTCGGCGACGATGCCGAGCCGGCAATCCGCCTGTACGGAGTGACGCTGGAGGGCAACTGGGAGCACGGCGCCAACGTGCTGGAGCGGCGCGACGCGGAACCCGTGCGCGAAGCGCTCGACCTGTCGCCCGACGCGTTTCAGGGCTGGGAGCGCTCGGTGCGCGAGCGCCTTTACGCGGCGCGGTCGCAGCGCATCTGGCCGATCACCGACGACAAGGTGCTGGCGGACTGGAACGGCATGATGCTGCGCGCACTGGCGGAAGCGGGACGCCTGCTCGAGCGCGATGACCTGCTGCAGTCGGCGCGGTCACTGGCGCGCTTCCTGCTCGACACGATGCGGCGCAACGGCCTCCTGTGCCACGCGTGGCGTGCCGGCACGCTGCGCAATGAGAGCTATCTGTCCGACCTCGCGCAGGTCGGGCTGGGGCTGGCCGAGCTGCACGCCGCCACCGGCGAGCTCGAATGGCTGCAATCCGCGCACGCGCTGTGCGAGCAGATGGTCGCGCGCTTTCACGACCCGGACGCGGGATTCTTCGACAGCGAGCCGGGCGAGCTGCCGGTGCGCGCACGCGACCTGTTCGACGGCGCGCTGCCGTCTGCGACTGCGGCGGCATGCGAGCTGCTGCTGCGCCTGGCCGGTGCCTACGAGCGCGGCGACTGGGCCGACATCGTGCAGCGGACGATCGCGCGCCACGGTGCGCTGCTCGAG
>JBLMYK010000183.1:0-10805 GCA_050258235.1 Gemmatimonadota bacterium | reverse complement strand
GCCGCCGTTCCCGGCGGAGCGCGCGCATGCAATTCTTCCACCAGGTTGCCGGCCTCACCGGCCTTCTGCTGCTGTGCTGGCTGCTGTCGGAGGATCGCCGCGGGATCGCGTGGCGACCGGTTGTCGTCGGCATCGTGCTCGCCTTTGTGCTGGCGGCAGCGCTGTTGAAGCTGCCGCTCCTGCAGCGTCTGCTGGACGGATTCAACGAGGGCGTCAACGCGCTGGCGCGCGCCACCGAGGTCGGCACGTCGTTCGTGTTCGGGTACCTGGGCGGCGCGCCGCTGCCGTTCGCTGAAACGCACGCCGGAGCGAGCTTCATCCTCGCGTTTCGCGCGCTGCCGCTCGTGCTGGTGGTGGCCGCGCTGTCAGCGCTGCTGTTCCACTGGCGCGTGCTGCCGGCGATCGTGCATGCGTTCGCGTGGCTGCTGCAGCGGACGATGGGGATCGGCGGCGCGGTCGGCGTGTCGGCGGCAGCGAACGTGTTCGTCGGCATGGTCGAGGCGCCGCTGGTGATCCGGCCGTACCTGAGCCGGCTGTCGCGCGGCGAGCTCTTCATCGTGATGAACTGCGGCATGGCGACGATCGCAGGCACGGTGCTGGTGCTGTACGCAACCGTGCTGGCGCGCGCGGTGCCCGAGGCGTTGTCGCATCTGCTGATCGCTTCGATCGTCGCGACGCCGGTCGCTATCGCCGTGGCGGCACTGATGGTGCCGCTGACCCAAGGCAATGCCGAGCACATCGAACTCGGGCACGAGGACCCGAACAGCATCGCGGCGATCACACGCGGCACGTTCGAAGGCCTGCAGCTTCTGCTCAACATCATCGCGATGCTGGTGGTGTTCGTCGCGCTCGTCGCGCTGGCCAACGCGGTCCTTGGCGCGCTGCCTGCGGTGGCCGGCGCCCCGCTGACGCTGGAACGGCTGCTCGGCTGGCTGTTTGCGCCGCTCGCCTGGCTGATCGGCGTTCCGTGGCGCGAATCGCTCGCCGGCGGCGCGCTGCTGGGCAAGAAGACGGTGCTGAACGAACTGATCGCCTATCTCGATCTGGCCCAGCTTCCGGCCGAGGCGATGTCGCCGCGCAGCCGGGTCCTGATGACCTACGCACTGTGCGGCTTCGCTAATTTCGGCAGCCTCGGCATCATGCTCGGTGGACTCGGCGCCATGCTGCCGGCCGAGCGGCACGGTGAGCTGGCGCAACTCGGCGCCAAGTCGATTGGCGCGGGTCTGCTCGCGACGTGCGTTACCGCCGCGCTCGTCGGCTTCTTGATCTGACGGCCGCAATAACGGGGTGCGCCCAGGCACGACCCGGGGTCGATTCCTGCGCTCGCGGTCGTGGGTTTCTGGTTCAGCCGCCGATCGGTTCCCGCGAACGGAAATCCTGCGGTTGAATGGCTGATCTACCGGGCGACGGGCCGTCGGTTGTGACCGTCGCGAAAGATGGCGGTCGACAACAGCGGCCGTCGCGCCCCGGAAATCCCATTCGCGAACTGTGGAGCTACCGTGGCCTGTTCAGGGAGGGCGGGAAGAAAGACGAGGAATACGCAGGCGTCTAGAGATCTCGCACCCGTGCCGCGATCTGATCGAGCACAAACGCGACATACGGCGGTACGCATCCGAGGTGGCTTGACGGTACTGCCGGGCAGTCGGTCAGCGTGACATCCCGCGCGCCACGCGCCAGCATGTCGTGGAGCGTCACCGTCGCATTTACATACGGCACCGTCTGGTCGTCGCGCCCGTGAAAGAGACGTACCGGCGCGATCGGTGCCCAATCGTGGACGTTGCTCTCGCGGTCGATCGCGGCGTCGTCGTCGCGCATGAAGTTGTCGATGATTCGCGTGTCGAACACGACGTCGGCGTCGGCCGGTATCAGGCGCTTGAGCAGTTCATCGCGCAGCCAGTTGCGGACCCATGTTGGGAGCAGACGAAGCAGATCCGGCGTGATCAACGCGCCCAGCAAAGGAACCTCGTTCTGCACGCGGTCCAGCAACGCGTCCAGCGTCAAGACGACGTTGTAAGGGCCCGCGCCGGGAATGGCGGCGACCAGGCCCGCCAGGTGCGAACTGGCGGCGTTTTGGAGCGCGCGATGCGCGGCGACTGTTACGTAGCCGCCTTCCGAGTAGCCGACCAGGAAGAGCTGCCCGTTATCGGGTACGCCGTTCTGCGTCCGCCAGGTCTTTGCGGCCGTCAGAAGATCGATGACGGCTGCCGCAGACGGCGCCGACAGCAGATACGGATGTGGTGCGCCTTTGGAAGCGCCGTAGCCGACATAGTCCGGCGCGACCACGATGAACCCCATCGACGCAAACGCAACCGCCGGCTCCGACGCCACCGCATGGTTGCTCGGCACTTCGGCGTCCTGGAACATCGTGCCGTGCTGGTAGCTCAGTACCGGGCTCGTAGCGCCAGGTGCCTTCTGCGGCACGCTGACCAGCGCCGAAGCGACGATCTGCTTGCCCTGTGCATCGAGGGTGCGGTATGAGACCCGGTAATTGGTGACGTCATAGACCGGCATGACGCCGGGAAGCGAGCCCCCGGCCGCCTGGACGGCACTGGCGATCTCTAGCGCGGAGATCCTGTTCAGACGCGCGACGGCCTCGAGGCGCCCGGCCGCTGTCGCCACGACCGATGCCGTCTTCAGCACGAACGTGTAGTTGCCGGTGTTCTGCAGCGTGACGTCGTAATAAGTCGCGCCCACCGCCACCGACGGCAGCGTCAGCAAGCCGCTTTCGGGCTCGTAGCTCGCAAGCGCCGACCCGGGCGGCGACTGCTGCGTGGCGGATTTCAGTGAGAACGTGTACCCAGGTCCGACATTCAACAGCGTGACATCGACGTAGTTCTCGCTGCCGACCGCGACCGATGGAATCACCAGAACCCCGGTTGCCTCGCTGTACGAGATTCCCTGGCCACAGGCCGCGTTCGATATCAGTAGACACAGTGCCGATATCCAGGCCTTGACCGGTTTCATCACCTGCTCCCGCCTTCGCTGCGCAGGGCCAAGCTACACGACGAAGGCATAGTCATGCCGCTGATGTCGGGTGATTCGGTAGCGCCGAGGCGCGATCCACATTGCGGGTCGTGTCCCTTCGAGTGGTGTAATTCCACGGGTCTCGAGGGTTGAGGCTTTCAGTGCTCAGTTCATCACAGCGGACAGCCCCGCGGGTTGAATGTCGGTGAGTTGCTGCAGGCAAAGAGAGTCGAAGAATCCTGGCGCAGGGAATGATCCGTTCCGAGCTTTCTCCCGATGCACGCTTCGATGAGATCGGCCGCATCAGGCTAACTGAAGCGGTCTTCGGCAAGAGGAATCTGAACACGATGATTTGGGCGCCTGGCTGCGCCGCGGGCGCGAGTTCCTTACATGGTCCCTGGCAGCCTCACGATCCGGTCTGCAGCCTACCGTCAGTGCTGCCGCGACCGCCCGCGAGCGACAGATGCAGCCCAAATTTGCGCGGGCCGGTTGCAGCGACTTGTTGATCTAGCGCAGCACTGCGGCACGCAGCTGTGATATCGAGCGTGCGTGTCGCGGGATGGCGACCATCAAGGCCGATGACGCACCGCCGCGGACTTGCGGCGACAGAAGACGTCGATCTCCTTCCCCCAAGGGGGCAGCATGGCAGCAGTGCTTGGCGTGACCGCAGTGCCGGAGGACGCGACTGCCGTTGCGACTTATTGCTCTGCGTGCGGCGCCCAGCTGGCTGCACGCGCGAGATTCTGCAGCGAGTGCGGCCATCAGGTGGTCGCCGCCTCGGACACAAGCGCCCCATCGCACGGCGTCGAGCGCCTGCTGAGCGCGGCATCGATGCTGGAAGGCGAACGCAAGCTGGTGACCGTGATGTTCGCGGACCTCCGCGGCTCGACCGAGTTGATCGCGGATCGAGACCCGGAGGAAGCGCGCGAACTGCTCGAACCGGTCGTTCAGCGCATGTGCGACGTCGTCGAGCGCTACGGAGGCACGATCAGCCAGGTCCTGGGCGACGGCATCATGGCACTGTTCGGGGCGCCGGTTTCGCTGGAGGATCATGCGATCCGCGCTTGCCACGCCGCTCTCGCGATGCAGGAGACGATCCGCTGCTACGGCGACGACATCCAGCGTACCCGCGGCGTGCCGATCCAGATCCGCATCGGGCTCAGCTCCGGCGAGGCCGTGCTGAGCGTGAGCGGCCACGGCCTGCACATGAGCTATACGGCGGTCGGGCAACCGGCGCATCTGGCCGCACGCATGGAACAGATGGCGAAGCCCGGGACGGTTCTCGCGGCGGCGGACACCGTGAATCTGGCGCGCGCCTTCATCGACGCGCGACCGATGGGACCCGTCCTCGTCAAGGGATTCGACCGGCCCATCGAGGTTGCCGAAATCGGGCGTCCCGCCCGATGGCGGTCGCGCTTCGACATGGCACTTGTGCGCGGCGTGATGCCGTTCCTGGGACGCGACAACGAACTGCAACGCCTGCTCGAGACGCTCGACCAGGTAATCGCGGATGGCAACAGCAGACTCGCCGTGATCGTCGGCGACGCTGGCATCGGCAAGTCACGCCTCGTCCACGAATTGCTGAAGGCCTTGACGCGCCGCAACGTGCTTTCGCTCGATGGTGGCGCGGCGCCCTACGGCAGCGGCGCCTGGTATCGCCCGGGAGTGCACATCCTGCGCCAGTATTTCGAGATCACCGACACTGACGACATCGAGGCACAGCAGCGCAAGGTGGCAGGCCGCATCGTCGCGCTTGATGGCGACGTCAATACGGTCGCCCCGCCGATACTCCTGCTCCTGCATGCCCTGCCGCCCAATCATCGCTTCCTCACCCTCGCGCTGAGCGAACGCCGCGAAAGGGCGTTCGCGGCGCTCATGTGGCTCTCGGCGCGCATTACGTCCGAGCGGCCGCTGGTCCTGGTCTACGAGGATCTGCAGTGGACGACGTCGGACACCCGTGACTTTCTCGACGCCTTTGTTCGCGACCCGCCGCGCTCGACACTGGTCGTGCTCACTTACCGGTCCGACTACGACGGCCGCTGGGCGAAAGCACGGGCCGCGCTCGAGCTTCGACTGGAAGGCCTTGCCCCATCGCCGGCACGCCGGATCATCACCGACCTGCTGGGCGCCGATTCGTCGCTCACCGAGTTGAGCGAGGCGATAGTGCACCGCAGCGGCGGCAATCCACTCTTTATCGAGGAATACGTGCGCAGTGTCGTCGACTCCGGACGTCTCGAGGGTTCACCCGGCAACTACCGGATTGGCGCCCGCTCCGACCGCCTCGAAGTTCCGCCGAGCGTTCGCGCGGTGCTGGCAGCGCGGATCGACCGACTCGAGCGCGTCGACAAACGCGTTCTGCAGACGTTGGCGGCCATCGGCGAGTCCGCGTCGGTTGGCGTTCTCGAACAGGTCGCGAGCGAAGCGCCGGACACGCTGCGCAGATCGCTGCGGCGTCTGGAGAGCGCCGGACTGCTGGTCGAGTGCGTCGATCGCGAGAAACTCGGATACGAGTTCAAGCATGCGCTGACGCAGGCCGTGACTTATGACACGCTCTTGCACGACCGCCGCCGTGAACTGCATCGCGCAATACTGACGGCACTCGATGGCACCGCTGATTTCGACGTCCTCGCCCGTCACGCAGTCTGCGGCGAGGTATGGGACCGCGCGCTCCTGCATCTGCGGGAGGCTGGTCGGCAACGCGCGACGCAGTTCGCGAATCTCGAGGCGGTCGCTTATTTCGAGCGCGCACTGTCGGCTCTGAGCCACCTGCCCAAGTCACGCGAAGCGCTCGAGACCGCGTTCGACATCCATTGCGACCTGCGCAACGCACTCGTTCCGCTCGGTCCACACGAGCGCCTTCTGAATGTCCTGAGCTCGGCCCGGGCGCTGGCGGAAACCCTGCGCGATGACAAACGGCTCGCCCGCGTCTATTCGTTCCTCAGCAACTACTATGGCAACGCCGGCCGCCCGGACCTCGCGCTGGAGGCGGGCGAGCGCGCGCTGGTACGCGGACGTCGGGTCGGTGCGGTCGACCTGCTGATCGTCGGCAACATGAGCATGGGCGAGATCTGCCGGACGCTGGGGGATTTTTCGAAGGCACGCGAATTCTTCCGAGAGGCACTTGCGCACATCGGCCCGGGCGGGGAACTGGACCGCTTTGAGGAGGTTGGGCTTCCCGCCGTCCGCGTGCGGGGCCACCTTGCCTGGACGCTGGCAGAGCTTGGCGAATTCGCTGCCGCGCAGATTCTGGCCAACGAAGCGTTGCGCATCGCGGATCGTGTCAGCCAGCCCTACGACATCGCGCATGCCTGCCTCGGCCTCGGCGGCGTGCTGTTACGGCAAGGCGAGTTCGAAGCGGCCATTTCGATCCTCGCACGCGGCCACGCAGTGAGCGAGCAGGTGCCGCTGCTGCGTGCGCCGATTGCGTCGGATCTCGGGGTCGCCCAGGCGCATTGTGGGCGACTCGCGGAAGGTTTGAGACTCGCAAATGAGGCGGTCGAACGGGCAAACGCGATGGGGCGGACGAGCCGCCTGCCGCTGCTGCTCGTCAAGTCCGGCGTGGTACATCTGCTGGCAGGCGACGCGTCATCGGCAAGCCGCTGCGCTGACGAGGCCATGCGCCTTGCCACCGAGCAGAAGGAACGCGGCAATGTGGTCTACGCGGCGCTGCTGCTCGCCGCCATCCGCGCCTCGGAGCAGCCCAGTGCGCCGCAGGTCGAGAGCCGATACCTGGAAGCGTTGCAGCTTGCGCTGGCCCTCGGGATGCGCCCTCTGGTCGCGCATTGTCACGCGGGGCTCGCGCGGCATTACGCATCCGCATCGGCGCACCGCCAGGCACACGAGCATCGCACGGCGGCGGCTGACCTGTATCGCGCCATGGGGATGCGTCACTGGCTCTGCGAGTTCGGCGTGGAGCTCGCTTGATTCCGACGGCTCTCTGAAGCGGGGGCGTGCGGCAGCCTCTCGTGCGCGCGAACGAACATGCAGACGAAGTTCGCTCCCAACACCGCCCATCGGGCAATGGATCAGCCGATCCAGGGACAAACGGACCGCGTGATCGCGACGCGCGTGATGGTCGCGACGGACCGGTCGCAGACCGCCGATCGTGCCGTGCAATGGGCGGCATCATTCGCGAAGCGCTGCGGAGCGGAACTGTTCCTGGTGCAGGTCATTGTTCCTCGCGAACCCCCGTCCACGGCACAGGGGGCGGCCGAGCGCGCGCGGACTGAAACGGCGCGGAGTGAACTTGCGGAACATGCGCGACGGCTCGCGGGAGCGCGTGGGCGAGCGATCGTCGTTGTCGACCAGGATCCCGCCGCCGCGATTGTCCGGACCGCGGACCACGAGGCAACCGACGTCCTGGTCGTCGGCAATCTGGGCATGGCGGGGCGCAAGGAGTTCCTGCTTCACAACGTTCCCAACCGCGTCAGCCACAGGGCGCGCTGCACGGTCATCATCGTGAACTCAGCACGAACGTGCGACGACGCCGTCGAGACGGACACACTCGCCGTGGAGGCAATCGCCTCGCCGGATGCGGAACCGCATCTGGCCGCCCGGGGGCTGCAGATCGCCTCGATCATGGCCAAGCATGGCCTGCAGGCACTCTTCGATGGTTCCGAGGAAGATGGTGCCGCCGTCCGCCGGCGCCAGGCGAAGCGGCTGCGCGCGGCCCTCGAGGAACTCGGCTCCACGTTCTGCAAGCTTGGCCAGGTGCTGTCCACCCGACCCGACCTGTTGCCGCCCGAGTACGTGGAAGAACTTGCGCTTCTGCAGGATCATGTGCCGCCACTGGCCGAGCGCGATGTCGTCTCCGTCATGGAGCGCGAGCTGGGTGTGCCGTGGGAGGATGTTTTCGGTTCGATCGATCCCAAACCGCTCGCCGCGGGCACGATCGGGCAGGTCCATCGCGCGACGCTCGTGACCGGCGATCGCGTCGTCGTGAAGGTGCAGCGCCCGAACGCTCCGCATGAAATCGAGCAGGATCTCGCGCTGCTCAGGTCCTTCGCGCAGCAGGCTGGGAAACGGCCGGCTCTGCGGAAGATCATCGATATCGAAGCGGTATTCAGGCAACTTTCCGAATCACTGCACCGCGAGCTGGATTTTTCCCAGGAAGCCGCCAACATCGAGCGCATGCGGGAAGTTCTGGCGGGCTACGACCGGCTCGACGTACCTGCGCTCCACAAGAACCTTTCCACCTCGCGCGTGCTGGTGATGGAGGAAGTCCGTGGCATGCCCATCAGCGAGGCACCGGATGGGCCAATGCGCCGGCAGGCGGCGCGGCAACTGCTGGAAAGCTATTACAAGCAGGTCGTCTCCGAGGGTTTCTTTCACGCCGACCCTCATCCGGGGAACCTGATGTGGTGGCAGGACAAGATCTACTTCCTGGACTTCGGCATGGTCGGGATCCTCGATGTCGATCTTCGCGAACAGCTGATGTGGCTGCTGGCGGCGTTCTGGCGCGAGGACGCGCGATTCCTCACGGACGTGACGCTGATGCTCGCGGGTACTTTCGATGGTTCGAAGCTGAACGTCGCGGCTCTGCAGGGCGAGATCGGCGCCCTGATGGCGAAATATCGGAAGGTCGGGCTCGCGGAGATGCGGCTCGGGCCGATCCTGCTCGAGATGAGTGAGATTGCGTTGCGACAAGGCGTACCGTTGCCTGCCTCGCTGACGCTGCTCGGCAAGGCCCTCGCCCAAGCCCAGCTCGCCACTGCGCAGCTCGATCCCAGGCTTGATCCTTTCGAGGTCGCCGGCGCCTTTCTCACGCGCGCGCTCCTCAACGGCGTGCGGGCGAAGCTCGATCCGAAGACGCTCGTCTACGAGGCGCAGAAACTGAAGGTGCGGGCGATGCGGATGCTTGAGACCCTCGAGCGTGTCGTCGGCGCGCGGACCGGCCAGAACCTCGAGGTGCACTTCCGCTCGAACGCCATCGAGGACATGGTGCGCAGGACCGGTCGGAGGCTTGCTGTCGGGCTGATTGCTGCGGCCTGTGTTCTCGCCACTGGATTCACGGCCGCTTCGGCCAGCGCCCCGGGCTGGGTCGCCGGAGCCTTTGGTGCTACTGCAGCGTTGCTGACGCTTGGGCTGATCGCCGACCTGGCACTCAGAAGCTGAAGTTCGTTCAGTTGCGCGGCTGCCCGGAGCCTTGCCTCTTTGCCGCACGGCGCATCGCGCGCACGATGAAGCCCTCGATCAGCAGAGCCAGCGCCGCCATCGCCAGGCCAACCACCCAGCGCTCGGTCCGTCGGAAGATCGTTCCGTCGGCAAGCTTCATGGAGCGTCTCTTCGAGAAAGCGACGGAGCAAATGTAGCGCGTATGAGTTCGGTGTTGGTCGACAGCGACCTCGCCGACCGAAGCCCGGAGTCCCTAGCCACTTCGGCGCGCCGACCAGATGTTCCAGCAGAACAGGACGACAGAAATCAGGATCAGCACCGATGCCGCCCCGGCCACCGGCTCCGCGCTCTTGTTGCCCAGGATCAGGGCGGTCACCGCGATCAGCATTACAGGCACGGCGGCCTGGTACAGGAAGAAGTGCCACGCAGCCAATTTGCTCGTCGCCGCCGCCGGGAACGTTCTGTAGAGCAGCCCCGTCAACCCCATCGCTGCCCATCCCAGCAGACCGACGTGCGAATGGACGGTGAACAGCGCATGGTCGCTGCTCGCGCCCATGTATACGCCGATGCCGACGCTGACAAGAAAATACGGGAGTGCGGCCAGAAACCACCGGCGCGCGATCTTTTCCGCATCCATAGTTTCATCCTCCTCGAAGAGAGCGTTCTAAAGGCGGCAGTTGCCCGCTTGCAGGCATTGCCCGATGGCTCGAGACCTGTGAAGCGATGATGACGCCCCGAGTGCTTTGAAATCATCCGCTGATGCGGTGTGCGATGTAAAGGCAGGCACCGCTCGATCGCAACGGAGGCATTGGGGACCGTTCGCTCGACGGTGCGAGGCAACATCAGCTATTGGACCTTCGCATGTATCGAAAGGATCACTCTGATCGAACTGGCGTAATCGCCTGCACGCTTTCCCCCGGGCAGTGCGTCCGTGGCTTCCGGTCGTTTGGCCACATCGGAGGCGAATCGGGCGGCCGACTGATAGCGGTCCCGGCCGCGCGTCAAAGACTCTCCACGAACTCGACCATCCGCCGGCGCAGCGCGGCGTCCGGCAGCCTCCCGTGCAAGGCGCCGAGGTTATCGGCCATGTGTGTCGGGTCGGCGGTTCCGGGGATGACCGCGGTCACGCGCGCATCGCCAAGCAGGTACTTCAGAAAGAACTGGGCCCAGCTCTTCGCATCGAATTCCATTGCCCAGTCGGGCAGCGCCTTTCCCCGCACTGCGCGAAAGAGTCGGCCACGACCGAGCGGCAGCGCGGTCAGTACGGCGACCCGGTTGTCCGCCGCCGCCGGCAGCAGCCGCTCCTCGACCTCGCGGTTGTCGAGCGAATAGTCGATCTGCACGAAGTCGGGCTTCTCGCGCTTCAGCACCGCTTCGACCGCGGCGAAATCGCGGTGATAGGTCGAAGTGATCCCGACATAGCGGCATCTTCCCTGTGCTTTCCAGGCGTGGAATGGCGCCAGCGACTGGCCCGGGTCGCGGACGTTATGCAGCTGCAGCAGGTCGACACGGTCCGTGCGCAGCCGCGCGAGCGACTGTTTCAGCTCCTGCTCGTCCGGCGCCCTGAGCTTGGTCGCCAGGAAGGTCCTGGGCCGCACGTCGGCCGTCAGCAAGTCGCCGAGCACGCTCTCCGCATTGCCGTAAGACGACGCGGTGTCGATGATCCGGCCGCCGCCATCGATCAGCGTTCGCACGACTTCGCCCAGCCGCGCCCGCACGGCCGGCTC
>JBLMYK010000182.1:0-2827 GCA_050258235.1 Gemmatimonadota bacterium | reverse complement strand
TGTACATGATCGCGCTGGCGTCGGTGTTCGCGGTGCTCGCGTGGAACCGCGGCATGCAGGTCCTTGGCGCCGCCAACGGCGTGCTGTTCAGCAACTTCGTCCCGATCACCGCCTTCGCCATCCGCGCCTGGCAGGGGCAGCGCTACGGCGCGCCTGAACTGCTCGGTGCGGTGCTGGTGATCGGCGCGCTGCTGGCTAACAATCTCGTTCCGCGGCTGATGTCGCAGGCGCGACCGTCGGCGCGCAATCCGGTGGCCCGGCTGGAAGGCGCATGCGCGCAGTGAGCGGCGCGCGGCCTCAGCGTTTCTGCTGCAGCGTGCGCACCATCTGCCGCATTCCCTTCAGCAGGGTGGCGCTCACTGCAGCGTCGAGGCGCCGCGATACGACCAGCGCCAGGTCCATCGTGACTTTCTCGCGCAGCGGCTTGCGCACCACGCCGGAATAGCGAAAGCTGCTGGCCAGATCCGGCATGCAGGTGCAGCCGCGCCCGCTGGCAATCTGCGCCATCACGCCCATCAGTTCGGGGGCCGGGGCCAGCTCGCGCGGGCGGAATCCGTGCGCGGCGAGCTGGCGCGCGAAGTGATCGTGCAGCAGCGGGTTGACCTGGCGCCGGAAGCGGAAGTACGGCGGCAACTCTTGCAGGTCCTGCAGCGACAGCCGCCGGCGGCGCGCGAGCGTCGAGCGGGCCGGGATGAAAGCGGCCATTCGTACCGTCCCGAACACGTTGCAGAGCAGTCCGTGCGTCTCGGTCGGCGCCGCGATGATCGACGCGTCGAGATTGCCGCGCCGGACGGCGTTGACACCTTCGTGACTCGCGACGGTATGTACGTCGAGTCCAGCCGCGCATCCGGCCAGTTTCAGCATTCCTTCCAGCCTGCGCAGGGCCTTGACTTCGCTCCAGTACGGCACGCCCAGGCGGATCCGCGTCGCTGCGGGTACGGCCCTCGCTACGCGATCGACGGCGGCGTCGAACTCGTGCACCAGCGCCTCGAACTCGCGCAGCGCCAGTTCGCCCGTCGAAGTCAGCTCGACGCGTCGCGTGTCGCGCGCGAGCAGGCGCGTCCCCAGTGCGGATTCGAGCTCGCCGATCTGGCGCGACAGCGGCGGCTGCGTGATGTGCATGCGC
The DNA here is from genome assembly GCA_050258235.1 of Gemmatimonadota bacterium. GTDB lineage: Bacteria > Pseudomonadota > Gammaproteobacteria > Burkholderiales > Burkholderiaceae_F > JAKOQB01. Next base: position 1,701 of record JBLMYK010000182.1, on the reverse strand, counting down.
TCCGCGGCGCGGCGGAAACTGCGCTCCTGCGCGACCGCGATGAAGTAGCGCAGCTGGCGGATGTCGATTGCGCGAGTCATTCCGAAAAGGTATTGCCAAAAACGCAATTCTGCCAAGCACTGCGCGCGCCTACATTCGCCCGCTTCGGCCGCATTGCGGCAGCAATTCGATTCCGGAGTCATGTATGCATTCCTCGCTCTCCGATCCCGCTCGTTTGCCGCGCGCTGCGGCGGCATGGCTGGTCCTGATGCCGGCGCTGCTGCTGTCCGCCTGCGGCGGCGGTTCGGGCGCCGCGCCCGGCGACGCCCCGACCATCACGCAGTTCTCGTCTGATCGCACCTCGTACTTCGTCGGCGACAAGGCGCGCCTCGCGGTGAACTATCGCGGCGGCACGGGCCGCATCGAGCCCGGCGTCGGTCCGGTCGCCAGCGGAACGGTCGTCGAGACGCCGGTGCTCGATCGCGCCGTCAGCTATCGGCTGGTGGTCGACGGAGCCGGGAAATCGGTCTCGCAGTCGCTCGCGTTGCCGGTGGATTTCCGCGACCGCTATGTGACGCTCGACGTCGCCTTCGTCAGTTCCGACCACGCGGCGGTGACGACCGGCGATGGCGCGGTGCTGATCCTCGGCGGCTCGCGGGGGCAGAACACGCTGTCGGACTCCATCGACCGCTTCGATCCGGCGACGCGCCGCTTCACGCGCATCGGATCGCTGCGCACGGGGCGCGGCGGCCATACGGCCACGCGCCTGCCCGACGGGCACGTGCTGGTGGTCGGCGGCGTGTCGAGCCTGCAGATCGGCAACGTTGCCGATCTGGTCGACGAGCGCAGCGGTGCCGTATCCCACGGCGGTGACCTCGCGCAGCCGCGCAACTGGCATGCGACGACGCTGCTCGCCGACGGGCGGGTGCTGGTGACCGGCGGCTACGGCCGCAACACCGCCGAGATCTGGGATCCGGCCACGAATGCGTGGCGCGTCGTCGCCGCGCGGATGGCGCACATGCGCTGGCATCACACGGCGACGCTGCTCGGCGACGGCCGGGTGCTGATCGCGGGCGGGCAGTCGGAGGGCACCGCGTACCAGTTTGCCGAATTGTTCGATCCGCGCAGTGAAACCTTCGCGCCGCTTGCGTCGAGCGGCATCGGCATGCGTCGTCTGCACGCCGCGCACCGGCTTGGCGACGGCAGCGTGCTGATCCTCGGCGGCGAAACCCTGGCGCCGGACGGCGGCATCGTGCGCCTCGCCAGCGTGCTGCGCTTCGATCCGGCCGCCAATCGCTTCGCCGACGCGCCACCACTGGCGACCGCACGCACGCTGATGCGGTCGATCGCGCTGCCGGACGGCCGCGTGCTGTTGTTCGGCGGCGAAACGCCGGCTGCACAACCGAGTGCGAGCGGCGAGGTCTACGCGGCCGCGAAGGGCGGTCAGGCACGTGCACCGATGGTCGGCGAGCGCATGCTGCACAGCGTAAGCCGCCTGCCGGACGGGCGCGTGCTCGTGGTCGGCGGCGAGGGTGCCGGCGGCGCGTACCTTCCGCAGGTGCTTCTCTATGAATGAACGCTCTGTGCCGTAGCGGGGACGCTACGCAGCGCTGCCGGCGGCCGCGCTCGGCCGCGGCGCGATCCGGTGGCATTGCGACACTGCGCGGGCTGCGACAATCCGGTTCGTCGGCAATGCACCGCCGTCGCATCGATGAACGAGAC
>JBLMYK010000181.1:0-2903 GCA_050258235.1 Gemmatimonadota bacterium | reverse complement strand
CGCCCAGCAGCGAGCCGAGCACGCCGCGCGTGATCTCGCGCGCGATCGACGACCCGACCGAGCGTGCGGCGCTCTTCGCCAGCGCATCGACCATGCCCTCCCGGCGACCGCCGCGCGGGCCAGTCGAGCCGAACAGGATGTCGCCGAGTCCGCCGAGAATTCCGCCGCCTGCCTGGGCCGGCGCGGGCGTACCCGCCGGCGGCGGCGGCGCGATGCCGCCCGGCAGCGCCTGGCCCGTGCCGGCGCGCGCGCGCAGCTTCTCGAACGCGCTTTCGCGATCGACCGCCTTCTCGTACTGGCCGGCGACGATCGAACCTGCGATCAGCTGCCTGCGTTCTTCCGGAGTGATCGGGCCGATCTGGCTCGCCGGCGGCAGCACGAACGCGCGCTCGGTGACGCTGGGGGACCCCTTCGGATCGAGGAACGAGATCAGCGCCTCGCCGACCGCAAGCTCGGTGATGGCGGCTCCGAGATCGAGCTTCGGATTCGGCCGCATGGTCTGCGCCGCCGTCGCCACCGCCTTCTGGTCGCGCGGCGTGAATGCGCGCAGCGCGTGCTGCACGCGATTGCCGAGCTGCCCGAGCACCTTGTCCGGAATGTCGAGCGGATTCTGCGTGACGAAGAACACGCCGACGCCCTTGGAGCGGATCAGCCGCACCACCTGCTCGACCTTCTCCAGCAGCGCGGGCGGCGCCTCGTTGAACAGCAGGTGCGCCTCATCGAAGAAGAACACCAGCTTCGGCTTGTCGCGGTCGCCGACCTCCGGCAGCTTCTCGTACAGCTCCGACAGCAGCCACAGCAGGAACGTCGAATACAGCTTCGGCGACTGCAGAAGCCTGTCGGCGGCGAGCACGTTGACCACGCCCTTGCCGTCCACCGTCTGCATCAGGTCGTCGATGTTCAGCATCGGTTCGCCGAAGAACCTGTCGCCGCCCTGTTGCTCGATCTGCAGCAGACCGCGCTGGATCGCGCCGATCGACGCCGACGAAACGTTGCCATACTGGGTCTTGAACTGCTCTGCGTTGTCGCCGACGAACTGCAGCAATGCGCGCAGGTCCTTCAGGTCCAGCAGCAGCAGGCCGTTGTCGTCCGCCACCTTGAACACCAGCGACAGCACGCCCTCCTGCGTCTCGTTGAGGTTCAGCAGACGGGCGAGCAGCAGCGGCCCCATGTCGGAGATCGTCGCCCGCACCGGATGGCCCTGCTCGCCGAACACGTCCCACAGCGTGACCGGGCAGCCTTCCCACTTCGGCGGCTCGACCTTCAGCATGTCGAGCCGGGCCTTCAGCTTCTCGTTCAATGTGCCCGGCCTGCAGATGCCGGTCAGATCGCCCTTCACGTCGGCCATGAACACCGGCACCCCGATCCTCGAAAAACTCTCGGCGAGTTTCTGCAGCGTCACCGTCTTGCCGGTGCCCGTGGCACCGGTGATGCATCCGTGGCGATTGGCCAGCGCGGGCAGCAGCGCGAGCTCGGTGGCGCCGGATCTGGCGATGATCAGGGGGTCGGCCATTGCGGTCCTCGTGGTGGGTTCCGAGAGGGAAAATTCGATCCGAATGATAGACTCGCGACCCCTCGAAAGCACTTCCCGGATCCGAAATCTGCCATGGCAGGACACTCCAAATGGGCCAACATCCAGCATCGCAAGAACCGCCAGGACGCGAAGCGCGGATCGCTGTGGACCAAGGTGATCCGCGAAGTGCAGATCGCCGCGCGTGACGGCGGTGGCGACCCGGGCATGAATGCCCGGCTGCGGCTCGCGCTGGACAAGGCGCGCCTGGCCAACGTGCCGAAGGACAAGGTCAACAGCGCGATTGCGCGCGGCACGGGCAAGGGCGAGGGCCAGAGCCTGGAGGAGATCCGCTACGAAGGCTATGGCATCAACGGTGCGGCGATCATGGTCGATTGCGTGACCGACAACCGCACCCGCACCGTCGCCGAGGTCCGTCATGCGCTGTCGAAGAACGGCGGCAATCTCGGCACCGACGGCTCGGTGGCGTTCAACTTCAAGCACTGCGGCCAGTTCATCTTCGCGCCCGGCATCTCCGAGGACAAGGTGATGGAGGCCGCGCTCGACGCCGGCGCCGATGACGTGGCGACCAACGAGGACGGCTCGGTCGAGGTGATCTGCGCGCCCGGCGACTTCGCCTCCGTGCAGGACGCGCTCGCCAAGGCGGGACTGAAGCCCGAGCTGGCCGAAGTCACGATGAAGCCCTTGACCGAAATCGTGCTCGCGGGCGAGGACGGCGAGCGGATGCAGAAACTGCTCGACGCGCTCGACGACCTGGACGACGTGCAGGCGGTGTATACGACGGCGGCGATTGAGTCGTGATCCGTGATGTGTGATCCGTGATCCGTGAAGATATCGCCGAGCACGGCCTTGAAGACACATCGCGACCTTCTCGCATGGAAGGAGGCGATGCAGCTTGCCCGAATGGTCTATAGGGCAACGGAGCGATTTCCACGCGCCGAAGAATTCGGACTGGCATTGCAGCTTCGGCGGGCTGTTGTTTCCGTCGCCAGTAACATCGCAGAGGGAGCGGCGCGCCAGTCAAGTCGCGAATTTGTCCAGTTTCTCAGCGTCAGTCTCGGGTCGCTGGCCGAGCTCGATACCCAGATCGAACTTGCGGCCTCGCTTGGCTTGATCGATGAACCTCAGCCCCTGCAGGAGCAGCACTCGAAAGTGGCCCAGCTGACGACGAAACTCCGACAATCGATCCTGCGCCGGGTAATCGACGGATCACGGATCACGGATCACGGATCACACGAATGAAAGTCCTCGTCATCGGCGGCGGCGGGCGCGAGCATGCGCTGGCGTGGAAGATCGCCCAGTCGCCGCGGGTGCAGCGCGTGTTCGTCGCGCCCGGCAACGGCGGCACCGGGCGCGTCTCCGGCATGCATGC
>JBLMYK010000180.1:0-3231 GCA_050258235.1 Gemmatimonadota bacterium | reverse complement strand
GCAGCAGGATGCCCACCCAGTCGAGGAACATGCCGAGGACGAACAGCACGACCATCATCAGCAGCAGGATCCCGTAGGGCGGCAGCCCGGTGCCGACAATCGAATCGGCGACGAACGTCTGACCGCCCTTGACGATGAAGAAGCCGACGAACATCGTCGCGCCGAAGAAGATCCACATGACCATTGCCGTCGCCTTCAAGGTGGCGATCGACGCGTCGTAGATGTTGACCCAATTCAGGCGTCCGTGTGCCGCGCAAACCAGCAGCGCGCCGAACGTGCCGATGCCGGCCGCCTCCACTGGTGTGGCGACCCCGAAGAAGATCACGCCGAGCACCAGCAGGATCAGCAGCACCGGTGCGATCGTGTTGCGCATCAGGAGCAGCTTCTCGCGCATGCTCACGCGCTCTTCAATGGGCAACGCAGGTCCGAGCTTCGGGTTGATGTAGCAGCGGATCGTGATGTAGGCGATGTACAGACTGGACAGCAAAAGGCCCGGGAACACGGAGCCGATCAGCAGTTCGCCCAGTGACTGCTGCGCCACGACCGCGTACACGATCGCCATCACCGACGGCGGAATCAGGATCCCGAGCGTGCCGCCGGCCAGCAGCGAACCGCACGCCAGCTTGGGGTCGTAATTTCGCCGCAGCATCGCCGGCAGCGCGATCATGCCCATCGTCACCTCGGTGGCCCCGACGACGCCGACCATCGCTGCCAGCACGGTGCAGGCAACCACGGTCGCGGAGGCCAGCCCGCCCTTCAGCGCACCGAGCCACTTGTAGATGACGTCGAACAGTTCCTCGATGATGCCGGCCTTCTCCAGCACCGCCGCCATGAAGATGAACAGCGGCACGGCGGACAACTGGTAGTCCGTCATGAACGGAAAGATGCGCGACGGCATCATGTTCAGCACAGCCGGCGTGCCGAACACGAACAGGAAGATCGTGGCCAGGCTGCCGGTGCAGAACGCCATCGGCAGGCCCAGCATCAGCAGCAGCCCGAGCGAACCGAACAGCAGTACGGACAGCCATTCAATACTGATCTCGAGTCCCACGGTCACGCTCCCTTACGGACGACGAACAGCACGTCGCGGATCAGCCTCGAAATTCCCTGCAGCACGATCAACGCGGCGCCGATCGGAATCGCCAGCTTGACCGGCCAGTACTGAATCCCCCACTCGGTAAACGAAGTTTCGCTGTTGTTGATTGCGTCGAGCGCGAATCGACCGCCCGTGTACAACATCGTGAGCGTGAAGATGAAGAAGAAGACCGACGAGATGATGTCCGCGATCGCCTTGCCACGTGGGGAAAACTTCGTGTAGAGCACATCGACGCGGACGTGCTGGTCTTCGCGGTGCGCGTACGCACCGGCGAGCATGTATTGCATGCCGAACATCAGGAACATGCTTTCGTGCACCCAGTTGGTCGGCGAGTTGAACACGTAGCGCGCCAGAACTTCGTAGTAGTAGACGAACACCGCGATGACGGCCCAATACGCGACGAATTCGCCGACGCGCACGTTGAGGGACTCGATCAGATCGGTCACGCGGGTGTGCAGGCCCAGCGTCGGGTCTTCTCCGGTGCCGACGGCGTGGACTTCGGGCGCGACCAGGGGCGGCGGCGCTGCCGCCGCGACCTTGCGCTGGCGGCGCACGACTCCCGGAATCAGGGTGGCATCGATGAGCAGCAGCAGGGCAAGCGCTCCGGCAACCATGCGGGTGACGCTGATCCAGTGATCGTGGATCTCCTTGGCGGCCCTGTATTCAACGTCAGCCTGCTTCACATCGGCCTGCGTCTTGGCATAGTCGGCGCGCTCCACGGCCGTCGCCTGCGACTCGTCTTCCGGACGCGCTCGCTTGACCTCGGCCTGCGCATGTTCGAGGGCGGCGAACGTGCGCGAGACATCTTCCCGCTGATCGCGCACGACGCTGTTGCAGTAGAGGATGCCGATGAAGAAAGGCAGGAAGATGAGACCCCACCAGCTCTTCAGGTAGAGCCGGTGCAGGCCCGCGTACCCCGCTGTCAGCCAGAAGAGGTACGCCGAGAACAATGTGGGCTCGGCGGGTGGCCCGCATCGCCGTTCGCGCCGCACCAGATACATCGCGACCAGCGGAAAGATCAGCAAACCCGCCCAGTACATCCAGTGGGGCAGGACGAACGTAAGGGTCGGCATCTGGACTCCGGCAGCAGGCACAAGAAAGGACGCGGGCACCGGGATTGGCGCCCGCGTCCGGGAGGCGGTCAGACCGCAGTTCGCGTCGCTCGGACGCGTGCGTCAGACGTCGAGCTTCTCCCCCTTGTACATGTCCGGGGTGACGTAGCCGCAGGTCGGGCTTTCCATCACCTCGAGCTGCAGCTTGAACAGGCGCGCCGCATCCTTGTCCTTGTTGGCCCACTTGAACCAGATCGGCACCGCGGTCTTCTGGAACTTCGGCAGGTCCTCGGCCGGCAACCGGTTGACCTGGACACCCGCCTTCGCGAACTTGCCCCACGCTTCCATGTCCGCCCGCTGGATCGCGCTGAAATGGATGTTGGAGTAGACCTGAATCTCGTCGTCGAGCCAGGTCTTCATCTTCGGCGACAGCTTGTTCCAGACGTCCGTCCTGACGCAGAAATCCATCAGGTCGACCGGCTGGTAGATCGATTCGAGTCCCGGCGGTCCGGCCCAGATGTACTTGGTCACCTGCTGGAAGCCGAGGTCCCAGTTGACCGCCGGCCCGACGTAGTCGGCCGCGTCGACCGTGCCCTTTTCCAGCGCCGCGAACACTTCGCTGCCCGGAAGCAGCGTCGTGCGCGCACCGATCGCGGCGAATCCTTCGGCGATCATCCCGCCGGGAACGCGCAGCTTCAACCCCTTGAAGTCTTCGATCGTGCGGATCGGCTTCTTCGAGTGGATGATGTTCGGGCCGTGGTGGATCCGGTTCACGTAGTGCAGGCCCTGCTTGGCGAAGATGTCTCGCGCGGCCTGCAGCCCGCCCTTGCTGTAGAAGAATATGTCCCACTCGTGCGGGTAGCGCAGCCCCATCAGGTAGGAACTCAGGAACGCCGTCGCCGGAACTTTGCCGGCCCAGTACAGCGTGAAGGAGTTCATCGCCTCCAGCACGCCATTCTTGACGCCGTCGAGGAGCTCGAAGTCGCCGACGACCTCTTTGGCCGCGAACGGCTTGAATTCGAGTTCGCCGCCGGTCTTCTCCTTGATCGTGCCGCACCAGTTCTTGAACGTCTGCAGGCCCAC
>JBLMYK010000179.1:0-15633 GCA_050258235.1 Gemmatimonadota bacterium | reverse complement strand
GGGCTGAGCTCGTATCCGCACCCGTGGCTGATGCCGGACTTCTGGCAGTTCCCGACCGGTTCGATGGGGATCGGCCCACTGTTCGCGATCTACCAGGCGCGCTTCATGCGCTATCTGGCGCACCGCGGCCTGGCCGACACGCAGGGTCGCAAGGTGTGGGCCTTCGTCGGCGACGGCGAGATGGACGAGCCCGAGGCACTGGCCGGGTTGTCGCTCGCCGCACGCGAGGGACTCGACAACCTGGTGTTCGTGGTCAACTGCAACCTGCAGCGGCTCGACGGACCGGTGCGCGGCAACGGCTCGATCATCCAGGAGCTCGAAGGCCTGTACGCCGGCGCCGGCTGGAACGTGATCAAGCTGCTGTGGGGCAGCGACTGGGATCCGCTCCTCGCGCGCGACGAGCACGGGCTGTTGCTGCGCGCGTTCCACGAAACCGTCGACGGCGAATTCCAGCAGCTTTCGGCCACCGACGGGCGCTTCAACCGCGAACACTTCTTCGCCAAGTATCCGGAGCTGCAGCAGCTGGTCGCGCACCTGTCCGACGACGACATCGACCGCCTGCGCCGCGGCGGCCACGACCCGGTGAAGATCTACGCCGCCTATCACGCGGCCGTCAACCATCGCGGGCAGCCGTCGGTGATCCTGGCCAAGACCAAGAAGGGTTATGGCATGGGCAGCTCCGGCCAGGGACGGATGGCCGCGCACCAGCAGAAGAAACTCGACACGCAGCAGTTGCTCGAGTTCCGCGACCGCTTCGCGCTGCCGTTATCGGATCAGCAAGTCGATGCCTGCGAATTCATCCGGCCGGGCGCCGACAGCCCGGAAATGAAATACCTGCACGCACGGCGCACCAAGCTCGGCGGCTATCTGCCGGCGCGTGCGCGCACCGGCCCGCCAGTGGCGATCCCGCCGCTGGACGCTTACGCGAAGTTCGCGCTCGAGGCGAACGGCAAGGACATGAGCACGACGATGGCGTTCGTGCGCATGGCGTCGGCGCTGCTGAAGGACCGCGAGCTCGGCCCGCGCATCGTGCCGATCATTGCCGACGAGGCACGCACCTTCGGCATGGCCGACCTGTTTCGCCAGGTCGGCATCTACTCGCCGCTCGGACAGCTGTACGAACCGGAGGACCACGACCAGGTCAGCTACTACAAGGAGGCACGCAACGGCCAGATCCTCGAGGAAGGCATCACCGAGGCAGGCGCCATCTCGAGCTGGGTCGCCGCCGCAACCAGCTACTCGGCGCACGGCCTGGCGATGCTGCCCTTCTTCATCTACTACTCGATGTTCGGCTTCCAGCGCGTCGGCGATGCGATCTGGGCCGCAGCCGATTCGCGCTCGCGCGGCTTCCTGCTCGGCGCCACCGCCGGCCGCACCACGCTTTCCGGCGAGGGACTGCAGCACCAGGACGGCACCAGCCACCTGATCGCCAGCACGATTCCCAACTGCCGCGCGTACGACCCGTGCTTCGCGCATGAACTGGCGGTGATCCTCGACGACGGCATGCGCCACATGTTGACCGCGCAGGAAGACGTGTTCTATTACCTCACGGTGATGAACGAGAACTACGCACAGCCATCGCAACCGGACGGCGTGCGCGAAGGCATCCTGCGCGGCATGTACCTCGTGCATGAGTCTGCGAGGGGCGAGGCGCATATCCGGCTGCTCGGCGCCGGCACCATCCTGCGCGAAGCGCTGGCTGCGGCCGAACTGCTGGAAAGCGATTTCGGCGTCAACGCCAACGTGTACTCGGTCACCAGCTTCACCGAACTGCGCCGCGAGGCAATGGCGGTGGAGCGGCAGCGGCACCTCGGTCAATCAGCCGATGCGCCCTGGATCGAAAGGCAACTGCTCGCGAACGGTGCGCCGATCGTCGCCGCCAGCGACTACGTCAGCGCGGTGCCGGACCTGATCCGCCCCTGGGTGCGCGACCGCATGATCTCGCTCGGCACCGACGGCTTCGGCCGCAGCGATCTGCGCGCGAACCTGCGCCGCTTCTTCGAGGTCGACCGGCATGCGATTGCGCTGGCGGCGTTGTCAACGATCGACCCGGCGCTGGCGCAACAGGCGGCTCAGCGCCTGGGCGTCGATGGCGCGAGCGCTCCGCCCTGGACGCGCTGAATCGCTCGCGGGTTCGCGCTACTTCAGTATCCGCACCAGGTTCGTGTGCGCGTCGGTGAAGGTCGGCAGCTCGGGGCGGTCCCTGATCGGGGTCGCCGCTTCCGCGATGCGCGGATGCGCAAGCAGCTTCGCATCGCGCGTGACCAGGATCTGGTCGGTCGAGCTGAGCCAGTAGTCGGCGCCGTCCTGCGACTGCGGGCTGTCGGAGATCAGCACCGCCTCCATGCCGAGTTCGGACGCCAGCCGCTTCACGACCGGCATCATGTCGATGTAGCGGTTGGTTGCCTGGAACACGATCACGCCGTTCGGCGCCAGATGGCGCGCGTACAGCGCCATCGCCTCGCGCGTCAGCAGGTGCATCGGGATCGAATCGCCTGAGAAGGCGTCGATGCCGAGCACGTCGTAGCCGCGCGGGGGCTCGCGCTCGAGCGACAGCCGGCCGTCGCCGAGCACGACGTTCGTCCGCGCCGGCGTGTCGCGCAGGAAGGTGAATTCGCGTCGCTCGACGTCGATGACGGTCTGGCTGATCTCGTAGAAGGTGATCTCGTCGCCGGCCCGGCCGTAGGCCGCGACCACGCCGGCGCCGAGCCCGATGATCCCGACCTTGCGCGGGCCGGGCCGCAGCGCGTTCAGCGCGGCGAACAGCCGTCCGTAGCCTGATCCCGGGCCGAAGTAATCGCTCGGCGTGTTGCGGAACTGGTCGCCGAGCAACTGCCCGCCGTGGATGATGCCGCCGTGGAACATCGCGCGATAGCGCACGCCGTCGACCTCGCGGTCGCGCGTGCGCACCACGCCGTAGAAGTCGCGCGCCATCACGCGCATGTCGCGCGCGTACTCGCGCGCGCCGCTGATCGCGTAGTAGCCGGTGGCCGCGAGCGCGACCGCGCCGAGCACGAACGCCCGGCGCGGCAATCGCAGCATGATCATCAGCGCCAGCACGATCAGCACCATGTTCAGCTCGACATAACCGTCGAGCACGAGCGGCGCGACGATCGCGATCAGCACCGCACCGAGCGCGCCGCCGAGCGACAGCATCAGGTAGAAGCGCGTCAGGTGCAGCGGATCGGGCTTCATCCGCGCCAGTTCGCCGTGGCAGACCATACAGCTGACGAACAGCCCGCCAAAGTACAGCGGCACCGCCAGCTTCAGGTCGAGCGTCGGGATCTTCCACGCCATCAGCGGCACCAGCACCAGCGCGGCGGCGATGAAGAGCGGCTGCACATACCAGCGCGGATGGTCGAAGCACAGGATGAAGGTGATCAGGTACAGCGACAGCGGCACCACCCACATGAACGGCACGCTGGCGATGTTCTGCGTCACGTGGTTGGTGACCGCCAGCAGCATCACCGATCCCATCGCCGACAGTCCGAGCCAGGTCAGCTGCGTGGCCAAGCTCGGCGCGGCGGACGGCGCGGTGCGCGCGGTAGCGCGCAGCGCCTGCGGCGCGGCCAGCGCGCCTTTCATCGACATCCGGCCGGTCGCGGCGCAGACGGCGACGAAGACCGCGTACACGGCTGACCACCCCCAGCCAAGCTGCGGCAGCGTGAACCACGGCTCGAACAGCACCGGGAATCCGAGCAAGGCCAGCAGCGACGCGAAGTTCGACAGCGCGAACAACCGATACGGCACCGCACTCTGGAAGCGCCGCCAGTACCAGGCCTGCAGCAGCGGCGTGGTGGTCGACAGCAGGAAGTACGGCAGGCCGATCGTCGAGACCAGCAGCAGCAGGATGCGCGCGATCGGCTCTTCGGCGCCGGAGGGCTTCCAGCCGTCGCTGGCGAGGATGGGCAAGGTCGCGAGTGAGGCGAGCAGCAGGCCGATGTGCAGCAGCGTCTGCCGCCGCACGCCGAGCCGCGTGGTCGCATCCGCATAGGCATAGCCGGCCAGCAGCACGCTCTGGAAGAACACCAGGCACGTGGTCCACACCGTGGCCGCGCCGCCGAACCACGGCAGGATCTGCTTGGCGATGATCGGCTGCACCAGGAACAGCAGGAACGCCGACAGGAAGATCGTGCCGGCGTAAGGAAGGATCGCCGCGCCGGCGATCGGTGCGACGGTGGTCGAAGCAGCGTTGACGGACATGCGGCGGCAGGCGGATGCGCGGAGCGCGGATTATCCGCGAATCGCCCGCTCGTCCGTTCTGCTAGTCGCCGAAGATGTCCTTGTACGACACGTACACGGCGAGCAGCGTCACCGGGGTAAGCACGATCCAGCCCAGTCCGAGCGGGATCGAGGCGATCACCGCGGCGACGAGGTAGAGCGCCGAATACACCAGGAAGGGCAGCCAGTTCTTCACGCACGCGGAGAAGCTCGCCTTCATCGCGTCGACCGGCGCCACGTTGCGCAGCGCGACCAGGGCCGGCGCGAACCAGATCGCCATGCTGAGCAGCAGGCTCAGTGCGAGCGCGACCAAAATGGCCAGCATGCCAGCGCCAAATCCGGCCATCATCGCGCTCATGCTGCCGTGCATGCCGCCGGCGAAACCGCCGAGCACTGCGCCGAGGCCCAATGCGGCGGCCGCGATTCCGATCACCAGTCCGCCCGCCAGCAGCAGCGCACCGAGCACCAGCAATGGCGTGAGCTTGTCGCGGAAACCGGCGAAAAGATCGCCGATCTCCAGCGTGCCGCCGCCCTCGACCTTGCGCGCGGCGAGCATCCAGCTCGCCGCGAACGGGGGCAGGACCAGCGTGTTGACGATGCCGCCGACCACGGGGACCAGCGACAGCGCGATGAAGATCACGATCATCACGATCGCCAGCACGATCCACAGGCCGGTGTTCCTGGTGAACAGCGTCCAGGCATCGGACCACCAGCCGACGCCCCGTGCGGCGTCGACAACCCGCACCTCGACCGATCCGCCGCCGCCCGCCGCTTCATCCATCGTCAGCCTCCCCCGCGCAGACGACGCGCAGTCAGTTGTGCTTGTACTCGCCGCAGTCGGCGCCGAGCCACCTGGCGCTGAACGATGACTTCACGTTCATCGTCCTGTCGCCGCGGACGACTTTCATGTCGACCGTGCCCTTGACGTTCTCGGGCGTGATCGCGTCGACGGTGAACATGCCGTTCGCAGCACCCATGCTGGCGCCCGTGCAGTCCAGGCGCACCTGCATCCTGCGCGCGGACTGGCTGACGATGGTGCGCTTGCACGAGCGTTGTCCGTCATCGTCCTGCCCCTGAAACGCGCGCTCGCGGTCCTTTTCCGTGTAGCAGGCCTTGTGCGTGGTGGTCTGCGGACCCTTGGCCTGGTGCGCCTCGATTGCCGCTTCCATCTTCGCCCGCTGCTCGGGCGAAAGCCTGGCCAGCATTTCGGGCGGAATCGGCGGCCGGCCGCTCGATTCAGTGGTGGACGTGACCTCCCACAGCCCCAGCTTCGCGTTCAACGTCTGCGCGCTGGCTCCAAAGGACAGTGCGGCCCCCAGCAGGATCGCTGCAAGCAAGTTTCTCATCGTGCCCTCCCGTTTCCGTCGCGCACGATGCGCGCGGCTCAATGCCCGAGGATCTTCGACAGGAAATCCTTGGTGCGGTCGCTCTTCGGATTGCTGAAGAAGTCGTGCGGGTCGGCTTCTTCGACGATCTGACCCTGGTCCATGAAGATGACGCGGTTGGCGACCGCCTTGGCGAATCCCATCTCGTGCGTGACGCAGATCATCGTGATGCCGCCCTTGGCGAGCTCGATCATCACGTCGAGCACTTCCTTGATCATCTCGGGGTCGAGCGCCGAGGTCGGCTCGTCGAACAGCATGATCTTGGGCTTCAGGCACAGCGCGCGCGCGATCGCCACGCGCTGCTGCTGGCCGCCGGACAGCTGCAGCGGGTACTTGTGCGCCTGCTCCGCGATACGCACGCGGTTCAGTTGCGCCATTGCGCGTTCTTCGGCCTCTTTCTTCGGCGTCTTGCCGACCCACATCGGCGACAGCGTCAGGTTCTCCAGCACGGTCAGGTGCGGGAACAGGTTGAACTGCTGGAACACCATTCCGACTTCCTTGCGCACCTGCTCGATCGCCTTGATGTCGTCGGTCAGTTCCACGCCGTCGACGACGATGTGCCCCTCCTGGTGCTCCTCGAGCCGGTTGATGCAGCGGATCAGGGTCGACTTGCCCGAGCCCGACGGACCGCATATCACGATGCGCTCGCCGGTCTTGACCTTCAGGTCGATGTCACGCAACACGTGGAAGTTGTTGCCGTACCACTTGTTGACCTTGTCGAACGTGATGATGTGCTCGCCCATCGCGGTTCCTTAGCGTGCCTTGCTGCGGCCGACGTGCTTCTCGATCCAGCGGCTGTAGCGCGTCATCGCGAAGCAGAAGACGAAGTAGATGAGGGTGATGAAGATGTAGCCCTCGAAGATGTAGGGCCGCCAGTTCGCATCCGAATTCAGCGCCAGCGCCAGCGCGCCCATCAGTTCGTACATCGACACGATGGTGACCAGCGAGGTGTCCATGAAGATCGAGATGAAGCTGTTCATGATGCCCGGCACGACCATTGCCAGCGCCTGCGGCAGCACGATCTTGCGCTGCGTCTGCCAGTACGACAGGCCGAGCGACTGCGCCGCTTCGATCTGTCCCTTCGGGATCGCCTGCAGTCCGCCGCGGATCACCTCGGCGAGGTATGCGGCCGAGAACAGCGTGATGCCGACCAGCACGCGCAGCAGCACGTCGGGCGACTTGCCGACCGGCATGAAGAGCGGAAACATGAAGCTCGCCATGAACAGCACCGAGATCAGCGGCACGCCGCGGATCAGCTCGATGTAGACCACGCTCAACGTGTGGATCGCCGGCAGGCTGGAGCGGCGCCCGAGCGCGACCACGATCGCGATCGGATACGCCAGCACGATGCCGAAAGTCGCCAGCATGATCGTCAGCGGCAGCCCGCCCCACACGTCGGTCGGCACGAATTCCAGCCCGAATACGCCCCCCAGCATCAGCAGGAAGTACGCCGGGATCACGACGAGCCACACCAGCGCCAGCCACTTCTTCCAGAAGTAGCGGATGCACGTGACGACCAGCAGTGCCAGCAGCAGCAGCGTCGCCACCTCCGGCCGCCACTGCTGCTCGAACGGATAGCGACCGAACAGGATCAGCCGGTACTTCTCCGCGATGACGCCCCAGCACGCGCCGGTGCCGCGCGCTGCCTGGCACGCGTCGAGCTTCGGTGCGAAGACGGCGTCGAGCACGGTCCATTTCGCGACCGACGGCAGAACGTAGATCGCCAGCGCGATGATCGCCAGCGTGATGATCGAGTTGCCGAGGCCGCCGAACAGGTTGGCGCGGATCCAGGGAATGAACCCCTCGGTCTTGACGGGCGCCGGGCGCGGCGAGATCGGGTTGAAGACGACGTCCATGATCAGCGCTCCTTGATCGCCGCGCGCTTGTTGTACCAGTTCATGAACGCACTGGTCGAAAGCGACAGGAGCAGATAAACCGCCATCACGATCGCGATGCATTCGACCGCGCGGCCGGTCTGGTTCAGCGACGTGTTCGCGATCGAAACGACGTCCGGATAGCCGATCGCTACCGCGAGCGAGGAGTTCTTGGTCAGGTTCAGGTACTGGCTGGTCATCGGGGGGATGATCACGCGCAGCGCCTGCGGCAGGATCACCAGCCGCATCGACAGGGTCTTCGACAGGCCGATGCTGCTCGCCGCCTCGACCTGTCCGTGCGACACCGACGAGATGCCCGCGCGCACGACCTCGGCCATGAACGCCGACGTGTAGCACACCAGCCCGATCAGCACCGCCATGAACTCGGGCGTGGCCGCCGCGCCGCCTTCGATCTGGTAGCCGCCCGGCTTCGGGATGTTCCATGCCGTTGGCGCGCCCCCCGCCAGCCAGCCGATGAAAGCTGCAACCAGCACGATCGCTACCGGCAGCCAGAACATGCTGAATGCGCGGCCGGTCTGCTCGAAATGGCGCCTCGCCCAGCGGCGGTAGAACCACGAAATCACCAGGCCGATCAGCGCGCCGATCGCGGCCAGCCCCTGGCCCAGGCCCCATACCGGCGTCGGGATCGACAGCCCGCCCTTGCTGAGGAAGATCACTCCGGCGATCGTGACCGGCTCGCTGACCGCGGGCAGGATGTCAGTGAAGACGATGTACCAAAGCAGCAGTTGCAGCAGCAGCGGCACGTTGCGGAACAGCTCGACGTAGCCGTAGCACAGACCACGCATGAGCGCGTTGTGCGAGAAGCGTCCGACGCCGAGCAGCGTGCCGAAGACGGTCGCCAGCACGATGCCGATTACTGCGACCCGCAGAGTGTTGAGCACGCCGACGAGAAATGCCTTCCAGTACGGATCGAGCGCGTCGTAGTGGATCAGCTTCTCGCCAATGTCGAAGCCGGCCGGCTGGAGCAGGAAGCCGAATCCGCTCTGGATACCGCGCGCCTGCATGTTGGCGAGCGTGTTGTGCGCGAGATACCAGACGGCCACACCCAGCAGGCCGACCGCGATGATCTGATAGACGATCCCGCGGAATGCCTGGCTGCGCCAGGACCAGTCGCGCCTCCTCGGCGGTGCGCGCTCAGCCATTGCCGTTCTCCTCGATCGGTCGGTTCCGCACAATGCCCCCATGTGCTGTGCAAAGCCGGCTCCCGCCGGCTTTGCACAGCGCCCGTCGCGAGACGGGCGCAGACCGCGTCAGACCGTGCTCAGCGCACCGGCGGCGCGTACATGATGCCGCCCTTGCTCCAAAGGTTGTTGATGCCGCGCGGCAGGTTCAGCGGCGTCTTCGGGCCGACATTGCGCTCGAAGATCTCGCCGTAATTGCCGACCGCCTTGATCGCATTGACCAGCCAATTCTTGTCGAGGCCCATCAGCTTGCCCATGTCCTCGCTCTTGCCGGTCAGCCGCATCACGACCGGGTCCTGGCTCTCGGCGGCCATCTTCTCGACGTTCGCCTGGGTCACGCCGTATTCCTCCGCTTCGACCAGCCCGAACACGACCCACTTGACGATCGTGAACCACTCGTCGTCGCCGCGACGTACCGCCGGTCCGAGCGGTTCCTTCGAGATCAGCTCCGGCAGGATCACGTGGTCGGCCGGGTTCTTCGCGATCTTGTTGCGCGTCGAGGCCAGCCCCGACGCGTCGGTCGTGTACGCGACGCAACGGCCGGAGAAATAGGCGTTCTCGGCGGCCTCGAGCTTCTCGAACACGACCGGCTTGATGTTCAGGTTGTTGGCGCGCGAGAAATCCGTGAGGTTCTTCTCGGTGGTCGTGCCCGACTGCACGCACACCGTGGCGCCTTTCAGCTGCTTGGCGCTCTTGATCTTGGTCTTCACCGGCACCATGAAGCCCTGGCCGTCATAGTAGGTCGTGCCGGTAAAGAACAGGCCAAGCGACGCATCCCGGGTCAGCGTCCAGGTCGTGTTGCGCGACAGCACGTCGACTTCGCCCGACTGCAGCGCGGTGAAGCGCTGCTGTGCGTTCAGCGGCACCCACTTGACCTTGTTGCCGTCGCCGAGCACTGCGGCTGCGATCGCGCGGCAGACGTCGACGTCGAGGCCCGACCAGTTGCCCTGCGCATCCGCCGCAGAGAAACCCGCCAGCCCGGTGTTGACGCCGCACACGACCTGGCCGCGCGCCTTGATCGCATCAAGAGTCTTGCCGGCGTGCGCAGGTGCCGCCATGGCTCCGAGAGCCAAGGCCGCCGCCGCCAGCAGGACTCGGGGTGTTGTTTGTGTCATTTGATGAATCTCCTTCTCCGATGATGGTCCGACCGCGCCGCAGCCGCGCGCGGACGCGGCGGGGTCGGGCAATCTACCACCCCAACGGACGCCACAGCAATCAATCGCGGTTGCCGTTAGCGGAAAGTCGCCCGCAGGCGCCGAATTGGTGCAGCCAAGCCCCGGGTCGGTCCGGGGCGGTGCTGCGCGCGGGCACCGCTGCTAGGCGGGGGCCGAAGCCTCGCTGCGCGCCGGTTCCTGCTGCTGCAGCCGCCACATGCGCGCATAGGTTCCGTCGGCATCGAGCAGTTGCGCGTGCGTGCCGCGTTCGATTATGCGGCCGTGATCCATGACCAGGATCTGGTCGGCATCGACGATCGTCGACAGCCGGTGCGCGATCACCAGCGTGGTGCGGTCGCGTGCGATCTCCTCGAGCTCCGCCTGGATCAGGCGCTCGGTCTTGCTGTCGAGTGCCGACGTGGCCTCGTCGAACACGAGGATCGCCGGATTCTTCAGCAGCGTGCGCGCGATCGCCACGCGCTGCTTTTCGCCGCCGGACAGTTTCAGCCCGCGCTCGCCGACCATCGTGTCGTACCCGTCCGGCAGCCGGGAGACGAAGTCGTGGATGTGCGCGCTGCGGGCGGCGGCGATCACCTCGTCGCGCGTGGCGCCCGGTCGTCCGTACGCAATGTTGTATTCGATCGTGTCGTTGAACAGCACCGTGTCCTGCGGCACGATGCCGATCGCCGCGCGCAGCGAATGCTGGGTTATGCCGCGGAGATCCTGCTCGTCGATCGTGATCCGCCCTTCCTGCACATCGTAGAAGCGGAACAGCAGGCGCGCCAGCGTGCTCTTGCCGGAGCCGGTGGCGCCCACCACCGCGCAGGTGGTGCCGGCCGGGACCGTGAAGTCGACATCGAACAGCACCTGCCGCCGCAGGTCGTAGCCGAAGCTCACGTGCTCGAAGCTCACCTCGGCACCGGCGATCGCGAGCGGCTGCGCATCGGGCGCGTCGGCGATCTCGCGGTGTGCGTCGAGCAGACGGAACATCCGGTCCATGTCGGTCAGCGCCTGCTTGATCTCGCGATAGATCACGCCGAGAAAGTTCAGCGGCACGTACAGCTGCAGCATGAAGCCGTTGACCAGCACCAGGTCGCCGATCGTCATCGCGCCGCTCGCCACGCCGGCGGCCGCGCGCCACAGCATCAGCGTGAGCCCGATCGCGATGATCAGCTGCTGCCCGATGTTCAGGATGTTCAGCGACTGCTGGCTCTTGATGGCCGCACGTTCCTGCGCGGCCAGCGTGGTGTCATAGCGGCGCGCCTCGTAATCCTCGTTGTTGAAGTACTTGACCGTCTCGAAGTTGAGCAGGCTGTCGACCGCGCGCGACGACGCCTTCGCGTCCAGTTCGTTCATCTCGCGCCGGAATCGCGTACGCCAGTTGGTGACCGTGAACGTGTAGCCGATGTAGATCGTCAGGCTGACGGCGACGATCACCGCGAACCAGATCTCGTAATACGCAAGCAGGTAGCCGAGCACCAGCGCCAGTTCGACGATCGTCGGCAGGATCGAGTACAGCGTGAAGCTGATCAGCGCCGAGATGCCGCGCATGCCGTGGTCGATCTCGCGCGTGACCGCACCGGTGCGGCGCTCGAGGTGGTAGCGCAGGCTGAGCGAGTGCAGGTGACGGAAGGTCTTCAGCGCCAGCGTATGCACCGACGCCTGCGTGACCTTGGCGAAGAAGAACTCGCGCAGCTCGGTGAAGACCGTCGATGACAGGCGCAGCAGGCCATAGCCGGCGATCAGCGCGATCGGGACCGCGACCAGCGCGTCCTTCGGCGCCTGCGCGAACGTGTCGACGATCTGCTTGAGCAGGATCGGCACGCCGACCACCGCGACCTTGGCCGCGATCAGGCTGGCGATCGCGAACATCACGCGGCCGCGATACGTCCACAAATACGGGATCAGCGTCTTCAGCGCGTTCCAGTCGTTGCGCTGCGCGCCCTGCTCGAGCGGGACGCTCGGAATCTGGCTGGGGGAAACACGTATTCCGCGCATCGTTCGGATTAGCGCCGTCGATTAACCGTCACTTAACGCTCGCCCTGCGGGCGCAGCCGAGAATCTTCTGCCGCATTTGCTGTCTGTGAGGCAGTCGAGCGCAATTATCTCCCGTGCGGAAATCGCAGCCCTGATCCATGCGATACAAGAACAAGGTTTTCGTCATCACCGGCGCCAGCGGTGGCATCGGCGCCGCGCTCGCGCGCCAGATCGCGGGCCGCCGCCACAAGCTGGTGCTGGCCTCGCGCGGCGCCGAGCGGCTCGAGCGCATCGCCGCTGAATGCCGTGCGCTCGGCGCGCACGCGATCGCGGTACCGACCGACGTCGCGGTCGACACCGACTGCCGGCAGCTGATCGAGCGCGCGATCGAGGCGTTCGGCGGCATCGACGTGCTGATCAACGGTGCCGGGGCCTCGTCGCACGCGCGCTTCGACGCGGTCGCGGACTTCGCCTCGTACGAGAGGCTGTGGCGGGTCAATTGTCTCGGCGCGATCCAGTGCACGCGTCATGCCTACCCGCACCTGCGCGCCGCGCCCGGCAAGCGCGGCGGACAGGTCGTCGGCATCTCGTCGCTGGCGGGCAAGGTCGGCGTGCCCGGCGGCACCGCATTCTGCGCAAGCCGGTTCGCGCAGAGCGGGTTCTTCGAGGCGCTGCGGACGGAGGCCGAGGACGACGGCATCGCGGTCACGGTCGCGTATCCCGCGGCCGTCAAGGTCGGATCGCGCCGCGCGGTGCCGCACGGGCTCGGCGACGATACTGCGATGACGGCCGACCAGTGCGCGCGCCTTATCATGCGCGCGATCCGCGCGCGCAAGCGCGAACTGGTGACGGGCCGGACGGGCAGGATCAGGCTGTGGCTGAAGCTGATCGCACCGCGCTGGATCGAACGCATGGCACGCGCCGGGGTCGAGAAGAACACGGAGGAGATCGATGACCGAACGCGTTTCCCTGCCGAGCCGTGAGCCGGTACTGCGCGTGATGCCTGGGCCGGCGGATGCCAACATCCACGGCGATGTCTTCGGCGGCTGGATCATGTCCCAGGTCGACATTGCCGGCGGCGTCCTCGCGGCGCGACGCGCCAACGGTCGGGTGGCGACGGTCGCGGTCACGAGCTTTCTCTTCAAGCATCCGGTCTTCGTCGGCGACCTGTGCTCGTTCTATGCCCGGGTGCTGAAGACCGGACACACGTCGATCACGGTCGAGGTGGAGGTCTACGCCGAACGCAACCGCCTCGAGGCCGAGGTCGTCAAGGTGACCGAGGCCACGCTCGTCTACGTGGCCACCGGCGAGGACCGCAAGCCTCGTCCGCTGCCGCCGCTGCCGCACGGCTGACGGAGCGGCACCTCAGTCGCGCAGGTTCGCCTCGATCCACGCGCCCGCGGCGAGCAGCTTCGCATCGTCGTTGGGCCGCGCCACGATCTGGATGCCGAGCGGCAGGCCGGCTTCGCCGACGCCGAACGGAATGTTCAGCGACGGGCAGCCGAGCAGTTGCCACGGGCGGTTGAACAGCGGGTCGCCGGTCGAATTGAGCCCCTTGGGCGCCTCGCCCGCCGCGCTGAAGGTGAGCAGCACGTCGGCCGCACCAAACAGGCTGTCGATCGCCGCGATGCACGCGCGCCCGAGCTGCAGCGCCTCCAGGTAGTCGGTCGTCGGGGTCGCACGGCCCTGCTCGATCATGTCGACCAGCCGCTGCGACAGGCTCTGGCGGCGATAGATGTACTCCGGCCCCAGCGCACGCGCGGTCTCGTACACCTGCACCACGCGGTGCGCCTCGAACAGGCCGTCGAACACGCGCGGCCACGTCAGGTCGGTGTGGCGCGCACCCTGGTGCAGCAACTTCTGTGCTGCACGCTCCAGGGAATCGCGCAGCGCAGGGCTGGCGAGCTGCGACTGCGGGGTCGCCGTCCAGGCGATCGTCGGCACCGCACCGCTGGCGACGAACTGCGCGGGCGCTTCATGCCATGCCGGCTTCAGCGCCATCACCGATGCCGCCAGCGCAAGATCCTCTACCGTGCGCGCGAACACGCCGATCTCGTCGAGCGTGTCGCAGATCGGCTTCACGCCCGTGCGCGGCACCAGCCGCGGCGACGGCTTGTAGCCCGCCACGCCGCAGAACGACGCGGGACGGATCACCGAGCCCGCGGTCTGCGTGCCGAGCGCAAGCGGCGCGAAATGTGCGGCGACCGCGGCGGCGCTGCCGCTCGACGAGCCCCCTGGCGTATGCGCCAGGTTGTGCGGATTGCGCGTGATGCCGGGCGTGAACGTCGCCAGTTCTGCCGTTACCGTCTTGCCGAGGGCGAACGCGCCTGCGTTGGCAAGCAGCGCTACCACCGCGGCGTCCGCCGTCGGGCGGTGCGATGCGTAGATCGGCGATCCATAGCCGGTCGGCATGTCGGCGGTGTCGATCAGGTCCTTGATCGCAACCGGAATGCCGTGCAGTGGTCCGCGGCGCGCGCCGTTGGCCTGCAGCCGATCGAGTTCGCGCGCAATCGAAAGCGCCCGATCCGCGTCGAACCAGACGAAGGCCTGCACCTCGCGTTCGCGCGCATGGATGGCGTCGACAAACGACCGGGTGACGATTTCGCTCGTCGCTTCGCCGTCGGCGATCATGCGCGCCAGCCGCGTCGCGGGCAGGCGATGCAGAGGCTCCTTCATTTGTTGTTCCCGGTCGGATCGTTGTTGTGCGCGACCCTACGCGCGCGATCGGCGCTGTCCCCTTCGGCGCGCTTCGCCTCTTCGGTCTGCGGTTGCGCCTTCGCAGCTGCCGCGCCGGCCAGGACCACGGCGGCCGGAATCGCGGCGCGCGCCGACAGCGCGGCCGACTGTTTCAGAAACCTGCGCCGCCCCGGATAGCGATTGCGCTGATTGACCAAAGCCGACTCCTGGATTGCCGTGACTGAGCGTTGAAGGATAACCCGTCACTCCGATTCGCTGCACAGCGAGCGTATGCGGATGGTGAACTCATCGACGCCCATCAAGGCGTAAGGATTTGCGATGCCCTGCTCCTCGCGCAGCCACTTTGCCTGCAGGTGATAGGCAAGCGTCTCGCGGGCGGCAAGACACGGATATTGCATGCCCGTCGCCTCCTGTACGTGATGGACCAGCTCATGCACGAGGGTGCTGCGGTCCTTCACGCTGTCAGCGCGCCACGTGTTCGAGAGGTTGACGGTCCGCGAATTCCGCTCGTACAGCGCCACGACCGACGCGCCCTGCGGGGCTGCCGGCCCGTACGCGAGTTGCACCAGCACGGTGGGAGAAACCTGTCGCACCTGCGGCGGTTCGGGCGCTTCGCAGCCCATCTGAACTGCGATCCAGACGAGCAGAACGCCGACGAGTCCATCCATGATCGGGTCTTGGTTCGCGCGTCGGCGGGCATCGCCGCACTTGCAGCGCGCCCTGACACAGCGCCGGTGGCGATCAGGCCCATGCTGCCCCCTCTAGCGCCATCGATAATGACCCAGTTCAATCGGCGCGCCGATATCGAGCGCCGACGATCGACGGGAAATTCAGAGGAACAGATCGGGCAGCAACTGCTTCGACCCCGGCACCACCGAATACTTGTCGAAATCCGTCATACCGGCACGCTTCAACACCTCTTCATCGATGTAGAAGTTGCCGGTGTTCGCGGCGGCCTCGAGGCTGAGAATTGCGTGGGCAGCGTCGGCCATGATCTGCGGTGTGCGGCAATGCTCGGGCTTCACGCCCGGAATCATCTGCAACGCCGCGGTCTGGATCACGGTGCGCGGCCACAGCGCATTGACCGCGATGCCGTAGCTGCGGAACTCCTCCGCATGACCGA
>JBLMYK010000178.1:0-3024 GCA_050258235.1 Gemmatimonadota bacterium | reverse complement strand
CGGTGCCCGGCGCCATCATCGGCGGGTGGCTCGGCGAGCACCTCGGCCTGCGCGCCGGCCTGGTCTTTGCCGGCACGGCCGCGCTGCTGCTGGCGGCCGCGGCGTGGCGGCAGCCGCGGATCTGCCGCATGCGTGAGTTGCCTGCGGTCGACAGCGATCTGGCGGCTTCTGCCGGCCAACGACAGAGCGACGCGTCGACGCCGGGCCCGCGCTGACCGCCCGGCTTTCGGGATTGACCCAGGTCCGAGCGAAAACGCGGAAAAGCCGTTACGCTTGCGCGCCCGCGCACGGCCATGCACGCCGTCGCGCCGGGAAACTGCAGCACCGCTACACAATGGCGCAGCGCTGCAGCTAGAGTCGACTGTAGCGAGACACAATCGAGCACGGAGACCACGCGCATGACCCCTGCGAAGCAATACAAGCCGCTGGCGCTGCACGTTCCGGAACCGCCGGGACGGCCGGGCCGCCAGACCGATTTCTCCTATCTGCGGATCTCGCCCGCCGGCGCGGTGCGGCGGCCGCCGATCGAATCGAAGCCGGGCGAAACGCTCGACGTTGCCAGCGCGCTGGTGCGCGTGCTCGACGATCAGGGGCGCGCGGTCGGCCCGTGGGTGCCCGAGGTCGATCCGCAAGTGCTGCGCGCCGGGCTGCGCGCGATGATGAAGACGCGCGTGTTCGATGCGCGCATGCTGATCGCGCAGCGGCAGAAGAAGATGTCGTTCTACATGCAGAGCCTCGGCGAGGAGGCGGTCGGCATCGGCCAGGCGCTCGCACTCGAGCCCGACGACATGGTGTTTCCGACCTATCGCCAGCAGGGCATCCTGATAGCGCGCGGCTATCCGCTGGTCGACATGATGTGCCAGTTGTTCTCCAACGAGCGCGACCCGATCAGGGGCCGGCAGATGCCGGTGATGTACTCGTCGCACAAGCACAGCTTCTATTCGATCGCCGGCAACCTCGGCATTCAATACATCCAGGCCGTCGGCTGGGCGATGGCGGCGGCAATCAAGGGCGACACGCGCATCGCGTCGGCATGGATCGGCGACGGCTCGACCGCCGAGGCCGATTTCCACAACGCGCTGCTGTTCGCTGCCGTGTATCGCGCGCCGGTGATCCTGAACATCGTCAACAACCAGTGGGCGATCTCGTCGTTCCAGGGCATCGCCGGCGGCGAGGTCGCGACTTTCGCTGCGCGTGGCGTCGGCAACGGCATCGTGTCGCTGCGGGTGGACGGCAACGACTTCCTCGCCGTGTACGCGGCGTCGAAGTGGGCGATCGAGCGCGCGCATGGCAACCTCGGCCCGACCCTGATCGAGTGGGTCACCTATCGCGCCGGTGCGCATTCGACGTCCGACGATCCGTCCAAGTACCGTCCCGCGGACGAATGGTCCCGATTCCCGCTCGGCGATCCGGTGGCGCGCCTGAAGCAGCACCTGATCGCGATCGGCGCGTGGTCGGAGGAGCAGCACGCCGCGCAGCAGAAGGAACTCGAAGAAGAGGTGCTCGCCGCGCAGAGGCAGGCCGAGAGCTTCGGCACGCTCGCCACCGGCCCGATCCCGAGCCCGGCATCGATGTTCGAGGACGTGTACGCCGAAATGCCCGCGCACCTGCGCCGCCAGCGCCAGCAACTGGGGATCTGACCATGGCCACGATGACGATGGTGCAGGCGATCCGCTCCGCACTCGACGTGATGCTGGCGCGCGACGAGAACGTGGTCGTGTTCGGCGAGGATGTTGGGTACTTCGGCGGCGTGTTCCGCTGCACCGAGGGTCTGCAGGCGAAGTACGGCAATCACCGCGTGTTCGACGCGCCGATCGCCGAAGGCGGCATCGTCGGCGTGGGGATCGGCATGGGCGCATACGGCCTGCGCCCGGTCGCGGAGATCCAGTTCGCCGACTATTTCTACCCGGCGTACGACCAGATCGTGTCGGGTGCGGCGCGGCTGCGCTACCGCTCGGCCGGCGACTTCCACACCAAGCTCACGATCCGCATGCCCTGCGGCGGCGGCATCTACGGCGGGCAGACGCACAGCCAGAGCCCCGAGGTGCTGTTCACGCACGTGTGCGGGCTGCGCACGGTGATGCCGAGCAATCCGTACGACGCCAAGGGCCTGCTGATTTCGTCGATCGAGTGCGACGACCCGGTGATCTTTCTCGAGCCCAAGCGGCTGTACAACGGCCCCTTCGACGGCCATCACGACAAGCCGGTGGTGCCGTGGTCCAAGCATCCGCGCGGCGAGGTGCCGGAGGACTATTACATGGTGCCGCTCGAATCGGCGGCCGTGTTCCGCGCGGGCCGCGACATGACCGTGCTGACCTACGGAACGATGGTGTGGGTGTCGGAGGCGGCGGCGAACGAGACCGGCATCGACGTCGAGATCATCGACCTGCGCAGCCTGTGGCCGCTCGATCTCGACACGATCGTCGCGTCGGTGAAGAAGACCGGCCGCTGCGTGGTGGTGCACGAGGCCACGCGCACCAGCGGCTTCGGCGCGGAACTGGCCGCGCTGGTGCAGGAGCACTGCTTCTATCAACTCGAGGCGCCGATCGAGCGCGTGACCGGCTGGGACACGCCCTACCCGCACGCGCAGGAATGGGCGTACTTCCCCGGGCCGAAGCGCGTCGGCGAGGCGTTCAAGCGGACCATGGAGGCCTGAGATGGGTATCCATGTGATCAAGATGCCGGACATCGGCGAAGGCATCGCCGAGGTGGAACTGGTCGAGTGGCACGTGCAGCCCGGCGACGCGGTGGCCGAGGACCAGGTGCTCGCCGACGTGATGACCGACAAGGCGACGGTGGAGATTCCGTCGCCGGTTCACGGCAAGGTGATCTCGCTCGGCGGCAAGGTTGGCGAGGTGATGGCGGTCGGCACCGAACTGATCCGCCTCGAAGTCGAAGGCGCGGGCAACGTTAGCGAAGGTGCGCCGCCGATCGCGGCGCGCGCGCCGGCACCTGCGGCGGCACCCAAACCTGCGCCTGCGCCCGCGCCGAAACCGGCGCCTGCTCCCGCACCGGCACCGAAAC
>JBLMYK010000177.1:0-8747 GCA_050258235.1 Gemmatimonadota bacterium | reverse complement strand
GTCTGTACGTGAAGGCGTTCCGCCTTGGACGGCCATATTGGGCCGGCCCGCGCGACGCTCTGCAATACCATTTGCACCAACACGACGCGGTGCGTGCGTTGTTGTCCGCGGCCCGTCCGCGCAATGCCGGCAGGACGCTCTACGCGACCGACGGCAGACCCGCGTCCTTCATGCAGTTCATGGACGATTTCGCGCGCCGCATCGGCCGGCGATTCCCGCTGCACGTGCCGCGTATCGCTGCGCCGGTGATGCGGGCGATCGTGCGCGAGGAGCACATGCAACAGACGGCACTATCGATGCCCGCACGGCCCCCGCGGCCGCAGGTGCCGGGGTGGAAGCCCGAGTTTTCCGACTACCGTCGCGGGCTGGAACAGGTCGTCGAGGCGTGGGGCCCGCGCAGGCTCAGTGGAACGCGAACACCAGCAGAAGCGCCCACGCGATGAGCCCGACACCGATCACGATCTGCACGATGGACCCGGCCACGATCTCCTCGCGCTGCCGGCCGAGGGCCCTCAGCCCCTGGTACATCAGCCCGCACGCCAGGCCCAGGCCCAGCGTCGCGATAAACGCGTTGACCCAGAAACTCGGGATCAGCAGGCCGAGCGATGACAGCCACATCGGCACCGGCGCGATGCCGGCCAGCAGGAATGCATCGTGGTAGTCGATTGTCAGCGAATAGGTGGCCGCGGCCTGCCGGATCAGCCACCCCATGCCCAGCAGCGTGATCCATTCGGCGCAAAAGAAGACGATCGCGACCTCGGCCCAGTCCTTCTGCTGCGCGCCGCGCAGGAACACCTCCGGATAGTGGTTGCCGGCGTAATAGAGCATCAGTGGTGGCAGCAGCGTCAGCGGCAGCACCAGCAGGAGGAGCAGCCGGTGCAGCGGCGCGTGGCGGCGCGCCAGTTCCGGCCATCCGTGGTCCGCGGTAAGCGGAAGCAGCGCGAGCGAGAGCAGATTCATCGTATGTCCTCCTTGAAACGCCGTGCGTTGCGGCGTGCAGCAATATATCAAAATATGATATTTGTGTTTATAAGCTGGGGGGGCCGGTGAAGTCAACATTGCCAAGCGGCACGCGCAATTCCCTGGGCAAGCCCGACTTCGAGCGCCTGTCACATTTCCGGCACCGGCTGCGCCGCTTCCTGCGCGTCAGCGAAGTGCTGTGCAAGGGCCACGGACTGACATCGCTGCAGTACCAGCTGCTGCTGCACGTGATGGGATTCCCGGAGCGCACGTGGGCCACCGTCGGCGAACTGGCCGAACGGCTGCAGGCGCAGCACCACGGCGTGGTCGCGCTGATCGACCGCTGCGAGGAGCTCGGGTTGCTGCAGCGCAGGACCGGTCGCAACGATCAGCGGACCGTCGAGATCCACCTGCTGCCAAAGGGAGAGAAGCTGCTGGCGCGCATTGCGGCGGAACACCAGGGCGAACTGAAGCTGCTGCTGCACGAGATCGCGGCGCTGGATTGAGCCGGCCCGGCCGCCTGGGCTACGTGCTGAACCGCCTCATTTCCGGCTCAGCCACGCCGCCAGCGGGGGTACCACGAGCCATTGCGCCAGCGGTGCGGCGCCGATGCCGAAAAGCATCGGCATCGGCGCGCCATAGCCCCAGCTGCCCACCACGTAGACATTGCGCCACTCGCTGTATGCGGTGTAGCCAAGACCGAGCGGTAAGAGAACTGCCAGCCCGCGCAGCGGGGCATCGGTCAGCCAGCGCCATCCGGTGGTGAACGAGGCAACGGCATAGATCGCCGCTCCGATCAGCACGTCGCCCGCCGTGCAATGGATGATCGAGTACGCCGTGTAGAAGGGGAACGGAGCTGGCGGCAAGGCGTACAAGGGCATCTGCACGATCTCCCATGCGAGATTGAGCAGCAGCATCCAGCCCAGCCAACGCGCCATCAGTTCGCGCGGTGGCCTGCCTGCGTTGGAAGCGCGTGCGGGGTTCACTGCAGTGCGTTCCCTGGGAAAGCGATCGTACGCTGGCGAGCCGCTGAAGGTGCCGTGCTCCGCTCGAACGACGCCGCGGCGCGGAGAAGCTACATCCGTATGCGCTTCATCTCCGGGTCATACATCGGCTTCAGCGACGCCCGCGCGGCAAAGCGCCGGCCGGCGATGTCGATTTCCCATGCCCCCGCGTCGCACCAGCGCTGGTCGATCGGCGCTCCCGCATCGATCATCGCCAGCCCGACCGCGCCGCCGAGCGTAAAACCGTAAGACGCCGCGCGCACGTAGCCGACCGGCTTGCCATCGCGGTGAACGACCTCCGCATGGAACATCAGCGGCTCGGGGTCGAGCACCAGCAACTGCACGAGACGGCGCGTCAGCGGACCAGCAGCCTTCTTCGCCAGCACCGCATCGCGGCCGACGAAGCCGCCGGGCTTCTCGAGGCTCACCGCAAAGCCGAGCCCGGCATCGAGCACCGAGTCGGTGTTGTCGATGTCGTGGCCATAGTCGCGATAGCCCTTTTCCATCCGCAGGCTCGCCAGCGCCTTCAGGCCGGCGTGTTTCAGATCGAATGCGGCGCCGGCCTGCACCAGGCGGTCGTACAGGTGCGTCGCCTGTTCGGCAGGCACGTACAGCTCGTAGCCGAGTTCGCCGAGGTAGGTGATGCGGACGCAAAGCACGCGTGCCAGGCCGAGATCGATCTCGCGCGCGCAGCGGAAGGGGAATGCGCCATTCGACAGGTCCGCGCTCGTCACCGATTGCAGCAATGCCCGCGAGCGCGGCCCCTGGACGTTGATCTGCGCGTACGCGCCGGTCACGTCGGCTGCGAATGCGTGGCGGTCTTCGCAGGCGCGGCGCAGGCGCGCCAGCGCGTGGCCGTGCGCGGTGTCCGACGCGACGACCATGAAGCGGTCGTCATCGAGCTTCGTCACTGTCAGGTCCGCCTCAAGCGTTCCGCGCTCGTTCAGCCACTGCGTATACGTGATGCGGCCGGGTTCGCCGTCAACGTCGTTCGCCGACAGCCAGTTCAGCACGCGGCCGGCATCGCGGCCCTGCACGAGGAATTTGGACATGAACGACATGTCCATCAGGATCACGCCGCTGCGTGCTGCCTCGTGCTCCGCGCGCCAGTACGGGAACCAGTTCTGCCGGCCCCATGAAAGCCGCTCGACCCGGGGCTCCACGCCGGCCGGCGCATACCAGTCCGCGCCTTCCCAGCCGCTGACGTCCTTGAAATACGCGCCGCGCGACGCGAGCCGGTCGTGCAGCGGCGAGCGCTTCGCGCCTCTAGCGGTCTGCATCGAGCGCGTCGGATAGTGGCACCGGTACACCATGCCGAGCGACTCGACCGTGCGCGTGCGCCGGTATTCGCGGTTGGCCTGGTAGGGATGCATCCGATCGATGTGGATGCCGGTCACGTCCGCATCGGGCGCGCCGTTGAGGATCCAGTGCGCGAGCAGGCGGCCGATGCCGCCGCCGGTGAGAATGCCGATCGAATTCAGCCCGGCGGCAACGAAGTAGTTCCTGAGATTCGGCGCCTCGCCGACGATCGGCGCCAGATCCGGAGTGAAGCTCTCCGGACCACAGAAGAACTTCTTGATGCCGGCCGCCTGCGATGCAGGCACGCGCGCCATCGCCCGCTCCAGGTACGGCGTCATCCGCTCCCAGTCGGGTTCGATCTCGCCGAACGAAAATTCCTTCGGTACGCCGTCGATCTTCCACGGCGCAGCTTCGGGTTCGAACAGGCCGATCATCAGGCCGCCGCCTTCCTCGCGGAAGTAGCCGTACGAGGCAGGGTCCTCCAGCACCGGCCAGTCGCGTCCGATGCCTGCCAGCGGGCCGGTGAGCAGGTAATAGTGCTCGGCGGCCTGCAGCGGGACGTTCACGCGGTTCAGCGCGCCGAGTTCGCGCGCCCACATGCCGGCGCAGTTCACCACCGTTTCGCAGCGGATCGTGCCGTGCGATGTCTCGACACCGGTCACCGCACCGCGCTGCGCGAGCACCCGCGTGACGGCCACGCCTTCGACGATTCGGGCGCCCGCGAGCTTCGCTCCCTTGGCGAGCGCCATCGTCACGTCGACCGGGTTCGCGCGGCCGTCGTCCTTGACGTAGAAGCCGGCGAGGATGTCGTCCGTGCGCGCGAGCGGAAAAAGGTCCTGCACCTGGCGCGGCGAGATTTCCTCTACGTCGACGCCGCAGTAACGATTGAACGCGGCCACTCGGCGGTACTCCTCCAGACGATCGGCATCGGCCGCGACCTCGATGAAGCCCACCGGTTTGAATCCCGTCGCCTGACCGGTCTCGGCTTCCAGCCTTGCGTACAGGCTGCGCGAATACTTGCGCATCTCGGTCGACGTCTCGGACGTCGAACCGAAGGTGACGATCAGCCCGGCCGCGTGCCAGGTGGTGCCCGAAGTCAGCCGGTCGCGCTCGACCAGCACCACGTCGCGCGCGCCCATGCGGGCCAGGTGATACGCGACCGAGCAGCCGATCACGCCGCCGCCGATCACGACGACACGTGCGGTGGCGGGAAGATTGGGATCGGCAGTCATGCGGCCTGAGTCGGAGCGTCCGCGCCTTGGCGTGCGCGGATTGTCGGGCACGGAGCGCCGACTCGGCAAACGGCTCCGCGGCCCGCAGCCGCGAGCCCGGCGCTCGAAGATCGCGTGCGAATCGTCAGCCGGTGCGCGCGCGGGCGGCCACGGACACGGCCGTCAGTGCGTCCACTCCTCGGCGCTCGCGCCGGTCAGCGCGCGAACGCGGGTCTCATCGGCCGCGAGTTCGCGCGCGCTTCCGGAATAGACGATGCTGCCGTCGTCGAGCACGTACGCGTGATCCGCGATTTCCAGGCTCATCCGCGCGTTCTGCTCGACCAGCAGCACCGAGATTCCCTCGGCGCGCATCTGCGAGACGACGCGGAACACTTCCTTGACCATCAACGGGGCGAGGCCCTGCGACGGTTCGTCGAGGATCAGCAGGCGCGGATTCAGCAGCAGCGCGCGGCCGATCGACAGCATCTCCTGCTCGCCGCCCGACAATTGCCGTCCCCGGTTGAACTTGCGCTCGGCCAGGCGCGGAAAGAGTTCGTAGATCCGCTCGATCGTCCAGCGGCCGCCGCGCTCCAGCGGCACCTTCAGGTTCTCTTCGACGGTGAGATTCGCGAAGATCCGCCGCCCTTCGGGAACGTAGCCCACGCCACGCGCCGCGATCCGATGCGTCGGCCAGCGGGACGCGTCGGCGCCGAAGAATGTCACCTTGCCCTGGCGTGCCGGAGTGAGCCCCATCAGCGTGCGCAGCGTGGTGGTCTTGCCGGCGCCATTGCGGCCGAGCAGCGCCGTGATCATTCCCTCGCCGGCCTCGAGGCTGACGCCGTGCAGGATATGGCTCTTGCCGTAGAAGGTATGCAGCCCCTCGGCATGCAGCGCGGCGTTCATGAAGACCGCCCGGAGCCTCGGGTGGTGGCCGCGCTGGAGTCGGCCGGTGCCATCGTCATCAAAAGCCGCGCGTTCATGCGGCGCTCCCCAGATAGGCGTTCTGCACCGCCTCGTTGGCGGCGATCTCCTCCGGCGTGCCCTCGGCGAGCAGGCTGCCCTGGTCGAGAACGGCAATTCGATCGGCAAGATTGAAGATCACCCGCATGTCGTGCTCTATCAGCACGATCGTCAGATTGCGATCCCGGTGCAGGCGGCGGACGAGTTGCGTGATCTCGTATGTTTCCTGGTCGCCCATGCCCGCGGTCGGCTCGTCGAGCAGCAGCAGGCGCGGCCGCAGCGCGAGCGCCATCGCGATTTCGGCAGCGCGCTGGTCGCCGTGCGACAGCTCTCCGACCAGCCGTTGCGCCTTGGCGGCGAGTCCGGTGAGCTCGAGCGTTTCCTCGACCTTGTGCCGCACGTTCCGTCGCTCGGCCTCGCTGATCCAGGGGCGCAGCCGGAATCCTTCAGCGACCTCGGTGCTGACGCGCACGTTCTCGAACAGCGTCAGTTCGGGAAAGATCTCGGTGATCTGGAACGTGCGGGCGATCCCGAGCGCGACGCGCCGGTGCGCGGGCATCGCCGTGATGTCCCGGCCGTCGAACACGATCGATCCCGTGGTCGGCGGGAAGAATCCGCTGATCAGGTTGAAGAACGTGGTCTTGCCGGCGCCGTTCGGGCCGATGATCGCGCGCAGCTCGCCCTGCGCAACAGTCAGCGACACGTCGCGCACGGCAACCAGGCTGCCGAAGCGCTTGCTCGCCTGCCTGACCTCGAGCACGCTCATGACTCGGCCCTGCGTCGAATGAAGCCGAGCAGCCCGCGCGGGAAGAAGATCACGATCGCGACGAACAGCAAGCCGACGAAGGACATCCAGTTGACCGTGACGCTCGACACGTAATCCTGCAGCACGACGAACAGCGCGGCCCCGAGCAGCGGACCCCAGAAGCTGCGCATGCCGCCCATCACCGCCATCATCACGAAATCGCCGGACTGGCTGTAGTGCAGCCCGCGCGGATCGGCAAAGTTGTTGACGAGCGCGTACAGCGCGCCGGCAAACGCCATGAAGAAGCACGACAGCGAAAACGCGATCCAGATGTGGCGGTCGACCGGAATGCCGAGGAAGCGCGCGCGCCGTTCGTTTTCCCGGATCGCGATCATCGTCCGGCCGAACGGCGAACGCAGGATGAAGCCCATCACCCCCGCGGCGATCGCCACGCATACCAGCACGAAGTAGTAGAACGCGTTGGAGTTGCCGAGGATGTCGATGGTCGCAAATCCAAGATGGAGCGGCTGGCGCGCGAAGCCGCGCAAGCCGTCGTCGCCGCCGGTCAGCGAACTCCACTGGAAGGCGATGTAGTAGAACACCTGGCCGAACGCGATCGTGACCATCGCGAAGTAAACGCCGCGCCTGCGCGCGATCAGTGCGCCCAGCACGGCGCCGGCGACGCCGCCCAGCAGCGTCCCGCACAGCAGTGACAGTGGGGTGCTGGGCGCAAGGAACTTCAGCGCGAGGCCGGCGCCATACGCGCCGAGCCCGAAATATGCCGCATGGCCGAACGACAGAACGCCGGTGAAGCCGAGCAGGAAATTCACCGACATCGCGGCCAGCCCGAGCACGAGCACCCGGGTGCCGAGCGCGGTGTAGCCGCCGAGCGGCACCATCCAGTAAGGCGCCAGCGCAAGCGTGATCCAGATCGCTGCAAGAGCCAGCAGCCGGTAAGTCTGGGCGCGCGAGATCATGTCAGCATTCCTTCTTCGCCGAGCAGGCCACGCGGCCGGATCAGCAGCACCACCGCCATCAGCACGTACATGACGGCCTCGCTCGCCGCCGGCAGAAATACCGCCGTGATCCCGGAGGCGACGCCGATCAGCAGTCCGCCGAGCAGGGTGCCGGTCAGGCTGCCGACGCCGCCGACGATGATCGCGATGAAGCTCGGCATCAGCAGTCCGGTCCCCATCGTCGGCTCCAGCCCGAGTTGCCCGGCAGCCAGCACGCCGCTCAGTCCGGCGAGAAAGATGCCAACGGCGAAATTGAGCGAGCGCAGCGCGCCGACGTTGATGCCAAGCGCCGAAACCGTTTCCAGATCGAGCGTGCCGGCGCGGATGCGCATGCCGAGCCGCGTATATCGAAGCAGCACGAACAGCAGCGTCACCGCGACGGCGACCGCGGCGACCATGAACAGCCGATAACCGGTGATGAAGAACAGCTCGTTGCTGAGCGGTTGCGCCAGCACGGCAGGGACCGTGACCGGCTTGCCCTGGGCGCCCCAGATATAGCGGGTGCCGTCCTCGATCACGAAGGCCAGGCCGAAGGTCAGCAGCAGGCTGTAGAGCGGGTCGCGCCCGTAGACCCGCCGGATCAGGGTGCGTTCGAGGATCAGGCCGATCAGTGCGGTCAGCGGCGGCGCGATCAGCAGCGCACCCCAGAAGCCGACGTACGGCGTGATTGCGTACGCGATGTACCCGCCCAGCACCAGAAAGCCGCCGTGGGCGAAGTTGATCACATTGCTCAGATTGAGGATCAGCGACAGGCCGAGCGCCATCAGCACATAGAAGGCGCCGATGATCAGGCCATTGGTGACATTGAACAGGAGCAGTTGGGCCATGTGCGGTTCATGACTCTATTTGGAGATTCGGGCCGTGCCGCGCCGCTCCGACGACGGCGATGGCGCGGGGTTATTGACGGGAAGACACGACGCCCGGGGAGCTTCCCGGGCGTCGCGGGAGGGGCTCAGGCCGGGAACGTTACCTTGCAGCCGGTTTCGCTGACGGGAGGCGCGGTCTTGTCGCCGGCGATGACCGCGTCGACCTTGAACAGGTCTTCCGGATCGCCCGCGGGCTTCGACAGCGCCTGGCCGACGAACGCGGACGTCATCAGCTGGTGGTCACCCTTGCGGTAGTAGCACTTGTTCGGCTGCAGCTTGACGTCGGCCGCCAGTTCGAAATCGCCGAGCGCTTCGGCGAGCTTGAGCGAGTCGAGCGTCTTCTCCTTGTTGGCGACCGCCGCCAGCGTATGGACGGACGTGTAGCCGAACCAGGTGCGGGCGGTAGGCACCTTGCCGCCGTTCACCTTGCGGACATCGGCGACGAACTTGTCGACGTGCGGCACACCGGGCTGCTTCCAGTACCACTCGAACATCCAGATGCCGACGCGCGCCTCTGGCGGCATGGCCTCGAGCGATTCGAGCTCCTGCTGCAGGCCCGCGACGTGCATCTGCTTCTCCATGCCGAACTGGGCGACCTGCTTCAGGCAGTTGACCATGTCCGATCCCTGCGGCAGCACGACCAGAACGTCCGGGTTGGCGGCCCTGGCCTTGATCAGATAGGCGGA
>JBLMYK010000176.1:0-7234 GCA_050258235.1 Gemmatimonadota bacterium | reverse complement strand
TACGCCAATCCGATCGAGCGCATGGGCCGCAACGAGTTTGCGCAGGCGGCCAGGGCGGCCGGCGTCGATGGCGTGCTGGTGGTCGACTATCCGCCGGAAGAGTGCGAGGAATTCGCGCAGGCGATGCGAGCGGTGCAGATCGACCCGATCTTTCTGCTGGCGCCGACTTCGACCGACGAACGCATTGCACACGTGGCACGCTTCGCGTCCGGGTATATCTACTACGTCAGCCTGAAGGGGATCACCGGCGCGGGGCACCTGGACGTCGCCGCAGTCGCCGCTCGCATCCCGGCGCTGAAGGCGAAGTGTCAGGTCCCGGTCGGCGTCGGATTCGGCATCCGGGACGCGAAGAGCGCGCAGGCGATTGCACGCATCGCCGATGCGGTCGTCATCGGCAGCCGGATCATCGAGGAAATCGAGACAGCACCGCGCGCCCGGGTCGTCGATGCAGTGCGCGATCTGGTGACAGGATTTCGCCGCGCGATCGACGAAGCATCGCCAATGCAGGAGGCTGCATGAGCTGGATCGAGAAGCTCTTACCCCCGCGCATCAAGCAGGGCGGCACGCGGAAATCGGTGCCCGAGGGCGTTTGGGTCAAGTGTCCCGGATGTGACTCGGCGCTGTACCGCGCCGAGCTCGAGCGGACGCTGCAGGTTTGCCCGAAGTGCAGCCACCACCTTCGCATCGGCGCGCGCGCGCGCCTCGATGCGATTCTGGATCCCGAGGGGCGCTACGAGATCGGACAGGAGGTGCTGCCGGTCGACGCCCTGAAGTTCAGGGACAGCAAGAAATATCCGGACCGCCTGCAGGAGGCGATGCAGGAGACCGGCGAAACCGACGCGCTGGTCGTTGTCGGCGGTTCGATCCGCGCGCTGCCGGTCGTCGTCGCGTGCTTCGAATTCGAGTTCATGGGCGGCTCGATGGGGTCGGTGGTCGGCGAGCGTTTCGTCCGTGGCGTGCAGACGGCACTCGAGCAGAAGGTCCCGTTCATCTGCTTCACGGCCACTGGCGGCGCACGCATGCAGGAAGGCCTGCTGTCGCTGCTGCAGATGGCGAAGACGTCGGCGATGATCGCCCGGCTGGCAGATGCGCGACTGCCGTTCATTTCGGTGCTGACCGACCCGACCATGGGCGGCGTTTCCGCCAGCTTCGCGTTCATGGGCGACATCGTGATCGCGGAGCCGAAGGCACTGATCGGGTTTGCCGGTCCGCGCGTGATCGAGCAGACGGTCCGAGAGAAGCTGCCCGAGGGATTCCAGCGCGCCGAATTCCTGCTCGCCAAGGGAGCGGTCGACCGGATTGTCGACCGGCGCCAGATGCGCGACGAACTCGCGCATCTGCTGGCGCTGCTCACGAGGCAGGCGGCGGACGCGATTGCATAACGACCAGCGAACAGACCGTTCGCCTTGCGGCCGGCCGCGGTCTCTTTGAACGACGCCACTGCGACCCTCGACGGCTGGCTCGAGCGCATCGAACGGCTGCATCACCGGCCGATCGATCTGTCGCTGGAGCGCTCGCGCACGGTGGCGCAGCGCCTGGGAATCGCGCTGGCGTGCCCCGTGTTCACGGTCGGCGGAACCAACGGCAAGGGATCGACCTGCGCGATGCTGGACAGCATCCTGCGCGCAGCCGGCTACCGCATCGGTCTGTATACCTCGCCCCATCTGCTGCGTTTCAACGAGCGCGCGCGCATCAACGGCGA
Source organism: Gemmatimonadota bacterium (assembly GCA_050258235.1). Taxonomy (GTDB): domain Bacteria; phylum Pseudomonadota; class Gammaproteobacteria; order Burkholderiales; family Burkholderiaceae_F; genus JAKOQB01. The sequence continues at coordinate 5,532 of JBLMYK010000176.1, read as the reverse complement.
GCCCGCATCCGACGCGGCGCTGATCTCGCAATTCGAGGCGGTGGAGGCCGCGCGTGACGGCATATCGCTCACTTACTTCGAGTTCACAACGCTGGCGGTCCTGCGGCTCTTTCAGCAGGCGAGGCTCGACGCGGCCGTGCTGGAGATCGGGCTCGGCGGCCGGCTCGACACGGTGAATCTGATCGATGCGGATTGCGCGGTCGTGACGTCGATCGACGTCGACCATGTGGAATATCTTGGCCCGACGCGCGAGGACATCGGGTTCGAGAAGGCGCACATCTATCGCGCCGGACGTCCGGCCATCTGTTCCGACCCGCAGCCGCCGCAGGCGCTGGTCAAGGTGGCACAGGACATCGGCGCCGACCTCTGGCTGATCGGACGCGATTTCAACTACCAGGGCGATCGGCAGCAATGGGGCTACGCGGGGCGCACGCTGCGCAGGAACAGCCTGCCGTATCCTGCGCTGCGCGGCGCGAATCAGTTGCTGAACGCATCCGGCGCGCTGGCTGCGCTTGAAGCGATGCGCGAACGCTTGCCGGTGAGTCAGCAGGCGGTGCGCCAGGGGTTGCTGACGGTGGAGATCCCGGCGCGCTTCCAGGTGTTGCCCGGACGGCCGGCGGTAATCCTGGACGTCGCGCACAACCCGCACGCGGCGGCGGTGCTGGCGGAGAATCTCGACAACCTCGGGTTCTACCCGGTCACGCACGCGGTCTTTGGCATGCTGCGCGACAAGGATGTGCGCGGGGTCGTCGACAGAGTCGGCGCGCGCATCGATCGCTGGTACGTCGGCAGTACGACGGGCGCGCGTGGAAGCAGCGCGGACGACATCGCCCGGATCCTGCTCGACGCCGGTGCTTCGGGTGGCACGGCAAGCGTCGAGACGTTCGACTCGGTCGCTGCCGCTTACCGTGCCGCGGTGATGCGCGCTGCGCCCGAGGATAGAATCATTGTTTTCGGCAGCTTTTCCACCGTTGCGGACGTGATGCGCGAGCGCGCCGCCGAATCTCCGGGTCATCGAACCTCGACAGCATGAGTTGGGCCTTCTGGCGTGACAGGCGGGCTGGCAGCGCCAGGAATACCGGCGCCGACGATGCGCGCGAACAGGCGGGCACCGATCCGGCAGCGCAGTTGCATGCGCGAACGCGCCGCCGCCTGATCGGAGCGGCCGCACTTCTGCTCGCGGCAGTGATTCTTCTGCCGATGGTGCTCGATCCGACGCCCAAGCCCATACCCGACTCGGTCGCAATCGACATTCCGAGCGACAAGACGCCGTTCACGCCACGCCTGTCGCCGCCGGCGCCAGCGGCCGCGCCCGCCGTCGTCCCGACCCCACCCGTGGCCGAAGCGCCAGCGAAGAAGGCCGCACCCGCGCCTTCGACAGAGGCGCCGCGTTCAGCCGAAGCTCCCGCGGCGAAGGCCCCTGCGGCATCCGCCAACACCACCGCCTCTTCCAATCCCGCTGCGTCGGGCAGCGCGCATTTCGCTCTGCAGGCGGCTGCGCTCTCCAGCGAAGCGGCAGCGCGCGATCTGCTCGCCAGGTTGAAGAAGGAGGGCTTTTCGCCCTACACGGAAAAGATCAGCACGCGCCAGGGGGATCGGATCCGCGTTCGCGTCGGCCCGTATGCCACGCGCGATGAGGCGGAACAGGCGCGCACGCGGCTGAAAGCGCTCGGCATCCAGGCCGAGGTCGTCAGTGGTTGACATGATTGCGGTCGACTGGACCATCCTGGCGCTGGTTGGAGTGTCTCTGCTGCTGGGCGCGCTGCGGGGTTTCGTGCGCGAGGTGTTCTCGCTGATCGGCTGGGTCGCGGGTGCCTACCTGGCGCTGCGCTTTTCAACGATGCTGGGCGAGCGCATACCGCTCGAGATCGAGTGGCCGGTCGTGAAGACGATCCTGGCGGGTATCGCGATCATCGCCGCATGCGTGTTCGCCGCTGCGCTGGTCGGTTGGATTGCGCACCGTCTTCTTGTCGCGGCGAAGCTCACCGCGGCGGACCGCTCGCTTGGCGCAGTATTCGGTCTGGCGCGCGGCATCGTGATCGTGGCGCTGGCGGTATTCATCGCGCGGGATACGCAGATCGCGCGCCAACCGTTCTGGCGTGATTCGTTGCTGCTGCCGCAGGTCGAAGCGGCGGTACGATTCGCTTCGCGGCACGTTCCCGTTGCGGGTGTGACGCCGGGATAGCTGGAGGGAAAGAGAATGTGCGGGATCATCGGCGTGGTCGCGACCGCGCCGGTCAACCAGATACTCTACGACGCCCTGCAGCTGCTGCAGCATCGCGGCCAGGACGCAGCCGGCATCGCGACCGCGGATGGCAAGTCGTTTCACATGTTCAAGGGCAACGGACTCGCGCGCGACGTCTTCCGGACCCGCAACATGCGCGCGCTGCCCGGTAATTCCGGGATCGCGCAGGTCCGCTACCCGACACAGGGTTCAGCGTCGAACTCCGAAGAGGCGCAGCCGTTCTACGTCAATGCGCCGTTCGGCATCACGCTCGCGCACAACGGCAACCTGACCAACTGGGAACAGCTCAAGGACGAGATGTTCCGCATCGATCGCCGCCACATCAACACGAACTCCGACTCGGAGGTGCTGCTGAACGTGCTGGCGCATGAGCTGCAGCTCGCCACCGAGCGGCTGTCGCTCGATCCCGACGCGGTCTTCCGCGCGGTCGCCGGCGTGCACCATCGCGTGCGCGGCTCCTATGCGGTGGTCGCGCAGGTTTCCGGCTACGGCCTGCTGGCTTTCCGCGATCCGTTCGGGATCCGGCCCCTCTGCTTCGGCGTGCTCGAGACGGATCAGGGCACCGAGTACATGGTGGCGTCGGAGTCGGTCGCACTCGATGGCCTGGGCTTCCGCTTCGTGCGCGACGTCGCGCCGGGCGAGGCGATATTCATCGATCTGGACGGACGCTTCTTCAGCCGGCAGTGTGCACAGAATCCGAGCCTGAATCCCTGCATATTCGAGTACGTGTACCTGGCGCGTCCCGATTCGGTGATGGACGGCGTGTCGGTTTACGGTGCCCGTCTGCGGCTCGGCGAGTATCTCGCCGATCAGGTCGCCGCTCGCGTTCCGATCGGAAGCATCGACGTGGTGATGCCGATCCCGGATTCGAGCCGCCCGGCGGCGATGCAGCTTGCCAACAAGCTGCGCCTGAGCTATCGCGAGGGCTTCATCAAGAACCGCTACATCGGTCGCACCTTCATCATGCCGGGCCAGGCGATCCGCGCGAAATCGGTGCGCCAGAAACTCAACACGGTCGGGGTCGAGTTCAAGGGAAAGAGCGTGCTGCTGGTCGACGATTCGATCGTGCGCGGCACCACCATCCGCGAGATCGTGCAGATGGCGCGCGACGCCGGTGCTGCGCGGGTGCTGGTGGCCTCGGCCGCGCCCCCGGTGCGATTCCCCAACGTCTATGGGATCGACATGCCGACGCGCGCGGAACTGATTGCCGCCGGCCGCACCGAGGAAGAGGTCCGGCGCGAGATCGGCGCCGATGCGCTGATCTACCAGGGCATCGCGGACCTCAAGCGCGCGGTGATCGAATGCAATCCGCGGCTGACGAACTTCGATGCCTCGTGCTTCGACGGCAACTACATCACCGGCGACGTCACGCCGGCGTACCTGGACCGCGTCGAGGCGGCGCGAGAGGCGCCGCGGTCGCAGGAAGACGGGCCGCGCAATCAGCTCAGTCTCGCGATCGAGCCTGCCGACGCCTGAGCATCGATTTGACCTGGACGGCCGCTCAACCTAGTATTCGCCCGTCGCGCCGATTTGAGCTCAGCTTGCGGGCGCGTAACAAATGCAGCTAAAGCGAGGGAGTCGATCGTCGAAACCCGCGCGTGCTGCCAGCGGGTTTTTTTATGTCCGAAGACTTCGATTTCGATACCAGGGCGATTCGTGCCGGCACACTGCGGACCGGCTTCAACGAGCACAGCGAGGCGCTGTTCCTGACCTCGAGCTTCGTGTTCGACAGCGCGGCGCAGGCTGCGGCGCGGTTTTCCGGCGACGAAGCCGGATTCGTCTATTCCCGCTTCAGCAACCCGACGGTGCAGATGTTCGAGCGCCGACTCGCTTCACTGGAAGACGCGGAAGATTGCCTCGCGACGGCTTCCGGGATGGCGGCGATCCTCGCGGTCTGTCTTGCGACGCTGCGGGCCGGCGACCACGTGGTCTGCAGCGCGAACGTATTCGGGGCGACCTACCAGCTCTTCACGAACCTGCAGCGGTTCGGCGTCGAGACGACATTCGTCCGCGGGGCGGATCCGCAAGCGTGGCGTGCGGCCGCAACCGCGCGCACGCGGCTGCTCTTCTGCGAGACGCCCTCGAATCCGTTGATGGAAATCGTCGACCTGCCGCAGCTCGCCGGGCTCGGACGCGAAATCGGCGCGATCACGGTCGTCGACAACTGCTTTTGCACCCCGGCGCTGCAGAAGCCATTGGCCTTCGGCATCGATGCCGTGATCCATTCCGCGACCAAGTACCTGGATGGACAGGGGCGGGTCATGGGCGGCGCGGTGCTCGGTCGACGCGGCTTCATTCGCGACGCGCTTCTGCCGGTGCTGCGGACGACCGGTCCGAGCCTGTCGCCGTTCAACGCCTGGGTCCTGCTGAAAGGGCTCGAAACGCTGTCGCTCAGGCTGCGCGCGCAGTCGGCGACGGCCGCCATGCTCGCGGAATGGCTGGAGCAGCATCCCGCCGTCGAGCGCGTGTACTTCACCGGGCTTCGGTCGCATCCGCAGTGGGAACTGGCGCAGCGCCAGCAGGCCGGACCGGGCGCGGTTGTTTCATTCGACCTGAAGCCAAATGCCGACGCCGAAAGCCTGCGCGCGCGGGCCTGGCGGGTGATCGACCACACGCGATTGATGTCGATCACCGCAAACCTGGGAGATACGAGGACAACGATCACGCATCCCGCCAGCACGACCCACGGGCGCCTGACCGAGGAGGCGCGGACGCGCGCGGGGATCGGCGAAGGATTGCTGCGAGTCGCGGTCGGGCTCGAGTCCTTCGAGGACCTGAAGCGCGATCTGGCGCAAGCCCTGAACGCGTGAGGGGCAGGGTTCGCGGGCGGCGGACCCGCGCAGATGCGGTAGGCCCGTCGGCCGAGGATCAGGAGGGCACGATGCTGCGGGCCGTGCCAACCGGCCGATCGGTCTGCGACAGATGCCCGCTCGGGAAAGCGTGATCCGCTGGTCGTGCCGGCCGGTGCAGCAATCCAGCAGGTCTTAACGAAACGCCGACTTTGAAGCACACTCGCACAAACGCCAACCTGCTTGGCACAAATCAAAGGTCAACGGCCGATGGCCAAAGTCCCGGATTCGATCACGCTCGGCGAACTTTGCCGCAAGGCCGCCCAGGCATTGGCGAAGCACGGGTTAGATCGCCGCATCGACATCTATCGCGAAGTCGAGATCGATGATCCTGCGGTGCGACTGATGCTCGGGCGTTCGCATCGGGTGCGCGTGCGGATCAAGATCACCGCAACCAGTCTGCTGTTCGAAGGCGGCGAAACGGAAACGCAAGCGCTG
>JBLMYK010000175.1:0-2807 GCA_050258235.1 Gemmatimonadota bacterium | reverse complement strand
TGATTGAAGCCGACCTCGAACAGATCGGCCGCCGACGCGTAGCTGGAAATGTGGCCGCCGAGCTCTGCGCTGGCGCGATTCGCTCGCACGACCATTGCCAGCGCATTCCAGCGCACCAGTGCGGACAGCCGCGCCTCGATCTCGAGGTTGCCGGGAAACGGCGCCTGCTGCGCGAGCGAGATCGTGTTGATGTACGGTGTGTTGGCGACCGTCGGCAGCTGCACGCGCCGGCGGCGCGCGTGCTGCACCAGTTTCTGCAGGATGAAGGTCGCGCGCTGCGGGCCGACGTCGTGGATGATCGCATCGAGCGCGTCGAGCCACTCCTGCGTCTCCTGCGGGTCGGCGTCGGATTCCGGCAGCCGCCACGACGCGACGGTGGCGAGCTTGGCAAGGTCATCGCGGTTCATGCGGAACCTCCTCGCAGCGATTATGTTCCCGCCGCTACTGCGAGCGCGCAGGCTCTTCTTCGATCCACGCGGTCAGCAGCTTGTAGGTGACCGCGAGCACCACCGGCCCGAGGAACAGACCGACGAGCCCGAACGCGAGCAAGCCGCCGATCACGCCGGCGAAGATCAGCAGCAGCGGCAGGTTGGCGCCGCGCTGGATCAGCCACGGCCGCAGCACGTTGTCCATGCTCGCGACGACGACCGACCACACCACCAGGAACACGCCCCAGCCGACCGCGTCCTGCCAGAACGCCCACGCGGCGGCAGGCAGCAGGATCGGCAGTGCACCGATCTGGGCGATGCACAGGATGAATGCGATCGCGGTCAGCAGCCCCGCGAACGGTACGCCGCTCAGGGCCAGGCCCAGGCCCGCGAGCGCGGTCTGCGCCAGTGCCGTCCCGACCACGCCGAACGCCACGCCGCGGATCGCCTGCCCGGCGAGCGTGATCACCTGGTCGCCGCGCTCTCCGGCGAGCCGGCGCGCGAAGCGCACCACGAGCTGTGCCGCCGCCTCGCCGCTCGCGTACATGACGGCGGCGATCGCGAGCGTCAGCAGGAACTGCAACGCGGTCAGTCCGACGTTGCCGGCCAGGCCGGCGAACCATCTGACGAGTTCCCCTACGTGTGGAGCGAGCCGCGCGATGATGCCGTCGGAACCGCCGACGGCCAGTTCCCGCCACGCCTGCGCGAGCGGAGTGCCGGCGAGCGGAATCCGTTCGACCCACGGCGGCGGCATCGGCAGTCCGCGCTCGGCCACCAGCTTGGCGCCGTCCACCAGCCGGTCCGCGTTGTCGACGATCGTGGCGACGGCGAGGAACAGCGGGATCGCGAACACCAGCAGCAGCAGCAGCGTCATCGCGACGATCGCGATCCAGCGCCGCTGGCCCGTGCGCGCCTCGACGAGCCGCATCAGCGGCCAGGTCGCCACGACGATCATCGCCGCCCACAGGATCGAGGGCAGGAACGGCCGCAGCACCCAGAACGTCGCCGCGGCCAGCAGAGTGACCGCGGTGGCAACGAGCAGCAACCGCATGAAATCGGGCGGCGCAACGGGTTCGCGAATTGGCATGCCCTCATCTTACGTGCGCGGCGATAATCGCGGCATGAGCGCCGCGACCCTGACGATCACCCGCCCCGACGACTGGCACCTGCACCTGCGCGACGGTGCGGCGATGGCCGATGTCCTCGTCCACAGCGCGCGGCAGTTCGCGCGCGCGATCGTGATGCCGAATCTGAAGCCGCCGGTGACGACCACCGCGCAGGCGGCGGCATATCGCGACCGCATCCTGCAGCGGCAGCCCGCCGGCGTGCGGTTCGAGCCGCTGATGACCCTGTACCTGACCGACAACACGCCGGCCGACGAGATCGCGCGCGCATCGGTGAGCGGCATCGTGCACGGCGTGAAGCTGTATCCGGCCGGCGCGACCACGCATTCCGACGCGGGGGTGACCGACCTGCGCAAGTGCGCACGCGCGCTGGAGGCGATGCAGGAGGCAGGTCTGCCGCTGCTGGTGCACGGCGAGGTCACGCACGGCGACGTCGACGTGTTCGACCGCGAAGCGCGCTTCATCGACGACGTGCTGATCCCGACGCGGCGCGATTTTCCCGCGCTGCCGGTCGTGTTCGAGCACATCACGACGCGCGAGGCGGTCGATTACGTGACGGGCTCTTCCGGACGCATCGGCGCCACCATCACCGCGCATCACCTCCTGTACAGCCGCAATGCGATCTTCATGACGTCGGGCGGCAAGACCGGTATCCGCCCGCATTACTACTGCCTGCCGGTGCTGAAGCGGGAGACGCACCGGCGCGCGCTGCTGGCGGCCGCGGTTTCGGGCAATCCGCGCTTCTTTCTCGGCACCGACAGCGCACCGCATCCGAAGGGCGACAAGGAGAACGCGTGCGGTTGTGCCGGCTGCTACACCGCGTACGCGGCGCTCGAGATGTACGCGACGGCGTTTGAGGACGCGGACGCGCTGGACCGGCTCGAGGCGTTCGCGAGCTTTCATGGCGCCGATTTCTACCGCCTGCCGCGCAACGCGCAGACGGTCACTCTCGAGCGGCGCACGTGGACGCTGCCCGACGAGCTGAAGTTCGGCGAACAGACCGTCGTGCCGCTCGGCGCGGGGGAGGCGCTGCGGTGGAAGCTTGCGGCGTGATCGACTGGGCCGCGCCGTGGCTGGCGCCGCACTCGCATCTGCGGCCGGCGTTCGAATCGCCGCACTGGCGCGCCGAGTTCTCGCGGCTGGCGCATGCTCGCGCAGTCCGCACTGCGACGGGCGAACCGATCGAGTTCGTCGGCGGCGATGACGCGGCAGGCGTTGCCTACGAGGCGCACATCGCTGCGACGGGGCGCGTGCC
>JBLMYK010000174.1:0-6207 GCA_050258235.1 Gemmatimonadota bacterium | reverse complement strand
GCCTTGAGACAAGTCAGGAGCTGCGCGGGTCGAGCGCGTCGCGCAGCCCGTCGCCGAGCAGGTTGAACGCCAGCACGGTGACGAAGATGGCCAGGCCGGGATAGATCGCCATCCACGGCGCCTGCGTCAGGAAGCGCTGCGCGGTGTTCAGCATCGAGCCCCAGCTCGGCGCGGGCGGCTGCTGGCCGAGGCCGAGGAACGACAGGCTCGCCTCGGCAATGATCGCAGCCGCGATCGCGAGCGTGGCCTGCACGATCACCGGCGGCAGGATATTGGGCAGGATGTGGCGCAGCAGGATGCGGTGCGGCGGATTGCCGACCGCGCGCGCCGCCTCGACGTAATCTTCCGCGCGCACCGCGAGCACCTGGCCGCGCGACAGTCGCACGAAGATCGGCGTGGCCGTGATGCCGATCGCGATCATCGCGTTGGACAGGCTGGGGCCGAGGAACGCGGCCAGCGCAATCGCGAGGATCAGGAACGGGATCGCCAGCATCGCGTCGGTGATGCGGCTCACCACCGCATCGACCGCGCCGCCGACGTAGCCGGCCAGCATGCCGAGCGGCACGCCGACGCCGACCGCGATCGACACCGAGATCACGCCCGCCGCCAGCGAGGCACGCCCGCCCCAGATCACGCGCGACAGCAGGTCGCGCCCAACCTCGTCGGTGCCGAACCAGTGCGTGCCGCTCGGCGCCCTGCGCACGATTGCGAAGCTGGTGGCAAGGGGATCGAACGGCGCGACCAACGGCGCGGCGAGCGCCAGAAGCACCATCGCGACGACGACCGCGAGGCCGAACACCGCGGCGCGCCGCTTAAGCAGCCGGCGCACGGCGCGCCGCACCGGGCTGTCGTGCGGTGCGGCTGCTGAGGCCTCGCTGACAACTGCCGCGCTCATCCTCAATCCCTCAGACGCGGATTGACCAGCACGTACAGCACGTCGGCCAGCAGGTTCAGCACGATGTACACGCTCGCGGTGACCAGCACCACGCCCTGTACCACTGCGTAGTCGCGGTTGAACACCGCGTCGACGATCAGCTTCCCGAAACCCGGGATGGAGAACACCTGCTCGGTCAGCACCGCGCCGGACAGCAGGGTGCCGAACTCGAGCGCGCCCAGCGTGATCACCGGCGTCAGCGCGTTGCGCAGCGCGTGCTTGAGCATCACCACCCGCTCGACCATCCCCTTGGCGCGCGCGGTGCGCACGTAGTCGCTGCCGATCGCCTGCAGCATCGCCGAGCGCATGTGCCGCATCAGCACCGCGGCGATCGCATTGCCGAGCACGAACGCGGGCATCAGCGTGGTCGCGATCGACTGCCCGAAGTCCTCGAACGGGCTGACGAAGCCGGACGCCGGCAGCCAGCCCAGCTTCACCGAGAACAGGAAGATCAGCATGATGCCGAGCCAGAAGTTCGGCGTGGACAGTCCCCACAACGCGAACACGTTGGCGCCGATGTCCCAGGCGCTCCCCTTCTTCACCGCCGACAGGATCCCGGCCGGGATGCCGATCGCGAGCGCGAAGCACATCGCCATAGCGGCGAGCTGCACGGTGACCGGCAGCTTCTCGGCAATCAGCTTCGCCACCGGCTCCTTGATGCGCATCGACTCGCCGAGGTCGCCGTGCACGACGCCCCTGACCCAGTAGAAGTACTGGACCGGCAGCGGCTGGTCCAGCCGGTACTGCTTGCGGATCTGCGCGATCACCGCGGGGTCGCGCTCCTCGCCCGCCATCACCAGCGCGGGATCGCCCGGCAGCAGCTGCTGCAGCCCGAAGATGATCACCGACACCACGAAGAGCGTCGGGATCAGCTGCAGCAGGCGGCGGGGGAGGAACTTGAGCATGCCTGATCGGCGCGCCAGCGTGTCGTTCCCGCGGAGGCGGGAACCCAGTGCCGATGCGACTGCGCTGGATTCCCGCTGCAGCCTGCCCCCGAGTGATTGAATCGGGGGCGGGAATGACACGACCTCGTGCGACGGGGTTACTTCAGTCGAAGGTCGGTGACGCGGATCAGACCGTCCGGCATCACTTTGAATCCTTCCAGTTGCGGCGTGTGCGCGAACAGCAGCGTGCGGTGGTACAGGTACATCACGCCGCCCTTGGGCAGGATCTCGGCGGCGGCCTGCTCGTACAGCGCCTTGCGCTCGTCGAACGTGGTCGCGGTGCGTGCCTTGTTCAGCAGGTCATCGACCTTCGGGTCGCAGTACTTGCCGTAGTTCAGCGGGCCCTTGCACGAGGCGAACGAGAAGATGTTTCCGTCCGGGTCGGTGCGGCCGCTCCAGGCGAGGAAGTAGAGCTGGAAATTGCCTTTCTCCGCCTCGTTCAGCGAGGTCGCGAACTCGGTCACGCGGATCTTCAGGTCGAAACCGGCCTCGGCCGCCATCGACTGCATCACCTCGGCCACCGCGCGGCTCTCCGGGTTGTTCGGCACCATGAAGTCGAGCGCGAGCGGCGGAGTCACGCCTGCTTCCTTCAGCAGCGCCTTCGCCTTGGCGACGTCGCGCTTCGCAACCGGAAACTTGGCCATGTGGTACGGGCTGGCGAGGCTCACCCACTGGTTGTCCGGCTTCTGCAGTCCGTTGAAGACGACCTGGTTGATCGCATCGCGGTCGATCGACAGTTCGAAGGCTTCGCGCACCTTCCAGTTCCTGCCGAGCGGATTGTTGGCCTTCTCGCCGTTGTTCAGGTTGAAGGTCACGCCCTGGTAGCCCATCTCGGTGCCGGTGGCGAGCCTGAGCTTCGGATCGTTCTTGACCTCGCCGACATCGGTCGCAAGCAGGCGCTCGAGCAGGTCGAGCTGCCCGGACTTCAGGTTCGCCAGCCGCACCGTCGAATCCTGGATCGGGCGATAGACGATGCGGTCGATGTGCACGCGCTTCGCGTCCCAGTAGTCCTTGAAGCGCTCGACCACGATGCGGTCCTGCGGCACACGCTCGACGAACTTGTACGGACCCGCGCACACCGGCGCGGTGCCGAATTTGTCCCCGAGCGCCTTGGCCGCCTTCGGCGACACCATCATCCCGGCGCGATCCGTCAGCTGCGCGATCAGCGGCGCGAACGGGGCCTTCAGGTGCAGGCGGATCGTCAGCGGATCGACGACCTCGATCGAGTCGATCTGCGCGATCTCGGCCTTGCGGAACGACCCCTGCATGGTGAGGTGGCGCTCGAGGCTGAACTTCGCCGCCTCTGCATTGAACGGCTCGCCGTCGTGGAACTTCACGCCCGGGCGCAGCTTGATCGTCACCGTCTTGCCGTCGGCGGACGTCTGATGCGACAGCGCGAGCTGCGGCACCGCGTTCAACTTGTCGTCGATGTCGAACAGCTTGTCGCAGATCGATGCGAACACGATGCGGCCGACGTAGGTGCGCGCCAGCGTCGGATCGAGAATGTCCGGATCTTCGGCCAGGCCGATGCGCAGCGTGCTCTGCGCCTGTGCCGCGCCGGCGATGCCGAGTGCGAACGCCAATCCGAGAAAGCGTACTGTCGTCTTCATGTTGCCTGCCTTTCGTGAAAGGGATTTCATTCGACCGGCGCTGCTTTGACCACGGAGAACGCGGCCTGCAGGCGCGCCAGCGAAGGATGCTGCGTTCCGGCGCCGGCTATCGTAACCGGCGTCGCCTTGATTTCGCGCCAGCGGTGGCACGCGACCGCGCTGGCGTTTCCTTCGAGCCGCGGCGCCTCGGTGCGGCAACGGTCGACCACGTACGGACAGCGCGTATGGAAGTGGCACCCGGCCGGTGGCGCCAGCGGGCTCGGCACGTCGCCGGCGAGAACCGCCTCGCGCACGCGTGCCTTCGGCACGGGCACCGGCACGGCGGCCAGCAGCGCGCGCGTGTACGGGTGGAGCGGCCGCTCGAATATCTCCGCGGCGGTGCCGGTTTCGACGAAGCGGCCCAGGTACATCACCGCGACCCGCGTCGCGATGTGTCGCACCACGCCGAGGTCGTGCGAAATGAACACGTAGGCGAGCCCAAGCCGCTGCTGCAGGTCGGCGAGCAGGTTGAGGATCTGCGCCTGGATCGAAACGTCGAGCGCCGATACCGGTTCGTCGCACACGATGACCTTCGGCTCCGATGCGAGCGCACGCGCGATCGCCAGGCGCTGCCGCTGTCCGCCGGAGAATTCGTGCGGGTAGCGCTGAGCGGCTTCGGGGCGCAGTCCGACCAGCGACAACAGTTCCGCCACGCGCGCGCGGCGCGCGACGGGGGCAACCACGCCGTGCAGCATCAGCGGCTCGGCCAGCATGTCGCCGATCGTCATGCGCGGATTCAGCGATCCATAGGGGTCCTGGAAGATGATCTGCAGCCGGCCGCGCAGCGCGCGCAGTTCGCTCGTGCCGAGCGCGGTCAGCTCCTTCCCCTCGAGCCGGACGACGCCGCTGGTCGGCTCGATCAGCCGCAGCACCAGGCGCGCGACCGTCGATTTGCCGCATCCCGATTCGCCGACGATCGCGAACGACTCGCCCGCGTTGACCGCGAACGACACGCCGTCGACGGCCCTCACGGTTCCGGCGCCGCGCCCGAACAGTCCCGTCTGCACGCTGAAGTGCTTGACCAGATCGACGACCTCGAGCGCGGTTGTCACGCGGCCGCCTCCGCCGGCAAGGACGCGGCAAGCTGCTGCAGCGGAACCTTCCAGCAGCGCGATCGATGGCCTGCGCCGACATCCGCGAACGCGGGGGCATCGCGCCGGCAGCGCGGATCGGCAAACGGACAGCGCGGCGCGAACCGACAGCCTGCGGGCATCGCGGTGGCGGCCGGCACCATGCCGTCGATGGCCGCGAGGCGTCCACGGCGCGCGCTGAGCGCGGGAATCGCTCCCATCAGGCCCACCGTGTACGGGTGCTGCGGCATCGCGAAGACCGCGTCGACCGGGCCCTCTTCGACCACCTGGCCCGCATACATCACCAGCACCCGGTCGGCCATCTCGGCGACCACGCCCAGGTCGTGGGTGATCAGCAGAATCGCGGTCCTCATTTCGCTGCGCAGCGCGCGCATCAGGTCCAGCACCTGCGCCTGGATCGTGACGTCGAGCGCGGTGGTCGGTTCGTCGGCGATCAGAAGGGCCGGCTGGCACAGCAACGCCATCGCGATCATCACGCGCTGTCGCATGCCGCCCGACAGCCGGTGCGGAAATTCGTCCACGCGCGCCTCCGCGGCCGGGATGCGCACGTGCCGCAGCATCGCGATCGCGGCCTCGCGCGCTTCGCGCGCGCCCATCCCGCGATGGCGGATCAGAACCTCGGCGAGCTGGGAGCCGATCGTGAACGCCGGGTTCAGCGACGTCATCGGCTCCTGGAAGATCATCGCCAGCCGGTCGCCGCGCAGGTCGGCGAGTGCACGGTTCGGCAACTGCAGCAGGTCGCGTCCTTCGAACACGATGCGGCCGTCGACGCGCGCCGACTGGCGCGGCACCAGCCCCATGATCGACAGCGCCGTCACGCTCTTGCCGCAGCCGGACTCGCCGACGAGGCAAAGCGTTTCGCCCGGCTGCACGGTGAACGACACGCCGTCGACCGCGCGCGCGGGCCCCTGATCGCTCGCGAACACGACGCGCAGGTCGTCGACGGAGAGCAGGGGAGTCATCGGGCAGAGGTGACGCGTTCGATCTCGGCGTTGATGAAATCGCGATCCCACACGCCGCCCGGCGAATTGCGCGTGGCGAAGAACTTCGCGAAGTGCACGAAGCGCTCGCGGCTGACCGTCTCGAGGCGCTCGAGCTCGGCCAGCGGATCGGCGTGGTCGTCCACCCGCAGGTCGAGAAGCGGGTACTCCTCGGTGCCGAAGACGCGCAGCGCCGCGGACTGCTTGCCGCGCTTGTCGCCGCCGGCGGCCTCGCCGGCCCTGAGCGCCGCGATCAGCCGCGGCGCGAACGGCAGCGACGCCGCCTCGCGGTACGCGCGCGCGGTCTCCTCGATCACCCGGGGGCCGGCGAGCATGTTGCCGGCGACGGAGAAGCCGTCGTGGATCGCGTGGCCGCACCAGGGCACGCACTGCTCGCCGGTGAACGCGGCGATGCGCCCCTGAGCGTCCTGCACGTGCAGCTGCCGGGCGGCCGCGCCCGGGTCAGCGCCGGTCAGCACCTCCACCACGGTCGCGGCCGGAACTCCCTCGCGCAGCAGGCGCAGCCCACGCGGCCCGTAGGTCGGATTGACCAGCGCCTGCGTCGAGAGCGCGCCCACGCCGCCGTCGGCATGCGCGCACAAGGCCCCG
>JBLMYK010000173.1:0-2647 GCA_050258235.1 Gemmatimonadota bacterium | reverse complement strand
ACAAGATGAGCAGGATCGACCCCAAGAAGGCAGGCGTGGCGCTGGCTGCGATGATTGTTCTAGCCGCTACACACACCCTCGCGCGCGCCGGCGATGAGAGCGAGTCACAGGTCAAGCGCGGGTTTGAGATCGTGCCGGCCGGCGTGAACCTGAATCTGGCCGGCAAGAATCGCGCGCTGGTCGGTCTCGGCAGCTACATCGTGAACTCGGGCGGCTGCAACGACTGTCATACACGTCCTTCTTATCTGCAGAACGGCAACCCGTTTCTTGGGCAAGCGGAGGTGGTCAACTTTCAGCAGTACCTCACCGGTGGGCGGCAGTTCGGTCCCTTCACATCGGCGAACCTCACACCCGATGCGAACGGCAATCCGGCGGGGCTGACCCTGCAACAGTTCATCACGACCTTGCGCACCGGGCACAACCCGAACGATCCACCCAACACGATCCTGCAGGTGATGCCATGGCCGGCGTTCGGCAAGAAGACCGACCGCGACCTGACCGCGATTTACGAATACCTGCGCGCCTTGCCGTCACTGCCGAACAACCCGAATCCTGGGCCATAGCGCAGTCGCTTCGGGTCGGCGCAAGAATTCATCGTCGACCGCCGTACCACAAGCCCCGCTGCGGCGGGGTTTGTTGCTCTTGCAGTCGCTAGCCGACCCGAATTGCGGGGCGGCCGCTATCAGCGATCTCGTCGATCTGCGGGAGCTGGCCAGTTCCTGAGGTATCGGCGCGCAAGGAGCAAGTTCGCTGTCGGCCGGCGGATTTCTGCTGCTGTCATACCACTCCGGTGTGCACGCGGCGTGACATCTCCAACCCAGCCAGCTGGAATTCGGCCGCGTTGACTGAGGACTGGAGCCGTACTTGGGTTATCTCCATCCTCGTGTGCCAGGACATCACTATCGCGTTGCCACAGTCGTCGCGCCTTGTCGTCGATAGGAGGACGGAGTCGACTCGAGCCGCCCGCGGTCCTTGGAGAGCCGGTAGGGGCGGTGGCTCATCGCAATGCCTTCGACTCAGCCGCCGGGGGTGGCGAGCCCGATCGCGGTCGCCAGCATCGCCAGTAACGCCTTGATCAGGGACTCGCCGGCAATCAGACCAGAGGCGATCGGCACGCTGTAGGTTTCCTGGCTTTCTTCGTCAACCTTCTGCCAGATCCAGACCACGATTGCCCCGATGGCGAAGGCCAGCGCATTGCTGAAGAACACTACCCAACCCAGGCCGATTCCCATCGCCGACGGCAGCCAGCTGCGAGCCCGCGGCAGCAGCTTCTCGAGGACAGGAATCGCGACGCCGATCAGCGCGCCGATCAGGATCGCGTAGCGGGCCGACATCGGCAGGCTTTCGAGACCGCCGGACAACACGCGCGCCACAGCGACCCAGGTCTGCGTGGCCGGCAGCGGGTACTTCTGCAGCGCCGCCTCGGTCGGGATCATCAGGTACCACGCGGGAACGATCGCAAGCGTTCCGAAGAAGACGCCGATGAACTGTGCGAGGAACTGCCGCCGCGGATTTGCGCCGAGCAGGTAGCCGCTCTTCAGATCGGTGAGCAGGTCAGCGCCGGAACTCGCGCTGTTCGCCGCGATGCCTGCGCTCATCAAGTTGTGCGTAATGCTTGCCTGCACGCCCACCGCTGCGGGCGGCGAGATCAGCGCAAACAGCAGCTGCATCACCTTGCCCATCGCGCCGACGGGAGTCGTGTCGGTCTCGCCGGTTGAACGGCAGGCGACCAGCGACAGCACGAACGACATGGCCACGGCGATGATTCCCGCCCACCACGAAATGCCGAAGGCGACGATCTGGATCGCGACCATTGCAAGCGCAATCGGAATCAGTCCCGCTACGAGCCACGAGGTCGGTACTTCGACGCTTGCCAGCGCGCGGTCGGTGTCGTCTGCCGCACCCGTCGGAGCGGCGCGGCGGAACATCGTGAAGGAGCGCACGACCGTCTTCCACTGCAGCGCAAGCGCCGTCAGGCTGGCGAAGACCATCACTGCGGTACCGCCCCACAGCGCCCAGCGAACCGGGTGGAAAAGGGCGCCGCCTCCCGCCAACGGGATCGAGGCAACGTACCCTGCGACACCCGCGTTCGCCACGTCGATCGCGGCCAGCCAGGGCGCGACCACGAAGTACAGCAACGCGGACGCCGCGAGCATCGACAGCGATACCCGCATGCCCACGATCATGCCGGCGCCGATCAGCAGTACGCTGGGCTCGAACGCGAAGCCGACGGCCGGCTTGCCCGCGATCAGTCGGAAGCCTTGCTCGGGCACCTGATCAGGCAGGTGCACATTGAAGAGGTGCTCACGCATCCAGACGAAGAACCGGCCCAGCGCGGCGAACTGGTCCTCGGCCGTGTTCAGAACGCCCACGACGGCGCCGATGACGAGCGCAGCCACCAGCGAATAGGCCTTCTTCAGCGCCACGGCGCCGCGCTCGTACAGGCTGCGCAGCGTGGTCGCGGCGGCGATGCCGGAGGGAAACGGCAGCTGCTCGTGATTGATCATCTGGCGCTTCAGCGGAATCGCCATGAAGACGCCCATCAGCCCCGTGACCAGAGTGAACGACGCGACGATCCACCACGGCTGGTGGCGGTGGCTCGGGTCGAGGATCAGCAGCGCCCCGAAGGCGGTCGCGATCGTCGCGC
>JBLMYK010000172.1:0-8517 GCA_050258235.1 Gemmatimonadota bacterium | reverse complement strand
CGGTGGCCGGCGCATCGACCGGCAGCGGCAGATCGGTCAGGATTTCGCCGAGAAAGAACATCGAGCCGGCGTCCTGCGACAGCAGCAGCGTGTGCTTGCCGCGCCAGCCCAGTCCGGCCTGGCGCGCGAACTCGATCTCGAACACCGGCGCGCTGTCGGTGCAGACGCGATGGCCGAAACTGCCGGCGCGCTGCTCGACCCTCGTCGCCAGCTTCTGCAGCCGGTCGCGCAGCACCTTGTGGTAATCGCGGCCGCGCGCGTAGATCGACACCACCGCGGCATTGCCGTCGGCCACACGCCCGGCCTCGCGCCCGACCCATTGCGGATCGTCGTCGCGCGGCCGGTAATCGATGCGCGCGCTGATCACGCGCAGCGCGTTCGGCAGCAGCTGCGTCGGGTCCGCGCGCAGCGGCGCGTGCCGCGCCATGTAGCCCATTTCGCCATGCCGGCCTTGCGCGAGCCACGCGCGCAGGTGCGGCGTCGCCGCGCTCGTGTCGACGCCGCTGATGCCGACCGCCGCGAGTCCGAGCTCGCGGCCCCACGCCCTGATCTCGCGCGCCAGCGCCTCGAGATCGAGCGCGTGCTCGGTATCCTTCCGCTGGTTCGCGCGCGTCGACATGCGCGCATTGTTCGTCCCGAATGCCGCTTACGCAAACGACTGTCCATCTCGCCGACGAGGAAGAGACCGCCCGTCTCGGCGCGGCGCTCGCGCACGCGATCGAGCGGCAACGCGCGGCGATCGAAGCCAACGGCCTCGTGATCGGACTGACCGGCGATCTCGGCGCCGGCAAGACGTCGCTGGTGCGTGGAGTTCTGCGCGCGCTCGGCGTAACGGGTCCGGTCAAGAGTCCCACTTTTGCGCTGCTTGAACCTTACGTCGTTTCGAGCTTAGACTTCTATCACTTTGATTTTTATCGGTTCGCGGATCCCGACGAATTCGCCGCGGTGGGATTCCGCGAGCTGTTCGGCGCCGGCAGCGTCTGCGCGATCGAATGGCCGGAGCGCGCGGGTGATCTGCCAACCCCGGATCTGGCGCTGACGTTGAGAGTCGAGGAGCCGGGACGGCGAGTTCAGATCGCCGCCCATTCGGAACTGGGAGTCGCATGCCTGAACGACGCGATCCGCCGCTGGGAGACACCGACCGCCGCCGCTGGCTGAAAGGCGCCGCCGGCAGCCTCGTCCTGTCGCTTTCCCCGCTGCAGATCGCGCGCGGCGCCACGCTGCTCGGCGTTCGCGTGTGGCCGGCGGCCGACTACACGAGGGTGACGCTCGAACACGACGCGCCGCTGAAGTTCACGCAGTTCATGGTGCGCGACACGCCGCCACTGCGGCTGGTGGTCGACATCGAAGGCATGGATCTGACCCCGGCACTGAAGGAACTCGTCAGCAAGGTCGACGCAAGCGATCCGTACATCCAGCTGGTGCGCATCGGCCAGAACCGGCCGCACGTGGTGCGGCTGGTGATCGAACTGAAGGAAGACGTGAAGCCGCAGGTGTTCACGCTCGACCCGATCGGTCCGTACCAGTACCGGCTCGTGATGGACCTGGTGCCGGTCAATCCGCCCGACCCGTTGATGGCATTCCTGCGCGAGCAGGAAGCGCGCAATCGCGCCGCAGCCCCCGCCGGCGACGAAGACGCAATCGCGCGCCAGATCGATCGCTCGATCGCCGAGTCGAACTCCACGCAGCGCGCGGATGCGCGCCGGCGCGACGATCGCGTGAGCCGCTTCGTCACGGTGGCCATCGATCCCGGCCACGGCGGCGAGGATCCCGGCGCGATCGGCAAGCGCGGCACGTACGAAAAGACGGTCACGCTGGCGATCGCGCGACGCATCGAAGGCATGATCCGCGACCAGACCAGCATGCGCGTGCTGCTGACGCGCGACGGCGACTACTTCGTGCCGCTCGGCCAGCGGGTTGCCAAGGCGCGCCGCGTGCAGGCGGACCTGTTCGTGTCGGTGCATGCCGATGCGTGGATCCGCCCCGACGTGCGCGGCTCGTCGGTGTTCGCGCTGTCGGAGCGCGGCGCCACCAGTGCGGCGGCGGCGTGGATGGCGCGGCGCGAGAACGAGGCCGACCGGATCGGCGGCGTCAATCTCGGCGCGCACGACCCGCAACTGGCGCGCGTGCTGCTCGATCTGTCGACGACCGCACAGATCAACGACAGCCTGAAGTTCGGCAACGCGGTGCTGCGCGAACTCGAGCGCGTCAATCATCTGCACAAGGCGCGCGTTGAACAGGCCGGCTTCGCGGTGCTGAAGGCGCCCGACATTCCATCGATCCTGGTGGAGACCGCCTTCATCAGCAACCCGGACGAGGAACTGCGCCTGCGCGACGACGACTACCAGCAGAAGCTGGCGCAGGCCATCGTCGGCGGCATCAACCGCTACTTCGCGAAGAATCCGCCGATCGCGCGCAATCCGATCGGCTAGCCGCCGGCGCGCCGATCAGAAACGCATCTTGGCGTTGACGCCCAGAGCCCAGCCGGAGAGGCGCTCGCTCGCGGCGTCCTTGCGCGGCCAGAAATGGCCGACCGTTACCTCGCCGAGCAGCCAGTCCCGGTGCACCGCCTGCTCCCAGCGCACCTGCAGTCCGTAGTCCGAGATGTTGACCCCGGTCCCCGGTTTGCCGCTGATCAGGCCTTCGAGCGAAAGCAGCCGCGGCCCGCCGAAGCTGCGGTAGGCACCCAGCACGCTGGACCACTCGAAGTTCTTGCTGACCTGAGTGATCGTTGCGCCGTTCAGCCATCGCAGCGCGAGCGTCGAGGAAATCGGGTGCTCATACGACAGCACGGTCGTCGAACCGAAGTGCTCCGACAGCGCCCAGAACACGGTCTGCCGGAACTCGACCAGATCCCGATTGGCAAGCTCCCATGGCCGCCGGTAGCGCACCTGTCCGTATGGCTTGAGACCGCCGCGGAATCCGAGCCTGAAGTCGACCCCTTCGATGACCGGCACGCCGAGACCGGCGAAGAAGCTGCGGTCCTCGGGGCGCTCCTCCAGCAGTCGCCGCTGCCGCGTCAGCTCTCCCGGCGTATCGGTAATCACCTCGCGCGTGTTATCGCGTCCGACGAACGCATAGGCACGCCTTTCCAGGTTGGGCAGGCGGAAGCGCGCGTTGAAGCGCACGCTCGCGCTGTCGCCCTCGACGTTGCTCCTCAGCAGACCGACGCCGAGAATGCCATCGGTCACGCGGCCGCCCCGCTCGAACGGAATGTCGCCGAACCAGCTGTCCACCCCGCGCGCCAGCCACTCGGCCGTCGAGCGCACCGATTCGCGCGTCTTCTCCATTACCCCGGTTTCCGGTTCCGTCGCCGGCTGCGGGGTCGTTGCGCTGTCGCGTTGAGCGCCGGAAGTCGCTCCCGATCCGGCGACCGGCTGCGCGGCGCTTCCGGTTGGCGGCGCGGACCACGGCGCGGTCGTGCTGCACGCGGCGGTCAGCGCGACCAGCGCCGCACACAGTGCGAACACGCGCACGGTGCTCAACAACGAAGTGCGATCAGGTCGATGCCGCTGCATTGTCAAATTGCTGCCACGGATGCACGCCACCGTATCGTTCCGTCCCGGAGGTCCGCCCGGTCAGTGCACCTGCACTCTTGCCCGAACGGCGCTGTCGGAATTGACAGCGATCAACCCCGTTGCCAGTGCGGTCAGCGCCTGCGATCGTCGTCCTTGCGAGCGACCACGGCACCCGACCGCGCAGCCGGCATGAACCATCCGCGCCAGAGCCGCCAAGCTGCGCCCAGCGTCAGCGGCACCAGCGCGCCGGAGATGCCGATGATCAGGATGATCCCGAGGTTCTCCTTCACGAACGGCACGTTGCCGAACAGGTGGCCGCCGCCGACCAGCAGCAACACCCACAGCGAAGCACCGATCACGTTGTAGAGCTGGAACTTGTGGATTTCCATCGCACCAGCGCCCGCCACCAGCGGCGCGAACGAGCGCACGACCGGGGTGAAGCGCGCCAGGATAAGCGTCAGCCCGCCCCACTTCTCGTAGAACTCGTGAGTGCGGTCCAGCGCAGTCTTGTCGATCCATTTGATGCTGCCGTCATAGACCTTGTGCCCCAGCCACGAGCCGATGTAGTAATTGACCGTGTTGCCGAGGATCGCTGCAAGCGTGACCACGATGATCAGCACCCACACCGAAAGCCCCGCCTGCTGCGCGGCGACCGCGCCGGCGACGAACAGCAGCGAATCGCCCGGCAGGAACGCCATGAACACGAGGCCGGTCTCGGAGAAGAAGATCGCGGCCAGCACCACGTACACCAGCAGGACGTTCTTGTGCACGATGGCAAGCAGGAACTTGTCCATCGCGTTGAACAGGTCGAACCAGTTGATGCCTTCCATCGAGGAGTCGTGAGCTGAACGGCCGGAAAGATGCAGAACGGGCCGCCCGATCGGGCGGCCCGCGCGAGATGCTCTGCATGATACGCGAGGCCCCCGGTCGCTCTTCCTATAATCGCCGCAATGTCCCCTCTATCCGTGCTGGCCGCTGACACGCGCCGCGCCATTCGCCCGCTGCCCGACCTGCTGGTGAGCCAGATCGCCGCTGGCGAGGTGATCGAGCGTCCCGCGTCGATCGTCAAGGAACTGGTCGAAAACGCGCTCGACGCCGGCGCCGCGCGCATCGACGTGCGGCTCGAGGGCGGCGGCATCCGCCGCATCGTCGTCGCCGACGACGGCTGCGGCATTCCGCGCGACGAGCTGCCGCTGGCGCTGGCGCGCCACGCGACCAGCAAGATCGCGTCGCTGCGCGACCTCGAGGCCGTGGCATCGCTCGGCTTCCGTGGCGAGGCGCTTGCATCGATCGCGGCAGTCGCGGCGGTGACGATCACGTCGCGCACCGCCGACGCGCCGGGCGCGTTCCGCATCGACGCCGAAGCCGGCGTGATCGAGCCCGCGGCGGGCACAACGGGCACGCGCGTCGAGGTCGCGGATCTGTTCTTCAAGACGCCGGCCCGGCGCAAGTTCCTGCGCGCGGAGAACACGGAGCTCGGCCACTGCGTGCTGCAGGTCGAGCGCATCGCAGCCGCGCATCCGCAGGTCGAGTTCAACGTGGTGCACGAGGGCCGCGCGGTGCTGGCGCTGCCGGCGGCCGGCGTGGATGAGCGCACGCGGCGCCTGATGCCGGAAGCCTTCGGCGCGGCGCGGCGCGCCGTGCACGCGGAAGCGCCGGGGATCCGGCTCGGCGGCTGGGTCGGCGCGCCCACCGCCGCCCGGGCGCGCGCCGATGCGCAGCTGTTCTTCGTCAATGGCCGTTACGTGCGCGACAAGGTGCTCACGCATGCGGTGCGCGCCGCCTATGCCGACGTGCTGCACGGGCAATCGCAGCCGATGTATGTGCTGTTCCTCGAGCTCGATCCGGCGCGCGTCGACGTCAACGTGCATCCGACCAAGATCGAGGTGCGTTTCCGCGACTCGCAGGCGGTGCACCAGTTCGTGCTGCACGCGGTGCAGGCAGCGCTGGCCGAATCGGCGCGCAGCGCGCCGGCAGCGACGCAGCGGCCGTCTTCGCTGGCCGAACTGGCCGCGGTGCGCGAGACGGCGCTGCGCGCCGAGCGCGGAGCGGGCGCGATGGCGCAACGTCCGCTCGGCATCGCGCAGCCGGTCGCCGAATACCTGGCCATGGTGGGCGCATTCGCGCCGGCTCCCGCGCCGGCACAGGTCGACGCCTCGCCATCGGATACCGGTGCTGCCGACCTGCCGCTCGGTATGGCGATCGCGCAGCTGGGCGGCATCTACATCCTGGCGCAGAACCGCGCCGGGCTGGTGATCGTCGACATGCACGCGGCGCACGAGCGCATCGTGTACGAGAAGCTGAAGCAGCAGCTCGACGCGCACGAGATTCCGCAGCAGCGCCTGCTGATCCCGCAGGTATTCGGCGCCGACGTCCTCGATGTGGCGACCGCGGAAGAGCACGCGGCGGTGCTCGCCCACATCGGCATGGATCTCGTGCCGGCGGCGCCCACGCAACTGGCGCTGCGCGCGGTGCCGGCGCTGCTTGCCGCAGCCGACGGCGCAGCGCTCGCGCGCGACGTGCTGCGCGACCTGCGCGAATTCGGCGGCAGCCGCGTGTTGACCGAGCGCCGCAACGAACTGCTCGCCACGCTCGCCTGCCACGGCGCGGTGCGCGCCAACCGGCGCCTGACGATCGACGAGATGAACGCGTTGCTGCGCGAGATGGAAACCACCGAGCGCGCGGACCAGTGCAACCATGGCCGCCCGACCTGGGTGCAGCTCGCGCTCGGCGATCTCGACAAGCTGTTCATGCGCGGGCGCTGACCGCCGTGCCAGCAACCGATGCGGCGGCCCGGCCCGCACTGACGCCCGCCTGGCTGCTCGCGTTCGTCGCCTGCTTCACGTCGCTGCAGCCGGTGTCGACCGACCTGTACCAGTCCGCGCTGCCGTCGATCGGCAATGCATTCGACGTATCGGTGGCAAGCGTTCAGCTGACGCTGACGGTCTTCATCCTGGTGTTCGGGCCGTGGCAACTCGTCGCCGGCCCGCTGTCGGACCGCTTCGGCCGTCACCCGATCGCGCTCGGCGGGATCCTGACCTACGTCGCAGCGAGCGCGGCCGCCGCATTCGCGCCGTCGATGGCGTGGCTGATCGCCGCGCGCGCGCTGCAGGCGGTCGGCGCCTGCTCGTGCCTGGTCGCCGCGCGCGCAATGGTGCGCGATGCGCTGTCACCCGCACAGGGTGCACGGCTGCTCGCCGCCAGCGGCACGATCCTCGGCGTCGTCGCACTGATCGGTCCGACCCTCGGCGGCGTGCTGCTGACCGCATTCGGCTGGCGCGCGACGTTCGGCGCGATGTTCGCGCTGTCCGCCGCGCTGGCGCTCGCCGCGCTGCTGCGGCTGAGCGAAACCCACGCCGCGCCCAATCTTCATGCGCTGCGCGTGGTGCCGTTGGCGCGCGCCTATGCCGAGGTGTTCCGCTCGCCGACGTGGCACGCCTACACCTGGCCCGCCGTCTTCAGCTACGCCGGACTGTTCTCGTTCATCTCGGGCGGTTCGTTCACGCTGATCCGCGTGCTCGGCGTCTCTCCGTTCGAATATGGGCTGTGCTTCAGCACCGTGGTCGGCGGCTACATCATCGGCACGCTGATCTGCCGCCGCAACGTGGCGCGCCACGGCCTGCAGTGGACCCTGAGCCGCGGCGCGCTGCAGCAGCTTGGCGCCGGGCTGGCGATGGCAGCGCTCGCGCTGGCGGGCGTGCATCACGCGGCCGCGATCGTGGCGCCGCACTTCTTCTTCCTGATTGGCCACGGACAGATCCAGCCGGTCTCGCAGGCCGGCAGCGTCGCGCATTTCCCGCACAGCGCCGGCGTGGCCACCGCGGCGCTGGGGCTGACGATGATGCTGGTCGCTGCGGCGGTCGGCCAGTGGATCGGCGCGAGCTTCAACGGCACCGTGTATCCGCTCACACTCACCATCGCGGCATGCAGCATCGGCACCGCCGCATCGACGTGGGCGCTGGTGCGACGGCATGGCCGCATCGACTGACGCGGTCCTGCTGCTCGGCCCGACGGCATGCGGCAAGAGCGCATTTGCGATGACGCTTGCGCGCGCGGCGCCGCTCGAGATCGTGTCGGTCGACTCCGCGCAGGTCTACCGCGGCATGGACATCGGCACTGCCAAGCCGGGCGCTGCGGAACGCGCGCTCGTGCCGCACCACCTGATCGACATCCGCGATCCGTCCGAGCCTTATTCGGCCGCCGACTTCGTGCGCGATGCGACACAGGCGATCGGCACGATCAACGCGCGCGGCAGCTTAGCCCTCGCGGTCGGCGGCACGATGCTGTACGCGCGCGCGCTGCGCGAGGGCCTGTCGAGCCTGCCCTCGGCCGACGCCGCGCTGCGCGCGCGCATCGCGGCCGAAGCGCGCGCGCAAGGCTGGCCGGCGCTGCATGCGCGCCTCGCGCAGGTCGATCCGGCGACCGCCGCCCGCCTGCCGCCGAACGACAGCCAGCGGATCCAGCGCGCGCTGGAGGTCTTCGAGCTGACCGGCACGCCGATGTCGGCGCTGATTGCGACGACCCACGCGCCGCCGCTGCACCTGCGGACGATCGCGCTGCTGCCAGGTAACCGCGCAGAACTGCACCGGCGCATCGAGGCGCGGTTCGATGCCATGCTGGCCACCGGCTTCCTCGATGAAGTGCGCGCGCTGATCAAGCGCGGCGACCTGGATCCCGATCTGCCGTCGATGCGCAGCGTCGGCTACCGGCAGGCTTGGCGGCATCTGGCGCAGCGCACACCGTTCGAAGAGTTCCGCGCCGCCGGCATCGCCGCCACGCGCCAGCTCGCCAAGCGACAGATCACCTGGCTGCGGTCGATGCGGGACGCGACGGTGATCGACCCGTTCGACGCCCAGGCCGCGCGCAGGATCGCGGCAATCCTCGCGCAAGCGCGATCGGAGCGAGCCGGCTGACCGGGATCGGCGCGCTACCGCAGCTGCCTCGCGAAGAACTCCATCGTCCGCTGCCACGCCTGCGCCGCCGCGTTCGGGTCGTACTT
>JBLMYK010000171.1:0-9404 GCA_050258235.1 Gemmatimonadota bacterium | reverse complement strand
CAGCGCCCGGACGCGATGTCGGCGTTGGTCAGCCGCTCGATCTCGACTTCCGCGGTGCCGACATCGGCAAATCCGAGCCGGCTCGCAGCCGCGTAGGAAAGATCGATGATGCGATCGTCCTTGAACGGCCCGCGGTCGTTGACGCGCACGATCACACTGGCCCCGGTCCGGATGCGCGTCACGCGCACGTAGCTCGGGATCGGCAGGGTCGGGTGCGCCGCCGTCATCGCGAACATGTCGTAGATCTCCCCGCTCGAGGTCCGGTTGCCGTGAAACTGGCGGCCGTACCACGACGCCAGCCCGCGCTGGCGGAACGGTGCATCGCCATTGAGCGGCGTGTACGTGCGGCCGAGCGCCACGTACGGCCGGTTCGCGAACGGATTCAGCGGCTCGACGCGCGGAATCGCATCGGGAACGCCGGCAAGGTCCGCCGGCACCTGGGCGGGCGGTCCGTCGTTCTGGTAGTAGCCGCCACCGCGCGGCGGTGCCTTCGGCGCGGTCGCGCAGCCGGCGACGAGCGCGCAGGCAGCCAGCCACAGCAGCGTGTGGCGTGTGATCCGTGATCCGTGATCCGTGATCCGCGAACTGCGGGGCCCGCAATCCGCGATCCGCAGTCCGATCGTCACGATTGCACGAGCTTGCGATTGCGCGCAATGCTCATCAGCATGCCGCACGCCATGCCGAGCGTCACCAGCGCGGTGCCGCCGTAGCTGACGAAGGGCAGCGGCACGCCCACCACGGGCAGGATGCCGCTCACCATGCCCATGTTGACGAACGCGTAAGTGAAGATGATCAGCGCGATCGCCGCCGCCATCAGCCGCGCATAGGTCGTCGATGCATTGGCGGCGATCAGCAGCGCGCGCGTGACGAGCGCGAAGAACAGCGCGACCAGCACCAGGTTGCCGATCAGGCCGAACTCTTCCGAGAACACCGCGAAGATGAAGTCGGTGGTGCGCTCGGGAATGAACTCCAGGTGCGTCTGCGTGCCCTGCATCCATCCCTTGCCGGTCAGGCCGCCGCTGCCGATTGCGATCATCGCCTGCAGGGTGTGAAACCCCTTGCCGAGCGGGTCCTCCGACGGGTCGATCAGCGTCATCACGCGCTCGCGCTGGTAACCGTGCATGAAGGTCCACGCCACCGGAAGCATCGCCGCGCCGGCAATGACCATCGCAGCGAGCCATTTCCACGGCAGGCCGGCGAAGAAGATCACGAAGGCGCCGGCCGCCAGCACCAGTATCGCGGTGCCGAGGTCGGGCTGCTTGGCGATCAGTGCGACGGGCACGATCAGCAGCACCCCGGCAATGATGAAATCGAGCGTGCGCACCGCGCCCTCGCGCTTGTGGAAGTACCACGCCAGCATCATCGGAGCAGCGAGCTTCATCACCTCGGACGGCTGGATGCGCGTGAAGCCGAGATCCAGCCAGCGCTGCGCCCCCTTGACGATCACGCCAAACCGATCGACCGCCACCAGGAGCACGACACCCGCGACGTAAATCGGCACCGCCACCTTCATCAGCACGTTGGGCGGAATGCTCGCCATCAGGAACATGATGCCCGCGGCCACCGCGAAGTTGCGCATCTGGTCGGTGAAGCGCCACGGGAAATCGTTGGCGGCCGAGTACAGCGTGATCATCCCGAGCAGCATCAGGCCGCCGATGATCGCGAGCAGCGCCGGATCGAGCACCGAAAGGCGCTCGCGCACCCATTGCCAGATACGCGCGCGCAGAGTGTCACCGTACATGCGCGCCTCCGTTCGCCTGCGCGACCAGGTCTCCCGACGGGCCACCATCGTCTTCAGGCTTCAACGGTGCAGGTGCAGTGCGCGTGCCGCGCTGCACCGTCGGTGAGGTCCTACGAACGCGCCCGCGCCGCTCATCGCTCACGGGAACCTCCGTTCACCTGCGCGACCAGTTCTCCCGACGGTTCGCCGTCGCCTTCCGGCTTCAGCGGCGCAGGTGCGTTTGGCACCTTGCCGAGCAGGTAGTAATCGAGCGCCTGGCGCGCGATCGGCGCGGCGGCCATCGCGCCGAAGCCGCCGTTTTCCACCAGCAGGGCGAGTGCGATCTTCGGCTTCTCGCCGGGACCGGCCGGCGCGAACGCGATGAACAGCGAATGGTCGCGGTGGCGCTCGTCGACGCGGTTCGCGTTGTACTTCTCGTTCTGCTTGATGCCGATCACCTGCGCGGTGCCGGTCTTGCCGGCAACCTTGTACGGCACGCCGGCGAACGCCTGGCGGCCGGTGCCGCTGATGTTCACTTCGACCATCGCCTCGCGCACGAGACGCAGATACTCCGGCTTCACATCGACGCGGTAACTCTCCTTCGGCACCGTCAGCCGCACGGCACCGGTCTTCGCGTCCTCGATGCTCTTGACCAGGTGCGGCTTCATCACCACGCCGTCGTTGGCGAGCGTGGCGGTCGCGTGCGCCAGCTGCAGCAGTGTGAAGGCGTTGTAGCCCTGGCCGATGCCGAGCGAGATCGTCTCGCCCGGGTACCACCTCTGCTTGAAGCGCTTCTCCTTCCACGCGGTCGACGGCAGGATGCCGGTCTGTTCGCCTTCGAGATCGATGCCGGTGAGCTGGCCGAACCCCCATGGCTTCATGAAGTCGTGGATCGTGTCGACCCCCAGGTCGTTGGCGACCATGTAGTAGTAGATGTCGCTCGACTTGACGATCGACTTGTGCAGGTCGACCGCGCCCAGCGGCACCTTGTTGCTGTCGCGGAAGCGATGGTTGCCGAACATGAAATATCCGGGGTCGTAGATGACCTGCTCCGGCCGCCTCTTGCCGGTCTGCAGCGCCGCCAGCGCCAGGAACGGCTTGTAGGTCGAGCCGATCGGATACGTGCCGCGCAGCGCGCGGTTCAGCAGCGGCTTGTCGGGATCGCTGTTCAGTTCGTCCCAGCTCTTCGGGTCGATGCCGTCGACGAACAGGTTCGGATCGAAGGTCGGTTTCGACACGAACGCCAGGATGTCGCCGGTGGCGGGCTCGATCGCGATCAGCGCGCCGCGCCGGTCGCCGAACGCCTGCTCGACGATCTGCTGCAGCTTGATGTCGATCGACAGGTTCAGGTTGTTGCCGGGCGTCGACGGCGTGCGGTCGAGCGTGCGCACCGCGTGTCCGCCGGCGGTGATTTCGACCCGCTCCGAGCCGGGGGAGCCGTGCAGTTCGCGCTGGTACGAGAGTTCGACCCCCGTCTTGCCGATGTATTCGGCGCCGGCGTAATTGTCGGCATCGTCGAATCCGGCGATGCGCTCCTTGTCGGCAGCGGAGATGCGCCCGATGTAGCCGATCATGTGGGAACCGACCTCGCCGAGCGGATACTGGCGGAACAGCCTCGCGCGCAACTCCACGCCCGGAAAGCGGAACTGCTGGGCGGAGAACCGCGCCACCTCGTCGTCGGTCAGCCGGGTGCGGATCGGGACCGATTCGGCTCCCTTCAGCTCCTCCTGCAGCTTCTTGAAGCGGCGGCGGTCGCGCGGCTGGATCTCGATCACCTTGGCTAACTCGTCGATCACCGCGTTGACGTTGTCTACCTTGCGCGGGTTGATCTCCAGCGTATAGGCGGAAAAGTTGCGCGCGATGATGACGCCGTTGCGATCGCGGATCAGCCCCCGGTTGGCCTGCACCGGCAGTACTGCGATCCGGTTGCTCTCGGCCTGCTCGTAGAGCTCCGCATGCCTGTACACCTGCAGCCAGACGAAACGCAGCAGCAGCAGTCCGAAGCAGACAAGGACGAACAGCGTGGCGACGACCGCGCGAGTTCGAAACTGCTGGACCTCGTGCTCGGGGTTACGAAATGCCTTCACAACGGCACGGCTTCGACGTTTGAAGCGACAGCGCGCAGTCCTCTTACCCCGACACGGCACCGCTCGGACAGGGCATCACGCACGCGATCGCCTCGGCAGGTCGGGTTTGCCGCGAAGCGGCACGAGTTCAGCGTTGAACCGCATGCTGGACCGCGCATATCGCGGACCGAGTGTCAGCGAACGGCAGCGACCGGCGGTTTCCATCGGCACGATTCTATGCGGGCCGAAACAGCGCACGCAAACGTCCGCTCGAACGAGTCGAGGGGATGCCGGTTGCAGCACGTGCGATTGTCCGTTGCCGGTTGCTGGTTGTCCGTTGACCGGGCACGTCGTTCTACGTAACCGACAACGAGCGACCCGCAGCGAACAACCGGTCTTTATATCGGCCTCGTGTCGTCGCGCTCGTGCGGCTGGCGCTGCGGCGCCAGCAGCAGCCACGACACCACCGGCCACAGCAGCGCGCCGACGAGGCTTTCGCCGAAGTAGCTGAGGCCGGGAAAGGTCCCCCCGACCCACAGGCGAACCAGCATCGAGGCGAACTGGGCAACCAGCAGCAGTCCGAACACGTGCAGCGCCTGCGCGCCGAGCGGGAACCACAGGATGCGACGGTGCAGCGAGATCGCGCCGTAGGACAGCAGCGTGTAGGCCAGGGCGTGTTCGCCGAACAGCGCGCCGTCATGCACGTCCATCAGCAGACCGAAGACGAACGCGGCGCCGATTCCGACGCGGCGCGGTTGATGGACGTTCCAGAACACCATGCCGAGCGCAACGAAGTCCGGCACATAGGGCGACCGACCCCACGGCATCAGATCCAGCACCAGCGCGATCACCAGCGACGTCCAGATGAACACGGGATTGGCCGGGCGCAGCAGCACCGATGGCCGGTAGGCCGCGCGCCCGGGCGCCAGGCCTTCGGCCGACACGAGTTCGACCAGGTCCTGATTGCGCGGCCGGTTCAGCGCAAACGAGCCTCGCAGCGCTTTCCACCAGCTCATCGCCGTGCTCCCTTTGCGCAGATCACTTTCGCGCCCCCTTGCGCGGCTCGGGCGCGTTGTCTTCCGCCGGACGCGGCGGGGGCGCCGGGTCGACCTGAAGCACCAGCATGTACGTGAAGCTTTGCACGCCGGCCGCCGGCGTCATCACGATGCGCGCGAACTGGTCCCTTTCAGCGCGCTCGACCCTCGTCACGGTGGCCACCTGCAGGCCGGCCGGATAAATGGCGTCGATCCCCGACGTCATCACGACGTCGCCCTGCTTGACATCCGCGTTGGCCGGCATGAAGCGCAGGTCGAGCGTTCCCGGATCGGCGCCCCCGTAGGCGACGCCGCGCAGTCCGTTGCGGGCGATCTGGACCGGGATCGACTGCTCCTTGTCGGTGATCAGCGTCATTTCCGCGGTCAACGGGAAGACCCGCGTGATCTGGCCCAGGACGCCGCGGTCGTCGATTACCGGCTGCCCTGCGCGCACGCCGTCCCGGCTGCCCTTGTCGAGCACCAGCTTGCGCGCGAAGCGGTCGCGCGATTCGTACAGCACCTGGGCCAGCACGCCCGGGCGATTGACCTTCTCCCGCGCACCCAGCAGGCGGCGCAGCTGCGCATTCTCGACTTCCAGGCTCTTCGCCTGCTGCAGTTCGCTGGCACGCTCGACTGCGCCGCGCTTCAGCGCTTCGTTTTCGCGGGTCAGGCGTCCGATCGTGGTGAAGTATTCGCCCACCGCCTCGGTCGCGCGCACCGGAGCCAGCAGCACCTGCTGGATCGGATACAGCACCACGCCGACGCCGACGCGGATCGTGTCGAGCGCCTTCACGCGCGAATCGACGATGATCAGCGCGATCGCGAGGAACGAAAAGAATGCCAGCCGCGCGCGGGCGGAAACGCCCTGGTTGAACAGTGGCGGCGGACCGTGTTCCATCAGTCCGTGCGAATCATGGCGCGCAGCGCCACGTCGGTCTCAGCCCTGCGCGAAGATCGAGCCGAGCTTGTCCATCCGCTCCAGCGCGATGCCGCAGCCGCGCACCACGCAGGTCAGCGGATCCTCGGCCACCAGCACCGGCAGGCCGGTCTCCTCCATCAGCAGACGGTCCAGATCGCGCAGCAGCGCGCCGCCGCCGGTCAGCATCATGCCGCGGTCGGCAATGTCGGCGCCCAGTTCCGGCGGCGTCTGCTCGAGCGCGATCTTCACCGCGCTGACGATCTGGTTCAGCGGATCGGTCAGCGACTCGAGGATCTCGTTGCTGGAGATCGTGAAGCTGCGCGGGATGCCCTCGGACAGGTTGCGCCCCTTGACCTCCATCTCCTTGACCTCGGAGCCGGGGAACGCGGAGCCGATCTCCTTCTTGATCGCCTCGGCGGTCGGCTCTCCGATCAGCATGCCGTAGTTGCGGCGGATGTAGTTGATGATCGACTCGTCGAACTTGTCGCCGCCGACGCGCACGCTGCCGGAATACACCATGCCGCCGAGCGAGATCACGCCGACTTCGGTGGTGCCGCCGCCGATGTCGACCACCATCGACCCCGACGCCTCCGAAACCGGAAGCCCCGCGCCGATCGCCGCCGCCATCGGCTCCTCGATCAGGAACACCTGCGACGCGCCGGCCGCCTCAGCCGATTCCTTGATCGCGCGCCGCTCGACCTGGGTCGATCCGCAGGGTACGCAGATGATGATGCGCGGGCTCGGCGCGAACAGGCTCGACGGGTGCACCATCTTGATGAACTGCTTGAGCATCTGCTCGGTGACGGTGAAGTCGGCGATCACGCCGTCCTTCATCGGGCGGATCGCCTCGATGTTGCCGGGCACCTTGCCGAGCATCTGCTTGGCCTCGCGGCCGACGGCGCGGATCGTGCGCTTGCCGCTCGGGCCGCCTTCCTGGCTGATGGCGACCACCGACGGCTCGTTCAGCACGATGCCCTTGCCGCGGACGTAGATGAGAGTGTTGGCAGTGCCGAGGTCGATCGCGAGATCGCTGGAGAAATAGCTGCGGAGAAAACCGAACATGGACGCCTTGTCTGTTCCTTGCTGGCCTGCGCCGATGCGTGTCGGCGCAGACGTGTGCTGACAATCGGATTGCGCCAGAGGGAGGCGGCGAAGCGCGAATGATAGACTAGATGTGCAGGTGGTCACTCTGAAACGCGCGCGATTTCGAGTCGGCCGCCTCCCCCGTTTCGATCATCCCTTCGTCCGTCCCGCCCGCACCGCGCTTCCGATGTCCCTTTCCCTCGACGACGTCCGCCGCATCGCCCACCTCGCGCGCATCGAGATCACCGACGCGCAGGCGCAGGCGACGCTGGCACAGCTGAACGACATCTTCGCGATGATCGAGAAGATGCAGCAGGTGCCGACCGACGGCGTGGAGCCGATGTCGCACCCGCTGGGTGGCGACCAGCGGCTGCGCGACGATGTCGTGACCGAGCACGACCAGCGCGCGGCGAACATGCGCAATGCGCCGGAGCAGCAGGACGGGCTGTTCCTGGTCCCGAAGGTGATCGAATGAGCGCCGGGGGCGAACTCGCGCGTCTGACGGTCGCCGAGCTCGGTCGCCGGCTCGAAGCGAAGGAGGTCTCGGCGGTCGAGCTGGCGCAGCTCTTCCTCTCGCGCATCGACGCGCACCGCGAGCTGAACGCATTTCTCGACGTGCGGCCCGAGGTCACGCTGGCCCAGGCGCGCGCCGCCGACACCCGCCGCGCCCGCGGCGAGACCGGCGCGCTGCTCGGCGTGCCGCTCGCGCACAAGGACATCTTCGTCACGCGCGACTGGGCGACCACCGCGGGTTCGAGGATCCTGCGCGGCTACATGAGCCCGTTCGACGCGACCGTGGTCGACAACCTGGCGCGCTCCGGCATGGTCTGTCTCGGCAAACTGAACTGCGACGAATTCGCGATGGGCTCGAGCAACGAGAACAGCGCCTACGGCAACGTGCTGAACCCGTGGGACAAGCGCGCGGTGCCGGGCGGATCGTCGGGCGGATCGTCGGCGGTGGTCGCGGGACGCATCGCTCCGGTGGCGACCGGGACCGACACCGGCGGGTCGATCCGCGAGCCGGCCGCGTTCACCGGGGTGACGGGGCTGAAACCCACCTATGGGCGCGCATCGCGCTGGGGCGTGGTCGCATTCGCCTCAAGCCTCGATCATCCGGGACTGTTCACGCAATCGGCCGAGGACGCCGCGCTGGTCTGCAACGCGATGCTCGGCTTCGACCCGAAGGATTCGACCAGCGTCGACCGCCCCGTCGAGGACTTCTCCCGCCACCTGAACATGTCGATGCAGGGGCTGAGGATCGGCGTGCCGCCGGAATTCTTCGGCGCCGGATTGCAGCCGGACGTCGAAGCCGCGGTCCGCGCCGCGCTCGCCGAGTACCAGAAGATGGGCGCGAAGCTCGTCGACATCCGGCTGCCGAACGCGGACCTCGGCATCCCCGTCTACTACGTGATCGCGCCGGCGGAGGCGAGCTCCAACCTGTCGCGCTTCGACGGCGTGCGCTACGGCCATCGCACGAAGGAGCACGCGGACCTGATCGACATGATCAAGAAGTCGCGCTCCGAAGGTTTCGGCGCCGAGCCGAAGCGACGCATCCTGATCGGCACCTACGTGCTGTCGCATGGCTACTACGACGCCTACTTCATCAAGGCGATGAAGGTGCGGCGGCTGATCGCCGACGATTTCCAGCGCGCGTTCCGCGAGTGCGACGTGATCGCCGGCCCGGTGACGACCAGCGTGGCATTCGAGTTCGGCGAGAAGTCGGCCGATCCGGTCGAGATGTACATGTCCGACCTGTACACGATTCCCGCCGACCTTGTTGGCGTGCCGGCACTGTCGATTCCGTGCGGCTTCGGCCAGGGGGAGAAGAACGCGCGCCGGCCGGTCGGGCTGCACCTGATGACCAACCATTTCGAGGAAGCCAAGCTGCTGGGCATCGCGCACGCGTACCAACGCGCGACCGACTGGCACAGGCGCGTTCCCGCGGGGTTCTGACATGGCCTGGGAAGTCGTGATCGGGCTGGAAACGCACGCGCAGCTTTCGACCGCGAGCAAGATCTTTTCGGGCGCCAGCACCGCGTTCGGCGCCGAGCCGAACACGCAGGCCTGCGCAGTCGATCTGGCGCTGCCGGGCGTGCTGCCGGTACTGAACCGCGGCGCGGTCGAGCGCGCGATCACGTTCGGGCTGGCAATCGGCGCCACGATCGCGCCGCGCTCGATCTTCGCGCGCAAGAACTATTTCTACCCTGACCTGCCGAAGGGCTACCAGATCAGCCAGTACGAGATCCCGGTCGTGCAGGGCGGATCGCTGACCTGCGTGGTGACGCCGAAGAAGGGCGAGCCGTACGCGAAGACGGTGCGGCTGACCCGCGCCCACCTGGAGGAAGACGCCGGCAAGTCGCTGCACGAGGACTATCACGGCATGACCGGCATCGACCTGAACCGCGCCGGCACGCCGCTGCTGGAGATCGTGTCCGAGCCCGACATGCGCTCGTCGGACGAGGCGGTCGCATACGCGAAGGCGCTGCATGGCCTGGTGGTGTGGCTGGGCATCTGCGACGGCAACATGCAGGAAGGCAGCTTCCGCTGCGACGCGAACGTCAGCGTGCGGCCGGCCGGGCAGC
>JBLMYK010000170.1:0-5161 GCA_050258235.1 Gemmatimonadota bacterium | reverse complement strand
AACGCGTTGCCGGCGACGAGAAGGTGCTCGACGTCGTGCAGGACCGCGTGCGCATGGGCAGCGCGGAGCGCCAACGCGTGGCCGAGGCGGTCGAATCCGCGCTGCGCTTCGGCGGCGGGCGAGTCGACGTGCAGGTGCTGCGCGATGACGCGCCGCCCAAAGAGCACGACGCTGCGCATAGCAGGCCCCCTCCCCTGGGAGGGGGTCGGGGGAGGGAAAGCCTGACAGGATCGCAGATCCGTGCAGAAACGCTTTGGCGTTTCAGCACTGATCTGCACTGCGCGGATTGCGACATCCACTATGCGGACCCGAACCCGAGCACGTTCTCGTTCAACTCGCCGCTCGGCGCGTGCGACACGTGCCGCGGCTTCGGCCGCGTGATCGGCATCGACTTCGGCCTGATCATCCCCGACGAAAGCAAAACGCTGCGCGGCGGCGCGGTCAAGCCGTGGCAGACCAAGAGCTTCCTCGAATGCCAGCGCGACCTGGAGAAGTACGCGCCCAAGTTCGGCATCGACCTCGATACGCCCTGGCGGCTGATGAAGGAAGACCAGCGGCGCTGGGTGCTCGAAGGCCAGAAGGGCTGGACCGGCAAGTGGCAGAAACAATGGTACGGAGTGGGACGGTTTTTCGACTGGCTGGAGAGCAAGGCCTACAAGATGCACATCCGCGTGCTGCTCTCCAAGTACCGCGCGTACACACCCTGCACCGCGTGCAATGGTGCGCGGCTGAAGGCGGACGCGCTGCTGTGGAGAGTGGGCACTAAGGAAGACGTTGAAGCGGTGACGGTTTTCTCCCATCGCCCCCCGGGAGAGGGGCCGGGGGTGAGGGAGCCCGACCTTCCCGGCACTGGCCGCGACGAAGGAACGCGTCCGGGCCTGTCGATCCACGACCTGATGCTGCTGCCGATCGCGCGCGTGCGCGAATTCTTCGACCGCCTGACCTTCATCGGCGTACTCGACGAGGCGACCGAACTGCTGCTGGACGAGGTGCGTGCGCGGCTCAAGTTCCTGTGCGACGTGGGGCTCGGCTACCTCACGCTCGACCGCCAGAGCCGCACGCTGTCGGGCGGCGAGGTGCAGCGGATCAATCTGACCACCGCGCTCGGCACCTCGCTCGTCAACACGCTGTTCGTGCTCGACGAGCCGTCGATCGGCCTGCACCCGCGCGACATGCACCGCGTGATCGAGGTGATGCACCGGCTGCGCACGGCGGGAAATTCGCTGGTGGTGGTCGAGCACGACCCGCAGGTGATGCTCGCCGCCGACCGCATGCTCGACATGGGGCCCGGTCCGGGCGAGCGCGGCGGGCAGATCGTCTTCAACGGCACGCCGGATGCGATCAGGCACGCGCCGACTCTGACCGGCGAGTACCTGTCGGGCCGCAAGCAGCTGGAACTCAACGTGCTGACGACCGACGGCTACGCGACGCGCAACGTGCGCCCCAACACGCCAAAGCTGGTGCTCGAAGGCGCGCGCGAGCACAACCTGAAGAACCTGTCGGTCGCGTTCCCGCTCAATCACCTGGTCGTCGTCACCGGCGTTTCGGGCTCGGGCAAGAGCACGCTGATCCAGGATGTGCTGCATCCGGCGCTGTGCAAGGCAAAAGGCAAGAGCACCGAGACTCCGGGGGAGTTCGACCGCGTGCTCGGCCATGACTGGATCGCCGACGTGGCGCTGGTCGACCAGTCGCCGATCGGCAAGACGACGCGCAGCAATCCCGCGAGCTACGTCGGCGCATGGGACGCGATCCGCGCACTGTTCGCGAAGACGCGGCTGGCGGGCGAGCGCAACTACACCGCCGGCATGTTCAGCTTCAACGCCGGCGACGGCCGCTGCCCGACCTGTGGCGGCAACGGCTTCGAGCGTGTCGAGATGCAGTTCCTGTCCGACGTGTACCTGCGCTGCGCCGACTGCGACGGCAAGCGCTTCCGCCCCGAAGTGCTCGAGGTGAAGGTCGAGCGCGGCAGGATGGAACTGTCGGTGGCCGAGGTGCTCGACCTCACGGTGAGCGAGGCGCTGCAGTACTTCGGCAGCGACCGCGAGGTCGTGCGCGCCTTGCAGCCGCTCGCCGACGTGGGCCTCGAATACGTGAAGCTCGGCCAGCCGGTGCCGACGCTGTCGGGTGGCGAGGCGCAGCGCTTGAAGATTGCTGGCTTCCTCGCTGAAGCGGCGAAGAGCGGCATCAGCGATCTGCCGCTCGGCAACAAGCTCGCGCAAGGTCGGGGAAGAAGCGGCTCGCTGCTGCTGTTCGACGAGCCGACCACCGGCCTGCACTTCGACGACGTGGCCAAGCTGATGCGCGCGCTGCGCAAGCTGCTCGCCGCCGGGCATTCGCTGATCGTGATCGAGCACAACCTCGACGTGATCCGCGCGGCGGACTGGATCGTCGATCTCGGCCCCGAGGGCGGGGACGCGGGCGGCGAGATCGTGGTGGCCGGTACGCCGCGCGACGTGATGGCGCACCCGGCCTCGCACACCGGCCGGGCGCTGCGCGACTACGAATCGCAGCTCGCCCTCCCTGCCGCGCCCGCCGTCGCGAAGCCGGAACCCATCGCTGCCGAGCCGAGTGGCCGCTACCTCGCCAACGCGATCTCGATCCGCCACGCGCGCGAACACAACCTGAAGGGCATCGACGTCGAGATCCCGCGCGACACATTCACCGTGATCACCGGCGTGTCGGGCAGCGGCAAGTCGACGCTGGCGTTCGACATCCTGTTCAACGAGGGGCAGCGGCGCTACCTCGAATCGCTGAATGCGTACGCGCGCTCGATCGTGCAGCCCGCCGGCAAGCCGGACGTCGATGCGATCTACGGCATCCCGCCGACGGTGGCAATCGAGCAGCGCACGTCGCGCGGCGGCCGCAAGTCGACGGTCGCGACGATGACCGAGATCTATCACTTTCTGCGGCTGCTGTACCAGAAACTCGGCGTGCAGCATTGCCCCGACTGCAACGTGCCGGTCACGCCGCAGACTTTCGAGGCAATCGCGGCGCAGATGCTGCGCGACTTCCGCGGCCGGCACGTCGGACTGATGGCGCCGCTGGTGGTCAACCGCAAGGGCTTCTACACGGACCTCGCCAAGTGGGCGAAGAACAAGGGCTACACGCACCTGCGCGTCGACGGCGAGTTCGTGCCGACCGCGAAGTGGCCGCGGCTCGACCGCTTCAAGGAGCACACGATCGAACTGCCGGTCGGCGACCTCGTCGTCTACAGCAACGAAGAGGCGAAGCTGCGGACGATGCTCGCGACCGCGCTCGAGCACGGGCACGGGATCGTCAACCTGATCTGGCCGCTCGACCGGCTGAAGAGCGCGCTCGACCGCGGCGAATCGGCCGCGGACCTCGATGCCCGCGTGTTCTCGACCAAGCGCGCGTGCCCGTCGTGCGGCAAGTCGTTCCCCGAGCCCGATCCGCGCCTGTTCTCGTACAACAGCAAGCACGGCTGGTGTCCCGACTGCTACGGCACGGGGCTCAAGCTGCAGGGCTTCGACGCGGAGCAGACCGGCGAAGAGATCTGGTGGAACGCCTGGTACGAGGGCGACGTGCAGCCGTGCGAGACCTGCCATGGGCAGCGGCTGAACCGCGTCGCGCTGGCGGTCAAATGGCAGGACCGCTCGATCGCGCAGCTCGCGGCCGGCTCGGTGGCCGACGCGAAGAAGTTGTTCGCGACGCTCAGGCTCGAAGGCCGCGACGAGCAGATCGCGCGCGACGTGCTATCCGAAATCCGCTCGCGGCTCGATTTCCTCGAGGAAGTCGGGCTCGGCTACCTCGCGCTCGACCGCGCGGCCCCGACATTGAGTGGCGGCGAAGCGCAGCGCATCCGGCTCGCCGCGCAGCTCGGCTCGAACCTGCAGGGCGTGTGCTACGTGCTCGACGAGCCGACGATCGGCCTGCATCCGCGCGACAACCGCATCCTGCTCGACGCGCTCGGCAAGCTCGAGAACAAGGGCAACACGCTGGTCGTGGTCGAGC
The DNA here is from genome assembly GCA_050258235.1 of Gemmatimonadota bacterium. Taxonomy (GTDB): domain Bacteria; phylum Pseudomonadota; class Gammaproteobacteria; order Burkholderiales; family Burkholderiaceae_F; genus JAKOQB01. The sequence continues at coordinate 1,189 of JBLMYK010000170.1, read as the reverse complement.
ACGACGAGGACACGATCCGGCGCGCGCAGCACATCATCGACATCGGCCCCGGCGCCGGCGTGCGCGGTGGGCGCGTGGTGGCGCAGGGCGCGATCGACGACGTGATCGCCAGCGGCGAATCGATCACCGGCCGCTACCTGAAGACGCCGCTCGCGCACCCGCCCGCGCCGCACCGAGCGGTGAACGGCGAAACCCCGCGGCTCGTGCTGCGCAGTGCGAAGATGCACAACCTGCGAGGGGCGACCGCGGAGTTTCCGCTCGGGCGGCTCTCCGTCGTCACCGGCGTGTCGGGCAGCGGCAAGTCCACGCTCGCGCGCGACGTGCTGCTGGCGAACCTGCAGCGCGCGGTGTCGGCGCGCGCGACGAAGAAGGGGTTCGACGGTCAGTGGGCGGGCTGCGCAGCCATCGACGGCTGGCAGCAGGTCGACCGCGTGCTTGAAGTCGACCAGACGCCGATCGGCAAGACGCCGCGCTCGTGCCCGGCCACCTACGTCGGCTTCTGGGACGCGATCCGGCGCCTTTTCGCCGACACGCAGGAGGCGCGCATGCGCGGCTACGGCACGTCGCGCTTCTCGTTCAATACCGGCGAGGGACGCTGCTTTGCCTGCGAAGGCCAGGGGCTGCGCACGATCGAGATGAATTTCCTGCCCGACGTGAAGGTGCTGTGCGACGTGTGCGGCGGGCGGCGTTTCAATCGCGAGACGCTCGGCATCGCGTTGCGCGGCAAGACCGCCGGCGACGTGCTGGCGATGGAGGTCGATGCGGCGGCGCCGTTCTTCGGCGCGCATCCGTCGATCGCGCGGCCGCTGCAGCTGCTGCAGGACGTGGGGCTCGGATATCTGACGCTCGGGCAGCCGTCGCCGACGCTATCGGGCGGCGAGGCGCAGCGGATCAAGCTCGTGACCGAACTCGCCAAGGTGCGGATGGACGAAGGCCTCGTCCGCACCGGCCGCGCGTACAAGCCGCTGCATACGCTGTATGTGCTCGACGAGCCAACCGTCGGGCTGTCGATGCACGACGTCGAGAAGCTGCTCGCGGTGCTGCACCGGCTGGTCGACGCCGGCAACACGGTCGTGGTGATCGAGCACAACCTCGACGTGATCGCCGAGGCCGACTGGATCGTCGACCTCGGCCCGGAGGGCGGCGACGGCGGCGGGCAAGTGGTGGCCCAATGTTCGCCGCAGCAGCT
>JBLMYK010000169.1:0-6123 GCA_050258235.1 Gemmatimonadota bacterium | reverse complement strand
GGGACGGGATCCGGGCATGAGTCCTCCTGGCTGATCGGGGTCGCTTGGGTCCGCCGCGTTTCATTGCCGCAGGTCGCGCGTGCGGCGGGTGCGACGCGATTGTCGCCGCGCCGGCGCCGCGGTGGCAGCAGCATCGAATTTCAGATGAAACGCGATCGCCAGGCGCTGCAACGCATGCGAAACCACTGGCCGCGACGATGCGCGCACCTTGATCGGAGATGGGGCAGTCATGGAAACGGGAAATTCCAGTCGTCGTCGCGCGAACACATTGCTGCGCGCATCGCTCGCGCTCGCGGTGGCTGCGGCGCTCGGCGGCGGCTATGCATTTTTCTATGCGCCGGTGAAGGCGTCGCAGAAGCCTGCCGCCGCGCCGATGGCGCCGCCGGTATCGGTGGCGACCGCGCTCGAAAAGCGGATCGTCGAGTTCGACGAGTTCTCCGGACGGCTGGAGGCGATCGACAAGGTCGAGGTGCGCCCGCGCGTGGCGGGCTTCATCGAGTCGATCCACTTCGCGCCCGGCGCGATGGTCAGGAAGGGCGACACGCTGTTCGTGATCGATCCGAAGCCGTACGCGGCCGAGGTCGCGCGCGCCGACGCGCAGCTCGCCTCGGCGCAGGCGAGACTCGCGCTGGCGACGTCGGAACTGGCGCGCGCGCAGCGGCTGCTCGATGACCGCGCGATCGCGCAGCGCGAATTCGAGGAGCGCGTCAACGCGCAGCGCGAGGCGCAGGCGTCGATCCAGTCGGCGCAGGCAGCGCTCGACATCGCGCGCCTGAACCTCGGCTACACGCGCGTGACCGCCCCGATCAGCGGGCGCGCGAGCCGCGCCGAGGTCACGGTCGGAAACCTCGTCGCCGCCGGCGCGAACGGCCCGGCGCTGACGTCGATCGTGTCGACCTCGCCGATCTACGCGACCTTCGAGGTCGACGAGCACACGTACCTGAAGTACGCGGGCCGGGCGCACGGCCATGGCGCGCGGCAGTTGCCCGTGCTGCTGGGTCTGGCCAACGAGCAGGGCTATCCGCGCAAGGGCGCGATCGAGTTCGTCGACAACCGCCTCGATCCGCAGTCGGGGACGATCCGCGTGCGCGCGGTGTTCGACAACGCCGACGGCGTGCTGACGCCGGGCATGTTCGCGCGGCTGAAGATCGGCGCGGGCGAGGCGAAGGCGGCGGTGCTGGTCAACGACCGCGCGGTCGGCACCGACCAGAGCAAGAAGTTCGTGTTCGTGGTCGGCGACGACAACAAGGTCGCGTACCGCGAGGTGAAGCTCGGCCCGGTGGTCGACGGCCTGCGCGTGGTGCGCGAAGGACTGGCGGCGGGCGAGAAGATCGTCGTCAACGGCCTGCAGCGCGTGCGACCGGGCGCCGCGGTCACGCCCAAGCAGGTCGACATGGGCGAGAAGGCGGAGCTGGCGCTGCGACCCGGCAACGGGAGCGGCGCATGAAACTGTCGCACTACTTCGTCGATCGCCCGATCCTCGCCGGCGTGCTGTCGATCGTGATCTTCCTTTCCGGGTTGCTCGCGATTTTCAAACTGCCGATCGCCGAGTACCCGGAAGTCTCACCGCCGAACGTCGTCGTCGCCGCGAGCTTCCCCGGCGCGAACCCGAAGGTCGTCGCCGAAACCGTCGCCACGCCGCTCGAGGAGGCGATCAACGGCGTCGAAGGCATGCTGTACATGAACTCGAAGGCGACCAGCGACGGGCGCCTGACGCTGACGGTCACCTTCAAGCTCGGCACCGATCCGGATCTGGCGCAGCAGCTGGTGCAGAACCGCGTGCAGCAGGCGCTGCCGCGGCTGCCCGAGGAGGTGCGGCGGCTCGGCGTGACGGCCGCGAAGAGCTCGCCCGACCTGCTGATGGTCGTGCACCTGTTGTCGCCGAACGAGCGCTACGACGCCAACTACCTGCGCAACTACGCAGTGCTGAACGTCAAGGACGTGCTCAATCGCGTGCCGGGCGTGGGCCAGGTGATCGTGTGGGGCGCGGGTGACTACGCGATGCGCGCCTGGCTCGATCCCGACAAGGTCGCCGCGCGCAACCTCACCGCGACCGACGTCGCGCGCGCGATCCGCGACCAGAACGCCAACGTCGCCGCCGGCGTGATCGGCGCGCCGCCTTCGCTGCCGGGAGTCGACTACCAGCTCGCGGTCAACGCGCGCGGGCGCCTGGCGACCGAACAGGAATTCGGCGACGTCGTGATCAAGACTTCGCCCGACGGCGCGGTCACGCGGCTGCGCGACGTGGCGCGCATCGAACTGGGTGCGGCCGACTACTCGATCCGCAGCCTGCTGAACAACAACCCGGCGGTGGCGGTCGGCATCTTCCAGTCGCCCGGCTCGAACGCGCTCGCGATCGCCAACGGCGTGCGCGCGGCGATGGCGGAGCTGAAGGGCAACATGCCTGAAGGCGTCGACTACCAGATCGTCTACGACACCACGCGCTTCGTGAAGAGCTCGATCACCGCGGTGGTGCGCACGCTGCTGGAGGCGGTGCTGCTGGTCGTTCTGGTGGTGATCGTGTTCCTGCAGAGCTGGCGCGCGTCGGTCATCCCGCTGGTTGCGGTGCCGGTGTCGATCGTCGGCACCTTCGCGCTGCTGCTCGGGTTCGGTTTCTCGATCAACGTGCTGTCGCTGTTCGGCCTGGTGCTGGCGATCGGCATCGTGGTCGACGATGCGATCGTCGTGGTCGAGAACGTCGAGCGCAACATCGCGGCTGGCCTGGCGCCGCGCGAGGCGACGTTCAAGGCGATGAACGAGGTCAGCGGGCCGATCGTCGCGATCGCGCTGGTGCTGGTCGCGGTGTTCGTGCCGCTGGCGTTCGTGTCCGGCCTGACCGGCCAGTTCTACAAGCAGTTCGCTCTGACGATCGCGATCTCGACCGTGATCTCGACCTTCAATTCGCTGACGCTGTCGCCGGCGCTCGCCGCGCTGCTGCTCAAGCCGCACGGCGCGAAGCCGGATCGCTTCGCGCGCGCGATCGACTTCGCGTTCGGCTGGTTTTTCCGCGCGTTCAACCGCTTCTTCCGGCGTTCGTCCGACGCGTACAGCGGCGGCGTGGCGCGCGTGCTGAACCGCAAGGCGGTGGTGATGGGCGTGTACATGGCGCTGATCGGGGTCGCGTGGCTGGGTTTCCAGGCGGTGCCACGCGGCTTCGTGCCGAGTCAGGACAAGCAGTACCTGGTCGGCTTCGCGCAGCTGCCCGACGGCGCGACGCTGGACCGCACCGAAGCGGTCGTCCGGCGCATGTCGGAGATCGTGATGAAGCAGCCGGGCGTCGAGGCGGCGGTCGCGTTCCCGGGGCTGTCGATCAACGGTTTCACCACCAGCCCGAACGCGGGCGTGGTGTTCGCCACGCTGAAGCCGTTCGACGAGCGGCGCTCGCCCGCGCTCTCGGGCCCGGCGATCGCCGGGGCGCTGAACAGGCAGTTCGGTGCGATCGAGGAAGCGTTCACGATGGTGTTTCCGCCGCCGCCGGTGTCGGGACTCGGCGTGATCGGCGGCTTCAAGCTGCAGATAGAGGACCGCGGCGCAGCCGGCTACGAGGCGCTCGACGCAGCGACCAAGTCGTTCATCGGCAAGGCGTACCAGACGCCGGAGCTGGCGGGCGTGTTCAGCAGCTACCGGATCAACGTGCCGCAGCTGTACGCCGACGTCGACCGCGTGAAGGCGCGCCAGCTCGGCGTGCAGGTGAGCGACGTGTTCGACACGATGCAGGTCTACTTGGGTTCGCTGTACGTGAACGACTTCAACCGTTTCGGCCGCACCTACCAGGTAAAGCTGCAGGCCGACGCGCCGTTCCGCGCGCATGCCGAGGACATCGGCCGGCTGAAGACGCGCAACGACCGCGGCGAGATGGTGCCGCTGGCGGCGCTGTTGAACGTGTCTCCCAGCTTCGGCCCGGACAACGTGATGCGCTACAACGGCTACACCGCGGCCGACATCAACGGCGGGCCGGCGCCGGGCTTCAGCTCCGGGCAGGCGCAGGCCGCGGCCGAGCGCATCGCGCGCGAGGTGCTGCCCAAGGGCATCGCGTTCGAGTGGACCGAGCTCACCTACCAGGAGATCCTCGCCGGCAACACCGCGGTGATCGTGTTCCCGCTCGCGGTGCTGCTGGTGTTCCTGGTGCTGGCGGCGCTGTACGAGAGCTGGACGCTGCCGCTGGCGGTGATCCTGATCGCGCCGATGGCGCTGCTGGCGGCGATCGCGGGGGTGTACCTCACCCGGGGAGACAACAACGTGTTCACGCAGATCGCGTTCGTCGTGCTGATGGGCCTGGCGGCAAAGAACGCGATCCTGATTGTCGAGTTCGCGCGCGATCTTGAGCGCGGCGGCCGATCGATCGTGCAGGCGGCGATCGAGGCGAGCCGGCTGCGGCTGCGGCCGATCCTGATGACGTCGTTCGCGTTCATCATGGGCGTGCTGCCGCTTGCGTTCTCGGTCGGCGCCGGCGCCGAGATGCGGCGCGCGATCGGCATCGCGGTCTTCTCGGGGATGCTCGGCGTCACCTTCTTCGGCCTGGTGCTGACGCCGGTGTTCTACGTGCTGTTGCGCACGCTCGCCGAGCGCTTCGCACGCAAGCCCGCCGGCGGCGCGCTGCCTGCCGGGGCGGTGGCTGCGCCGCGCGAGGAGTGAAATGCATTTCTGACCACGGAGGACACAGAGAGCACAGAGCAGACCACACCGCTGTGTCATTCCCGCGCAAGCGGGAATCCAGCGCGCCTGGAACGTCCCTGGATGCCCGCTTGCGCGGGCATGACACTCACATCTTTGCGCCCTCTGTGTCCTCTGTGGTGAACAAAGTCTTCGGAGAACACGCGATGAGAACCTCACATTCCGCCACGACGCTTGTCGCGGCACTGCTGCTCGCCGCCTGCAGCGTGGCGCCGACGTACCAGCGGCCCGACGCGAACGTCGGCGCGGCGTTCAAGGAGACCGTCCCCGAATCGTCGCAATGGAAGCGCGCCGAGCCGAGCGAAGCGCTCGCGCGTGGGCAGTGGTGGACGGTCTTCGGCGACCCGAAACTGAACGAACTGCAGGCGGACGCCGCGCGCGCGAGCCCGACGCTGAAGGCGGGGCTGGCGCGCCTGGCGCAGGCACGCGCGGCGGCCGGCATCGCCGAATCGCAGCGCTTCCCGACCGTCGAGGCCGGCGTCGGCGCGACGCGCCTGCGCGCGTCGCCCGCGTCGCTCGGTCTGCCGCCGGGCGCCGATGTGCCGCCGCAGACGCTGTACCGCGCACAGCTTGCCGCCAGCTACGAGGTGGATCTGTTCGGCCGCGTCGCCAATGAAGTTGCCGCGGCGCGCGCCGACGTCGCGCAGACGGAGAGGCTTTACGCGTCGCTGCTGCTGGCGATCCAGGCCGACGTCGCGCAGACGTATCTCGCGCTGCGCGGATTCGATGCCGAGATCGCGCTGCTTGCCGACACCGTGCGGCTGCGCGAACAGGCGCTGGTGCTGGTCGAGCGACGCTTCAAGGCCGGCGAGATCGCCGAACTCGACGTCGCGCGGGCACAGACGGAACTCGCGACAGCGCGCGCCGAAGGCGTGGCGCTGTCGCGCCGGCGCGCCGAACTGGAACATGCGCTCGCCGTGCTGGTCGGAAGCACGCCGGCCCGGCTGGATCTGCCCGCGCAGCCGCTGGCGTTTGCGCCGGTCGCGATACCGCCCGGATTGCCGTCGCAACTGCTCGAGCGCCGGCCCGACATCGCGGCCGCCGAGCGCGCGATGGCCGCGGCCAATGCGCGCATCGGGGTCGCACGTGCCGCGTGGTTTCCCCGCCTGACGCTGACCGGACTGCTCGGGCTGGAAGCGGCCAATTCGGGCGATCTGTTCCGCGCGTCCAGCCGCACCTGGGCGCTCGGGCCGCTGGCCGGCACCGCGCTTGTGGCGACCGTGTTCGACGGCGGCCGCCGTGCGGCCAACGAGCAGGGCGCGCGCGCGGCATTCGACGAGATTGCAGCCAACTACCAGCAGACCGTGCTCGGCGCGTTGCGCGAGACCGAGGACGCGCTGGCGGGCCTGCGCATCCTCGCGCAGCAGGCGCACGAGCAGGCGAGCGCCGTCGAGTCGGCGCAGCGCGCAGCGGCGCTGTCGTCGAGCCGCTATCGCGCCGGCTACGTCA
>JBLMYK010000168.1:0-15736 GCA_050258235.1 Gemmatimonadota bacterium | reverse complement strand
CCGTTCGTGCCGTAAAGCAGCGTGTAGCCGTCGGGGGCCGCGCGTGCCACCAGCTCCGCACCCACGTTGCCGCCCGCGCCCGGCCGATTCTCGATCACGATGCTCTGGCCGAGCAGGTCCGCAACCCGCGGCATGATCATGCGGGCCAGATTGTCGGCGCCGCCGCCGGGCGGAAACGGGACGACAAGATGGATCGGACGATCCGGATACTCCGCCGCCGCCGATGTGCCGGCGACGGCCGTCAGGACGACGGGAAGCGCGATCGAGGCAAAGCGTGCGATCAACGCGAGGATCAGTTGCGGCATGGTGTCACCCGATAGATGCGGAAGCTCTCCAGCGAATTCCGCAGCGGCAGAATCAGTAGCTTCGGCGCGCGAAATTAGCACACGGACCGCCGCACACTGCGCCCCGTGATCCGATGCGCGCCCGACCGTCAAGCCCTGGCCGCCGAAGTCGCTGCCTCGGCGGCCGGATTCCGGCAACGCATCATGGTCATGCCTTTGACCGTCATGACCACCTTACGATCCTGGTTCAGCATTTCGATGAACGTGCGCACGACCCCGAGGTGCGGCTTCGATCGCGACCGCCGCGCCTCGATCACCGTCACTCGCGCCGTCAATCGGTCGCCGGGACGCACCGGAGCCAGCCAGCGCAACTCGTCGATCCCCGGCGAGCCGAGGCTCGCCACCGGCGACAGAAAATGATCGACCAGCAGACGCATCATCAGTCCCGCCGTCTGCCAGCCGCTCGCGATCAGTCCGCCGAACTCACCATGTGCCGCGCGCACCGGGTCGACGTGGAACACCTGCGGGTCGTACCGGCGGCCGAAGGCGATGATCTCGTCCGCATCCACCGTGGCCGGCCCGTACTCCGCGACGAGTCCGACGACGTAATCCTCGAAATACCTCTGGCTCGGATCCGCGGGAAGAACGACACTGGCCATGGCTTCTCCCTTCCTGCTGCATCGGGTCCGGGCAGGATCGCCCGCTGCGCCCGAAGCGGGATTCTGCCTGCTATTTCCGCGCGGTCTCCACGCGCTTCATCTCGAGATACTCGCGCTCGCTGAGCTCGTGCAGCTGCAGTGGATAGCGCTCTGTGGCCGCGAACCATTCCCGCAGGCGGTATTCCACGCGCTCGCGCGCCGGCAGCTTCAGCGAGTCGAGATACGCATCGATCGCGAGGTAGTAGCGCATCGCGTTGCGTTCGACGACCCCGCGCATGTCGCCGACGTACACGGGTTGCCCCTCCGGCGTGTGGCCCACCACGGTGAAGCCGACCTTGTCGCGGCCAATGGTGCCAAGGTACCCCTGCATCGCCAGTCGAGCCACCGTGCCGTAGCTGTACGAATAGGCGAGGTGGAAGAACGACCTCCCGCCATCGAGGGGAATCGCCTCCAGCATGACGCGGTAATCGTGCGTCCCCAGCGGACCCTTGTCAGCGCGCAGCAGGATCTGCAGATACTGCTCGGTATCGGCGAGCACGCGGAATTCGAACTCGACCCGCTGCGCGAGTTCCGGCGGCTGCGCGTGCTTGGTGCCGATGTGAACGACGAGGCTGCCGGTCCGCGTGCCGGTCGAGCTGCGGCATTGCTTGACGTTCAGGTGCAGGATCAGGGCCTCGCACCATTGGCTGGCTTCGTCGAGCCCCGCGTTGAGCGTGGCGAAAGGATGCTCCGCCACCGCGAACACGTCGCCGCTGACGTCACCGCCATTACGCACCGACTCGAGATATAGCGGCCGTCCGAATGGACTGTGAGCAAGCTTTTGCTGCAGGCTCGAGTACCTGGCGCGAAGGCTGTCCGCCGACGCGAGAGGCTGCGCGCCGGTCACTGCGATGCCGAGCAGCAGCAGGCCCGCCGCGGCCAGACCCCGCAGCAGCGGACGCATCGTGCGGCGACCGTCGCTCAGCATTGACGACCGGTCGCCGGCACGCGCGCGCGGGCCTTGGCGGTCAGCGAAACATCGACCGTTCCCTTTTGCGCCGCGCAGGCAGCCCGGGTCAGGACTTCGCCGCGGGCGGCACCGGCATGCCCAGCAGCTCAAGCGACTTGACCGCTTTGTCTTTCAGCGTGTTCGCGCTGGCCACCGCCGCGCCCAGATCGCCGGCCTTGAAGGCTTCCTGCGCCTTGGCCCAGCCGTCGGAGATTTCCGCGAGATTCGTTTTGGCTGCCGCGAAATTCTCGGCCGTCACGTTCTGCGGAAGCTTCTTGGACTGCGACAGGATGTCGACGCGGCTCTTGATCGCCTCGGCCATCTTCGGCAAGCCTTCGCTCAGGTTCGACCAGCTCGCGGTGAGCTCCGCCTTCTTCGCCTCCGCGGCCGCGAGGACATCCTTCGCCTTGCCTGGCAGCGCCTGCGCATCGGCGATCGCGCCTTTGTAGTCGCCCTTGCCGAACTTGTCCTTCGCCGCTGCGAGCGACGCCTCCAGCGACTGCATCTGGTCCGGTACCAGCTTCGCCGCCGTCGCTTTCGCCTGCGCGACCGCTTCGTCGGCCGCCTTGAGCGCGGCTTCTGCTGGCGCCTTGTTGCTGCAGGCGACCAGTGCCAGCACACACATCAGGCTGGCCGCCAGTTTCACGAGTCTTTCGATCATGTTCTCTCCCGCCCGTTCATGGAATACGTAGCTTCTGCCCGACCCGGATCAGGTTCGGATCCTTCAGGATCTCGCGATTCGCCTCGAAGATCTTCATGTAAAGATTGGCATCGCCGTAGTACTTGGCCGCGATCTTCGACAGCGTCTCGCCCTTCACCACCTCGTGATACTGGGTGACGTCCCAGCCAACTCCGGCGCCCTTGTCCGCACTTCCGGACGAGCCCCCTGACTCGATTGCATTCATCGGCCGACTCCTGGTCCGTGGAAATTGGTACATCTCGCTCGGCAGCGACGGGATGCGAGCACACGACAGCCGTGGCCCCTCCTCGCCCTGCAATTGCGACCGCTAGCTTGCTACGCGAAGTCGCTCCCGCAATTGACGAGCGGCAACGCGGAAGTCGGGTTGGGACGCCCGGCCCGATGGGATCAGGCAGCCTCGAACCACAGCGGCAGCGACGAATACCCGGAGGCCGGGTAGCGCGCGCGCGTGGGTGTCTTGTCACGAACCGGCGCGAACCGGCGCGTACGACCGAGCAAAGCCTGCATCAGGACCAGCAATTCCAGTCGCGCCAACGGTGCGCCGGGGCAGACATGGATCCCGGCTCCGTACAGAAGGTTCTGCGCCGGATCGCGATCGAGCCGGAATTCGTCCGGATCGCCGAAGACGGTTTCGTCCCGATCGGCCGAAGCCCAGATCAGCGTGATGCGTTCGCCCGCTTCCAGGCTTCGGCCGCCGATCTCGACCGCCCGGGTTGCGATCCGGCGATTCGAAATCAGCGGCGCATGAATGCGGAGGATCTCGTCGATCGCGGCAGGCAGCAGTGACGACTGCTCCCTCAACTGCTGCTGCAGCTCCGGTCGATCGGCCAGATACTGCAGCAGGATGCCAACGCAGGCGGCGATGGTGGACAGTTCGCCCACCGTCCAGTTGCGCACGATGCTGACGATCTCTTCGTCGTTCAGCGGTCGTCCGTCGATCGTTTCGCGCAGCAGACGCGTGGTGGGATCGTCGGGCGCCCGGCTGCCGGCCGATCGCCGCGCGTCGAGTTCCGCGCGGATGTAGCCGTCGAATTCCAGCGCCACGTCCACCATCGCCTGGCGGTCCGCGGCCAGCGTCGCCTCCTGGTTCCTGCGCGTCCACTCGCGCAGCGGCTCGTGCAGCTGTGCCGGCCATCCCATGAAGGCACACTGGATCTGCAGTGCAAAGTCCTGTGCGAACTGCCCCATCACTTCGACCTCGCCGCGCGCGGGCAGCGCGTTCACCCGTTCTTCCGCGATCGCACGGCAGACCGGCTCGAACCGCGCCATGCGGCGCGCGTCGAAATACGGTTCGATCAGCTTCCGGTACGCGGTGTGCGCAGGCGGGTCCATGCCGTTCGGCACCGACAGATAGGCGGAGACCGCATTGCTGAACGATTCGTGATCGAGCAGCACCCGCATCACGTCCCGGTGCCGCAGGACCGACCACTGCAGGTACTCGCTGTATGCGACCGGACAGCGGCGCCGCATTTCGTCGTACGCCTTGATCTGGTCGGCAAGGACCGCCGGCGAGCGGGCGTCCCAGTCGGGAGTCGGGGGCTTGTTCATGTTCGTGCCTCTGGCTGCGTCATCCGCGCGCTACTGCGGCATGGCCGAAGTTCGTGTGGTGCATCCGTCACTTGGCTGCCGCGGTCCTGATCTGGTAGGTGTTGTGGCAGGCGACGCACTTCTGCAGCACGCCGGAGATCTGCGCGAGCGTGTGCTTGGGATCGCCGACAGTTTCCGCGTCGGCGGCGATGCCGTCGAAGTCGCGATGGACGCTGAAGCCGAGGGTCTTGAACTCGAGCGGCAGCTTGCCGACCAGTGCGAGCGGCGCGTCATGCGCCACGCCCATGCCCATTGCGCGCGCAGCGTCGGCGACGGCCTTCATGTCGTTGCGTGACAGTCCGTCGGCGATCTTCTGCAGGCCGGCGACGAAACCGCGCATTTCGCGCAGCGCGAAGTCGCGCTCCCCGGGCTCGAGCAGGATGGCGACGCGACCGTCCTCGGCCTTCTGCACCGACCCGGCAACGATGAACTTGTAGGCCATCGCCGCGATCACGAGCAACAGCAGCACGATGACCGCGAGATAGATCCGACTGCGTGCGTTTTCGCTCATCCTCGCTCCCTGGATATCAACCCGGTTCGCGCTCGACGTGCCGGATCGCGCGACCGCGTGGCGCCGTAGCCGCGCAAGCACGTCGACGCCCGTCAACCTGCGCCCGCGGCTATGCTAGCCTGCCACGCGAAGCGTTTCGAAGATTCCCATGCCGTCATTGTTCTCCAAGATCTGGAACGAGCACGTGGTGGCGCAGCGCGATGACGGTAGCGCGCTGCTGTACATCGATCGCCAGTTGCTGCACGAAGTCTCGTCGCCGCACCCCTTCGAGGAACTGCATGCGACCGGACGGCGCTTACGCCGCCCGGGCGCGATGCTCGCGGTGCAGGACCACAACGTACCGACCACGCCGGACCGTCTTGACCGCGTTGCCGACGAGGAGAGCGCGACCCAGATCCGGCTGCTGCGCGAGAACACGCGCGCTGCCGGCATCCGCCTGTTCGACCTCGACGACGAGCGCCAGGGGATCGTGCACGTGATCGGCCCGGAGAACGGCTTCGTGCAGCCCGGCATCACGCTCGTGTGCGGCGACTCGCACACCGCCACGCTCGGCGCGTTCGGCGCGATCGCATTCGGCGTCGGCGCTTCCGAGGTCGGCCATGTGCTCGCCACCCAGACCCTGTGGCAGCAGCGCCCGCGCGAGATGCGCATCACGGCCGACGGCGCCCTCGCATCGGGCGTCGCTGCAAAGGACCTGATCCTCGCGATCATCGCGAAGATCGGCGCATCCGGGGGCAGCGGCCACGCGATCGAATACGCGGGCAGCACGATCGCCGGCTTCACGATGGAACAGCGGATGACGGTGAGCAACATGAGCATCGAGGCCGGAGCGCGCTTCGGCCTGATCGCGCCCGATGCCGTGACCGTCGAATACCTGCGCGGCCGGCCGTATGCGCCCGCTGCGCGCGACTGGGATGCCGCGGTGGCGTTCTGGCGCAGCCTCGCGGGCGACGCCGATGCGCGATTTGATCGGGAGGTGCGTATCGATGCGGGCGCGCTCGCCCCGCACGTGACCTGGGGCACGAGCCCGCAGGATGCGCTGCCGATCGACGCGGCCGTGCCCGATCCGGATGCCGCGCCCGATGCGGCGGAGCGGGCGCGCCGGCGGCGCGCGCTCGATTACATGGGACTCGCACCGGGCACCGTGCTGCGCGACATCCGCGTGGACCGCGTGTTCATCGGCTCGTGCACCAACAGCCGCATCGAGGATCTGCGCACCGCGGCGGCCATCGCGCGCGGGCGCAAGGTCGCCGCCGGGGTGCAGGCGATGGTCGTCCCCGGTTCGGGGCTCGTGCGCAGGCAGGCCGAGGCCGAGGGCCTGGACCGCGTGTTCGCCGCGGCCGGCTTCGAGTGGCGCCTGCCCGGCTGCTCGATGTGCGTCGCGATGAATCCGGACCGGCTGGCACCCGGCGAGCGCTGCGCGTCGACCTCGAATCGCAACTTCGAGGGCCGCCAGGGCAAGGGTGGTCGCACGCATCTGATGAGTCCGGCGATGGCCGCCGCGGCCGCGGTCACCGGGCGGCTCACCGACGTACGGGAGCTGCTGCGATGAGCCGGGCCTTCACCACGCTGACCGGAGTCGCGGCGCCGCTGCCGCAACCGAACATCGACACCGACGCGATCCTTCCAGCGCGCTATCTGAAGCGCATCGCGGTGGCCGGACTCGGCGAGGCGCTGTTCCGCGAGTGGCGCTTCGCGCCCGACGGCGCCGAGCGGCCCGGCTTCGTGCTGAACCAGGAGCCCTACCGGCATGCACGGATCCTGGTGGCCGGCGCGAATTTCGGCTGCGGCAGCTCGCGCGAGAACGCGGTGTGGGCGCTGTATGACTTCGGCATCCGCTGCGTGATCGCGCCGAGCTTCGGCGACATCTTCTTCAACAACAGCATCAACTACGGCCTGCTGCCGGTCGTGCTGCCGGCCGAGCGCGTCGACACCCTGCTCGCAGCGCTCGCCGCGCAGCCGGGAATGCAAATCGAGGTCGACCTGCCCGCGCAGCAGGTGCGGGTACCCGGCACCGCGCCCGCGTCGTTCCCGATTTCGGCCCACGCCAAGCATCGGCTGCTGCACGGTCTCGACGAGATCGCCCTCACGCTCGAGCGCGAGCCCGAAATTGCCGCTTACGAGGCGCGGCGCCGGCGCGAGCGCCCGTGGCTGTTCGCGGATCTCGACGCTTCGCCGAAGAACTCGGGATAATCCCGCGCGCTTCACTCACAACGAGTCTCATCCAGGAGGAGAACGATGAAGTTCCTGCGCAGCATCCTCGCCGCCGGCGCGGCCCTTGCCCTGTCGGCCTCGCACGCCGAGCAGATCTCGGTCACGCACTGGGGCGTGCAGCTATACGGCCTGCCGTTCGCGGTGGCGATGGAAAAGGGCTACTTCAAGCAGGCCGGCGTCGACATCGACGGGATTCTCACGTCCAAGGGCGGCGGCACCACGGTGCGCAACGTCCTCGCCAGCGGCCTGCCGTACGGCGAGGTGGCGCTCTCGGCCGCGGTTGCGGCGGCGAACGAAGGCATCGACGTGAAGATCGTCAATGCGGGCGTGGTCAGCGTGGGCGACCTGCTCTGGGTCACGCTGCCCGACTCGCCGGTGAAATCGATCAAGGATCTCGCCGGCCGCAAGATGGGCTACTCCAGCCCCAAGTCGGTGACCGACATCGTTTCCCGCCTGTGCCTGGAGGCGCAGCGCGTGCCGCTCGACAAGGTGCAGCGGGTGGCGGTAGGTGGCATCGGCTCGCAGCTCACCGCACTGAAGGACGGCGGCATCGCGGCCGCGTTCATGTCGGAGCCGGTGTGGACCAAGGTCAAGAAGGACTATCGAGCGGTCTTCTACGTGCATGACGTGCTGCCGTCGGCCAACATCACGCAGACGGTCGGCATCGTGACCGCGGATTTCGCGAAAGCGCATCCGGACAAGGTGCGCGCGCTGGTCGAAGGACGCCGCAAGGGCGTGGAGTTCATCTACGCGCATCCGAAGGAAGCGGCGGACATCCTGGCGAAGGCCTACAACAGCGATCCTAAGATCATGGAGGAGGCCGTCGCGAACATGGTGAAGATCCGTTACTGGAGCGCCGGCGAATTCGACATCGACGGCATGAAGCGGATGGTCGACGGCATGGTCCAGGTCGGCGCGCTCGACAAGCCGTTCGACGTCACGAAGCTGATCGACTCGAGCTACCTGAAGAAATAGCGCGATGGCGGCAAACGCCGCTGCCGCGGCGCACGTTTCGCTGGCCGGCGTCACGCGCATCTTCGAGGGCGGCGCCGGCCCGCGCGTGCACGCGCTCGGGCCGCTCGACCTCGAACTGCGCCAGGGAGAGTTCTTCTCCGTGGTCGGCCCGTCGGGCTGCGGCAAGTCCACGCTGCTCGAATGCATCGCCGGGCTCTCGGCGCCCACCGCCGGCACCGTCACCTTCGAGGGCGCGCCCGTGCAGGGCCGGGTACCGGAAGGCATCGGCGTCGTTTTCCAGGAGGACGCCAGCTTTCCCTGGCTCACCGTGTGGGACAACGTCGCGTTCGGCCTGCGCGAAGGGCTGGCGGTCGACGAACGCGTCGTGCGCGAGCGGGTCGACTACGCGCTGTCGTTCATGGGACTGTCCGCGTTCGCGCGCGCTTACCCGGCGCAGCTGTCGGGCGGCATGCGCCAGCGGGTGTGCATCGCGCGCACGCTGGTCATGCAGCCGCGCCTGATCCTGCTCGACGAGCCGTTCGGCGCGCTCGACCAGCAGACGCGGCTGCTGATGGGCGACGAGTTGCTGCGCTTGTGGCGCGAGACGGGCGCGACGGTGTTCCTGATCACGCACAGCCTCGACGAGGCCACGCTGCTGTCCGACCGCATCGCCGTGATGTCGGCGCGGCCGGGCGTCCTCATCGACGTGGTCGACACCGGATGGCCGCGCGAACGCGACTCGCGGCTCGCGGCCGACCCGGCGTTCGGCGGCATCACCGCGCGGCTCTGGTCGCGGCTGCGGACCGAGTCGATGCGCAGCATG
Organism: Gemmatimonadota bacterium; assembly: GCA_050258235.1. Lineage (GTDB taxonomy): Bacteria > Pseudomonadota > Gammaproteobacteria > Burkholderiales > Burkholderiaceae_F > JAKOQB01. The sequence continues at coordinate 7,016 of JBLMYK010000168.1, read as the reverse complement.
GGCGAGCGGGCAACGGCATGAAGCAGCCCCCGGATTTAGCGGCACGCCGCGCGGTGCTTCTGCGCTGGGCGTTCATCGTGCTGTTCGTGCTGATGCTGGAGGCGCTGTGCCGCACCGGCGTGATCGGCAAGCAGACGATGATCCCGCCATCGGCGATGCTGGTCGCGCTCGTGCAGGCGCTTGCCAGCGGCGCGGTCACCCACGACGCGCTGGTCACTTTGCAGAACGTCGGCGCGGCGTTCGTCGCGTCGGTGATCGGTGGGTTCGTCGCCGGAGCGGCAATCCATGCATTGCCGCGGCTGCGCCGTGTGCTCGAGCCGCTGTTCGCGAGCTATTACGCGGTGCCGACCTTCGTCTTCTATCCGGTGCTGCTTGCGGTGTTCGGGATGAATGATCTGCCGATCATCGCGATCGGCACGCTGTTCGGCGTGGTGGCGGTGATCGTCGCGACCCTGAACGGACTGGACCGGATTCCGCCCGCGTTGCGCAAGACCGCGCGCGTGCTGCGGATGTCGCCGCTCGCGACCGTGCTGAAGTTGCAGTTGCCGGCGATCGCGCCGCATCTGTTTACCGGCGTGAAGCTCGCGATCGCCTATTCGTTCATCGGCGTGATCGCCGCCGAGTTCATCCTCTCCGATCGCGGACTCGGCTACGCGATCAGCTACGCGTACAACAATTTCGACAACCGCCGGATGTACGCGCTGATGCTGCTGATCATCCTCGTGGTGGCCTCGGTGAACGCCGTGTTTCTCGGCTGGGAGCGGCGCCTCGCGCGACGCCGAGGGCTGGCATGAACGCGCGCAGCCTCGATGCGCTGCTGCTGGTCGCGGGCCTGCTCGCGATCTGGCAGGCGCTGACGCTGACGACCGCCGGGGTCGCGCTTGCCACGCCGCTCGCCACGATGGAGCGCCTGGCCGCCCTGCTCGCCTCCGCCGATTTCTGGCCGCACGCATGGGCGACGCTGCGCGCATTCGTGCTGGCGCTGCTGATCGCGATCGCTCTCGGCCTCGCGCTCGGCCTGTGGCTGGGGCTGCAGCGCATCGCCGGCGAGGTGGGCGAGCCGATCCTGGTGTCGTTGTACTCGCTGCCCAAGATCACGCTCTATCCGCTGATCCTGCTCATCTTCGGCCTCGGGCTGTCGGCCAAGGTCGCGTTCGGCGCGATCCACGGCGTGATCCCGATCGTGCTGTTCACGCTGAACGCGATACGGAACATGAAGCCCGTGTACTACAAGACGGCGCGGGTGCTGCGGCTGCCGCGCAGGGCGCTGATCCTGCGCATCATCCTGCCGGCCGCCGCGCCCGAGATCTTTTCCGGGCTGCGCATCGGCTTCTCGCTGACCCTGCTCGGCGTTCTGATCGGCGAGATGTTCGCCTCGCAGCGCGGCCTCGGCTTCCTGATCGTCAACGCGATCGACCTGCACGACATCTCGCGCATGCTCGCGGTCACGCTGCTGCTTGCGCTTTTCTCGGTGGCCGCCAGCGTGGTCCTGCTCGCGATCGACCGCCGCCTGCACCGGCTTTCCTGAATCCTTCCGTCGAGGTATCGCCATGAATGCATTGTCCCAGCGGCTGAAGCAGCCGCGCCTGATCGTCGCCCCCGGCGTGTTCGACATGATCTCGCTGCGCATCGCCGACCGCATGGATTTCGAACTGCTCTACATGACCGGCTACGGCACCGTCGCCTCGTACCTCGGGCTGCCGGATGCGGGGCTTGCCTCGTACACCGACATGGTCAGCCGCGTGGCCGCGATGGCAGGCATGGCGAAGACGCCGATCCTGTGCGACGGCGACACCGGCTACGGCGGGCTGCTCAACGTGCAGCACACCGTGCGTGGCTACGAGGCGGCGGGCGCGGCCGGCATCCAGCTCGAAGACCAGGAGTTCCCCAAGAAGTGCGGCCACACGCCGGGACGGCGCGTGATTCCGCTGGCCGACATGGTGAAGAAGGTCAAGGTTGCGGTCGAATCGCGCGCTTCGCCGGATTTCCTGATCGTCGCGCGCACCGACGCGCGCACCGCGCACGGCCTGGACGAGGCGATGCGGCGCGCCGAGGCCTATGCCAATGCGGGGGCCGACGTGCTGTTCCTCGAGTCGCCCGAGTCGGTCGAGGAGATGGAGAAGATCGGCCGCGCGTTCGCCGGCGTGCCGCTGCTGGCCAACATGGTGGAAAAGGGCCGCACGCCGCTGGTGGCGCCGGAGGAGCTCGAGCGCCTCGGCTATCGGATCGCGATCTACCCCGGCACCGGCTTTCTCGCCGCGGGTGCCGCGCTCGACCGCGTCTACCGAACGTTGCGCGAAACCGGCAGCTCACGCTCGCTTGCCGACTCGGTATACGACTTCAACGAATTCAACAAGCTGATGGGGTTCGAGGCGGTGTGGGAGTTCGACCGCAAGCATGCGGATTGAGATTCCGTCCGGCAGCGCGGGACGCAGCGGATTGACCTGGGGGGCGCGATCCAGCGATCAGGGATGTAGCCGTGGAGGAGGAATCGCCTTCGCGCAGTGCCCGGATTGATCGCGCCGGATGTTTTCTGCAGGAATTGAACCGCAGACCTTATTCCCGCCTCGACCTGCCGCCCCCTTGTTCACTGCATGTGCTGCCCGCCATTGATGGCGATGTTGGCGCCGGTAACAAAGGCGGCTTCCTCCGAGGCGAGATAGATGATAAGTCCCGCCACTTCCTCCGGCTTGCCGAGTCGGCCGACCGGGATCTGCGGCAGGATCTTGGAGTCGAGGATGTCCTTCGGAATCGCGGTGACCATCTTGGTGCCGATGTAGCCGGGCGAAATCGTGTTGACGGTGACGCCCTTGCGCGCGACTTCCAGCGCCAGGGACTTGGTGAATCCGTGCATGCCCGCCTTCGCCGCCGCGTAGTTGGTCTGCCCGAACGCGCCCTTCGAGCCGTTGACCGATGACACGTTGATCACGCGGCCCCAGCCGCGCTCGACCATGCCATCGACGACCGGCTTGGACATGTTGAAGACGCTGTCCAGGTTGGTGTGCAGCACCGCGTCCCAGTCGACCTTGGTCATCTTCTTGAAAGTCATGTCGCGCGTGATGCCCGCGTTGTTGACCAGCACGTCGATCGGCCCGAGTTTCGCCTGCACCGCGGCCGCGGCCCTGGCACAGGACTCGGTGCTGGCCACGTCACACTCGACGGCCAGGATCTCGTAGCCGCGCGCCTGCATGCCGGCCAGCCACTGATCGTGTTTGGTGTTGCCGGGTGAGTAGGTGACAGCGACCTTGTAGCCGGCGTCGGCCATCTTGGTCGAGATCGTTTCGCCCAGTCCGCCCATGCCGCCGGTCACTAGAACCACTCGTGTCTGTTTCATTTCACTCTCCATGGGGATGAATGTGTTTGCACCGCGAAGTGCCAACGGAAAAGCGGCCTGGCGAAACCTGGGATGCGCCGCCACGGCGGATTGCAGCGGGCCAGAGAAGACCGGAGGATGGACGAACCATTAACGCAAGCCGAAGCACAGTACCGGCTTTCACACCGCATGTCGATCTATTTATCTTTCTTCGCCGGCATTTGAAATCGAAGCTACCGCATTCGAGTCCCGACATCGTCCGACATCATCCGTGTCATCGCGAAAATGCCCGCACGCACGACTTGAGGTCCATACTGTCCGGATGCTCCAGGTTCAAACCCAAATCGATATCGCGGCGCCAGCGTCGGTCGTCTGGGCCATTCTTGCCGACTTCGGCATGTACCGGCGCTGGAATCCGCTGATTCGTGGTGTCCTCGGTCACCCCGAGGTCGGAAGGCAAATCGAAATCCGAATCAGGGCGCCGTCGGGCTCCGACGTCGGGGCACGTCCGACCATCGTTTCCATCCGCGAAGATCGCGAGATGAAGTGGCTGGAATGCTGGGCCATGCCCGCCCTTTTTGCTTCGGAGCGCCGCTTTCAAATCGAGCCGCTATCCGATGGCATTGTTCGTTTTCATCATGGCGAGCAAGTGCGCGGAATCATGGTGCCACTGCTCACGCACCGCCGTCGGGTGCGCGGCAGTTCCGGTCTTGATGCGATGAACAAGGCCCTGAAGCAACGCGCGGAACGCGCATGGGCGGATCGGGCGCCGTCAACACACTGAGCACACCTACGAAAGGACCGTTCATGGCGCGCAACTCTGTTGCTGCAAGCAAGCCTATCTTCCACCCGCCGATGCTCCTCGACTGGACCGACGACAAATTGCAGGCGCTCAGCCAGGAGCAATTGCTCAACCTGCTTGACAATCTGGATCGCCAGCGGGCGATTGGCCGCCTTTCGGAGCATGTCGCGGCGGCGATCGATCAGCGCATTACCGCCCTCCTGACGGCTCGCAACAGTTCAAGGCGTCGCAAGCAAATGGCTGGGAACGCGCTCGCGGCCTCGGCGGAAACGTAATGCTGCTCCGTCGGCGCATCTGGCTGTATCGGCTCTCGGGCCAGCGCTTCGCGCAGTCGATTTCGTTCGACGACCGCGTCACTGCAGCGATGGCAAGACAGTATCTCCGCAGTACGATCGGCGACCCGCTCGAGTTGTGGGGTCGAAGCAAGAGCGAAGTCCTGAACGCGTCCCAGAAGAATGGACACCACGAGATTCTGGCGGTCTGACGTCGCGTCGGAGGTGGATCGGAGCGGGTTTGGACGGGCAGTACACCCCCGCACCATCGACCACAAGGAATATGCGCACGACACTGGCAACGGGCCGTTGACGGCGGGCACTGCCGCGTCAGGCCAGCCAGCGTCGCAACGCGGAAGCCGCCTTGGGGTGACTCAGAAGATCCCAGTGGCTGGCCTGCGTGATCAGGCATTTGTGCGATGACGGCACATTCAGCGCCAGCGCCCGGTCGCGATGCTCGCCCCAGGCGCTGGCGAGCGTCACAAGACCATCACCGATGATCGAGTGTCGCAACCCGCGCGGCTGTGTGGCCGAGGTGGCCGCGAGCAAGTAGACCCGCACGCCCGCCGGCAGCGGCGTGGGAGTGCGGTCGTCGTGCGCCTGATCGTGCGGATGACGCCCTTGCCAGTCGGCGCGCTGGACGTTGCCGAAGCGCAGGTCCGTAATGCCGGCGCTGCGGGCTTTGCCCGGACGCGCGAAGGGTGCGACGTAGGGGCTCAGTTCCAGCACCTTGTCGACCAGATAACCGCCCCGCTCGAGTACAGCGCCATGATGCGGCGTGCCCAGGCAGACGAGTCGCGTGAGTCGTGCACGCCACGCCAGCGAACGGGTGTCGGCAATGTGGCAGGCGCTGCGGGCTACGAGGCCGCCCATGCTGTGGCCAACGATCACCAACTCTTCGACCGGCCGGGGCCAGTGGGCGACCAATGCCTCGAGCATCGTCGCGAAGCGTTCGCCGTTGTCGGAAACGTGCAACCCGGTGTTGTAGTGCAGGGGGAGCGCGGTGTAGCCCAGCTTGGAGAGCATCGCGCCGTGGTGGTATCCGTCGCGTTGCCACTGCAGATCGTTCATGCACAGACCGTGCAACAACACGGCAATGCGGCCGGTCGCTACGGGCAGGGCCGCCTGCAGGTCATCCGCCGCAGGTTCGATGCGCGTGCCGTCCAGCCGCAGCGACATCGGGATCGCGAGCGGGTTGCCGCTGGCCTCGAGATGATCACCCCACAGGCCGTTGACAGCGGCGAGCGCCGCCTCGCGACCGGGCGAGACGGGCATTTCGGTTCGGCGCGGCTCCAGCAGGCGCATTGAAGCGTCGACGCCGCTCGAGACGAGGCGGGCCGTGCCGCGGATCGTGCGGTACACGAAGCCCGTGATGCCGCGCGTCCGTCGGGCCCGAGGCCGGCCCAGCGGAGCGGCAACAGCGCCGATCGTGCTATGCATCTGCTCCACCAGATCGGTCACGCCGATGGTGGCATCGAAGACAAGACGTGCAATGCCGCGAAGATCGGCGAACGACAGTGCGACCGCCTTGTCGCCGACGATCATGTCCGGTCTCTTCGCGGCCCGAGTCCGGATGCCTTCCAATAGGCCGGCAGACCGTTGGCCTTGACGAAGATTGCCTTGGCTGCTGCTTCGAGGGGCATCAGGAATTCCTCAGCGGCGTCCGACGCAACGGCATGCGCTGAAGCCGCCCTTTCGGCAGTGGACGTGGACTCTCGTGCGATCGTGTCGGAGCGCGTCGGGGTTTTCATGATTCTCCTTGTGCGGTCGTGTTTCTTTCGGCGCCGGCCTGGTCCTGATGCCGCGTCGATAGATGAGCACCAGGCGAAGGCGCGTCTGATGCAATTTCTAACGAGGATTCAAGAGGACAAGGCCGGCTTGCCGGCAGCGACCAGTCCTTCGTACATGCCTTCGGCGCGCGCCTTAAGAGCGTGGTTCATCGCATGAAAGCCTTCTTCCGTGGCGCGCTGGCCGCCGCGGCCGAGGAACGAGGCGAAAAGCCCCTTGATCAGCTCGATCTGATGGAAACGCACTCCGCCGGACGGCAGTGCCTCGATACGGATCCTGTGTTCGGTGGTGTACAGGCCGGGCGCGAACGTCCTCTTGCGCCAGCGCAGCTCACACGGTTCGCGCGCGCGAGTCAACAAGGAACCCATGGATGCGATAGCGCGACGCTGACCTCGCAGCGCAATTTGCATCATGTTTCCGGCGCTCGGCTTGCCGAGGACGGCGCGGATGTATGGATTCCACTGCTCGTACGATCCAAAGTCGGTCAATATGGCCCACACCAGGTGATCGGGTGCGTCGATGTCGATGCTCGAGTGAATCTGCTGCATTGGGACATTATGAGCCGTCAGCGTAGAGACAGCAGTGATTGAAGAGCCGGAAATCGAGCGCAGCGCGACTGCGCGACTCTCTTGGACTGCGCGCGACAGCGTGCCGGCTAAGCGAAGGCTTGATCGGCGCTATTGCCCGTGGTCACTGCACACCGTGCTGCGACGCTTGCACTCATTATCTGCGCCGCTGCGGGGCGACCGGTCGCCTCGTCTCGATGTGGCGGAACGTGATCCGACCCTTGCTCAGATCGTAGGGTGAGAGTTCCAACGAAACCTTGTCACCCGCGAGAATT
>JBLMYK010000167.1:0-6340 GCA_050258235.1 Gemmatimonadota bacterium | reverse complement strand
TTGTCGGCGATGCGGATCGCCTGCTCGAGGTTCGCGGCCTCGTCGATGTAGACGTGGCAGATGCCGTCGAGGTGCTTGATCATTGGCACCCGGCTTTCGCGCATCAGGCGCTCGATCAGCGAACGCCCGCCGCGTGGCACGATGATGTCGATGTACTCCGGCATCGCCACCAGCATTCCGACCGCCGCGCGATCGGTGGTGGCGATCAGCTGCACGCCGTCCTCGGGCAGGCCGTTGCCGCGCAGCGCCTCGGCAATCAATCCGGCCAGCAGGCGGTTGCATTCGATCGCCTCGGAGCCGCCGCGCAGGATCGTCGCGTTGCCGCTCTTGATGCACAGTCCCGCGGCGTCGATGGTCACGTTCGGCCGGCTTTCGTAGATGATGCCGATCACGCCGAGCGGCACGCGCATGCGGCCGACCTGGATGCCGGACGGCATCGGCCGCAGATCGCTGATGGTGCCGATCGGATCGGGCAAGGCAGCAATCTGTTCGAGGCCGGCAGCCATCTGCTCGATGTAGTCGTCGCCCAATTGCAGCCGGTCGAGCATCGCGGCGTCGAGGCCGCTTGCTCGCGCGCGCTCGACATCGCGCTGGTTGGCGGCGCGGATGTCGGCGCGGCGGGCGCGGATTGCCGCCGCGAGCCCGCGCAGCGTCGAGTCCTTGGTTGCCGTGGCCGCCTTTGCCATCGCTGCGGCGGCAACACGGGCGCGCCGACCGACGTCCTGCATGTAGGACGCGAGTTCGCTTCGGAGATCCTGTGGAGCGTTCATGCTGGAGCGGGCGACGTCAGCCCGAGCGCGATATCGCCCAATTCTAGCCACGGGTCCGAATCGCGCGTGTCGGCGCGAAGTCCCTTGGCGAGCCGATCGACGTCGGCACAGCGGGTCAACAGCGAAGCAAGTCTCGCCTGAGTCACCCGGCCGAGCATCTGCGGCAGCAGGCGTTCGCGCGGTCCCCAGACGCGATGTTCTCGCGCCAGCGCGGCAACCGGCCTGCCAGCGTCGGCGCCGGACTTCACCTTCAGCAGCGTTCGAATCTCCTCGGTGATCGCCCACAGCACCAGCGGCAGCGCCTCGCCTTCGGCGCGCAGGCCCTCGAGCATCCGCACCGCGCGCGCCGCATCACCCGCGTACAGCGCAAGTGGCAGCGCGAACACGTCGTAGCGCGCCACGTTCAGCACCGATTCGGTCAGTTGTTCGAGCGTGATCTCGCCGGCCGGAAACAACAGCGCGAGCTTGGAGATCTCCTGGTGCGCGGCGAGCAGATTTCCTTCGACGCGATCGGCCAGTAGCTCGAGCGCCGGGCGGGCGGCGCGCTGCTGCTGGCGCGCGAGCCGCTGGCCGATCCACGCCGGAAGCTCGGCGCGGTCGACCCTGGCGATGTCGATCCATACGCCCGCGTGCTCGAGCGCTCCGGCCCACGCCGATTCGCGCGTGGCGCGATCGAGCCGCGGCAGCGCGACGATCGTCAGGGTGTCTTCGCCGGCACCGAGCGCGTGCTCGCGCAGGGCCTCGGCGCCGGCCTTGCCCGGCTTGCCCGAGGGCAGGCGGACCTCGACGATCTTCTTCTCCGCAAACAGCGACAGCCCCGATGCGCTGCCGACGAGCAGCGACCAGTCGAAACGGCCGTCGGCGTGCAGCACATCGCGTTCTGCATAGCCGGCCGCACGCGCCGCGCTGCGGATCGCATCCTGTGCCTCGATCGCCAGCAGCTCCTCGTCGCTGGCGATCGTGTAGATGCGCGCGAGCCGGCCCGCGGCTGCCGCGCGCTCGAGATGGCCGGCCAGCGCTTCCGGCTTCAGGATCATCGGCGCACGCCCTTGACCGCCGCCAGCCTGCGCAGGATCTGCTGCACAAGGTCGGTCTGCATGTCGCGGTAGAGCAGGGCGGTCTCCGCCTCGAACGCGAGCGCCTGCGCATCGTCGAATGCGACGTCGCGCTGCACGACGACCTGCGTCGGACCGAGGTACTCGGATCCCTTGCCGTCGTGCAGGCGGAACGTCAGCCGCTGCCGCAGCGTGAATTCGCGCGCGCGGCCCTGCGCGTTGACCGACAGCACCTCGCGGTCGCGGTTTTCGCCGAGCACCTCGAACACCGCCTGCGCGTCCTTGGCCGTCTCGACGACCCTGGTGCTCGTTCCGGCCCGGATATTCCGTGCCAGTTCCGAGCCGAGCGGCGAATTGGCCGGGAAGCCGAGATAGATCGTCTCGAACGGCAACTGCTGCGCACCGCGCAGCTTGAAGCCGCAGGAAGACAGTGCCAGGGGGAAGAGCAGGATCAACCACAGTGACACGGAGCACACAGAGCAATGGAAGGACTTCTTCATTCCTACTCTGTGCCCTCTGTGTCTCTGTGGTGATGAAGCTCTTTGATCGCCGCCGTTAGACGACGACGTTGACGAGCTTGTTCGGCACCACCACCACGCGCTTGACCGGATTGCCGCCGACGAACTTCTGCACGTTGGCATCGGCCATCGCGGCGCGCTCGATCGCCGCGCGGTCGGCCTGCGCCGGTACGCGGATCGAGCCACGCAGCTTGCCGTTGACCTGCACCACGAGCTCGATCTCGTCCTGCACCAGCGCGGCGTCGTCGACTGCTGGCAGCGGCGCATCGAGCAGGTCGCCGTGTGCCTTGGCAAAGCCAAGCTCGTTCCACAGCGTGTACGTGATGTGTGGGGCGATCGGGTACAGCGTGCGCAGCAGGATGCTCGTGCCCTCGCGCAGCACCGCGCGGCCGGCGACATCGGCGCCGAGCCTGGCGTCGTCGAGCGCGTTGAGCATCTTCATCGCGGCCGACACGACCGTGTTGTACTGCAGGCGCTGATAGTCGAACAGCGCCTGCTTCAGGTTCAGCTGCAATTCGCGCCGCAGGTTCTTCAGCGGCGGCGTCAACGCCAGGCCGTCGATCGCGCCGCCGCCGCTGATCGCGGCGCGCTGCGCGTAGCAGAACGTCCACAGCCGCCGCAGAAAGCGATACACGCCCTCCGCGCCGGAGTCAGACCACGCCGCGCTCATGTCCGGCGGACCGGCGAACATCACGAACGCGCGCGCGGTGTCGGCGCCGAACCTGGCAATGATGTCGCGCGGCTCGACCACGTTGTTCTTGCTCTTCGACATCTTCTCGATGCCGCCGAGCATTACCGGCTGGCCATCTTCCTTCGCGATCGCGCCGGTCGGGCGACCGCGATCGTCGTAGCTGACTTCGACCTCGCTCGGATAGAACCAGCGCGTGCGGCCCGATTCGTCTTCGCGAAAGTAACAGTCGTTCAGCAGCATGCCCTGCGTGAACAGTCGCGTGAACGGCTCGTCGAACTTCACCAGTCCCAGGTCGCGCATCACCTTGGTCCAGAAGCGCGCATACAGGAGGTGCAGCACCGCGTGCTCGATGCCGCCGATGTACTGGTCCATCGGCATCCAGTAATCGTTGCGCGCATCGACCATCGTCGCCGCATCCGGCGAGCAATAGCGCATGTAGTACCAGGACGAGTCGACGAACGTGTCCATCGTGTCGGTCTCGCGCTGCGCCGGCTTGCCGCACTGCGGGCAGGTGCATGCGAGGAAGCGCTGGTCCTTGTTCAGCGGATTGCCGCTGCCGTCGGGCACGTGATCCTCGGGCAGCACCACGGGCAGGTCCTTTTCCGGCACCGGCACGGAGCCGCAGGAATCGCAGTGGATGATCGGGATCGGCGTGCCCCAATAGCGCTGGCGTGAGATGCCCCAGTCGCGCAGCCGGTACTGGATCTGCTTGTCGCCGAGACCCTTGGCATTGAGATCCGCCGCGATCGCGTCGGTCGCGGCTTCGTAGTCGAGGCCGTCGTACTTGCCGGAATTCACGCACACGCCGCGCTGCTTGTCGGCGTACCAGTCCTGCCAGCCGTCGAGCGAGAAAGTCTCGCCCTTGACCGCGATCACCTGCTGGATTGGCAGGCCGTACTTCTTCGCGAACGCGAAGTCGCGCTCGTCGTGCGCCGGCACGCCCATCACCGCGCCTTCGCCGTAGCCCATCAGCACGTAGTTGCCGACCCACACCGGCACGCGCTCACCGGTCAGCGGATGGGCGACGGAGAATCCGGTCGCCATGCCCTTCTTTTCCATCGTCGCAATGTCGGCCTCGGCGACGCTGCCGCGCTTGCATTCCTCGATGAACGCGGAAAGCTGCGGGTTGTCGCGCGCCAGCCGCGCGGCGAGAGGATGCTCGGCCGCGATCGCCATGAAGGTGACGCCCATGATCGTGTCGGCGCGCGTGGTGAACACGCGCAAGAGCTTGCTCTCGCCGTCGATCTCGTACGGAAAGCCGAAGTTCACGCCCGCGCTCTTGCCGATCCAGTTCTCCTGCATCGCGCGCACCTGCGGCGGCCAGCCGTCGAGCTTGTTCTGCACGCAGTCGAGCAGCTCGTCGGCGTACCTGGTGATCGCCAGGTAGTAGCCGGGGATCTCGCGCTTCTCGACGATCGCGTTCGAGCGCCAGCCGCGGCCGTCGATCACCTGCTCGTTGGCGAGCACGGTGTTGTCGACCGGATCCCAGTTGACGATCTGCGTCTTGCGGTAGGCGATGCCCTTTTCGAGCATCTTTAGGAACAGCCACTGGTTCCACTTGTAGTACGAGGGGTCGCAGGTCGCGACCTCGCGCGACCAGTCGAACGCCAGGCCCAACGGCTGCATCTGCGACTTCATGTCGGCGATGTTGTGGCGCGTCCACGCGGCGGGCGCGATCTTCTTGTCGATAGCGGCGTTCTCTGCCGGCAGCCCAAACGCATCCCAGCCCATCGGCGTCATCACGTTGTAACCGCTCGACCGCATGTAGCGGTACATCACGTCGTTCAGCGTGTAGTTGCGCACGTGACCCATGTGCAGCTTGCCGCTCGGGTAAGGCAGCATCGAGCACACGTAGAACTTGCCCTTCGGGAAGCGCGGGTCGTTCTCGACCGCGCGATATGCCTGCGTGGCCTGCCAATGCGCCTGCGCATCGGCTTCAACCTGCTGCGGGTTGTATTTCTCCTGCATCGAAAATGGTCCAGTGGCTGGCCGTACTCATGCGAGTATATCGGCGCGCGCTGCGCTGCACTGACGGCCGCGGGTCGCGCGGGGGATGCGATGAGTCTCGGTAACGTAACGGCCGTTGCCGCCATGTCTGTCTTGCTGGCGGGCGGCTGCGGCTTGCCGCACCGGAAACAGACGACGGGAGTCCAGCCCATGGCAAACGGTCAGGCGCAGATAGTGCGGTCGGCGCTTGCGCATGCAGCGCGTACCAGCGGGCTCGCGCCGTCCGCGCTTGTTGTCGAAAGCGCGATCCGTGTGATCTGGCCCGATGGTTCGCTCGGTTGCCCGGAGCCCGGCATGGTCTACACGCAGGCTCTCGTGCCTGGGTATCGGATCCGGATCCGGGCCGGCGACGCCCTGCTCGATTACCACGCGAGCGCGCGCGGCGAACTGACGCTATGTCCGCCAGGACGGTCCACTGAGCCGCTCCCCGACAGCTCGACGTAATTCAAGGTCTTCAATGAAAACGCCCCGGAGATTGCTCTCCGGGGCGTCGTCGTCAACGAGCTCGTTTCAGGTCACGGATCGACACGAACGATGGTCGGGTTCGGCATGGCCGTCGCGCCCGAGTAAGCGATCGAGCCGAGATACTTCGTGCCAGTCGTCAGTCCGCTGAACGACAGATTGATCGCGCTGGTTACACCGGTCGTCGCACTGGCCGGTGCGCTGACCGTCATGTTGCCGGCGTCCGCACTGCCGAGCAGCCAGGTGTGAAGCTTGAACGGCGACGAACCGGCCACCGAGTAGCCCTGTACGACCACCGTGTATGTGGCGGCAGTCGGATTTACCAGGTTGACCTCCTCAGCCGAAGTGCCGCTGCCGCTGCTGCCAACGAGCGTCGTCCCCCTGAATACACACAAGTCGATGTCGGAGCCCGGGCTCACGTCGGCGTCGAACAGCGAGAAGCGCGCATATGTTGTCCCGGCCGGAATCACCACAGAGATCAACTGCGCGTTCGGCGAGCTAGGTGAACATGTGCTGTCGGTCGGGTCGTCGGCCACCGTTCCCGCCGTGATGGCGGCCGGAACGAGACCGCGAGCGGTGGCGGTGAAGGTGCCGCTGTATCCGAACGTCACGTTGTAGCTGCCGGAAACCTGTGCCGGAGCCGCGAGCGCAACGGGTCGGACCACGATCGGCGTGCGAACACTATGTGTGCCGTCGCTCCATGTCAGTTGTCCGCCGGTATAGGCGTTGAGGGCCGCAGTCGTCCTTGTGAACTTGATCGTGAACGATTTGGTTTCGCCTCTTGCCAGAGTGAGGCTTGCCGGGGTGATTTCCACGGTAAAGCCCGTCATTCCGGTG
>JBLMYK010000166.1:0-34790 GCA_050258235.1 Gemmatimonadota bacterium | reverse complement strand
TGAACTTCTCGCTGCTCGCGCTCGACCAGATCGTCAACAGCGCGGCGACGATCCGCCACATGTCGGGCGGGCAGTTCTCGATCCCGCTGGTGATCCGCATGGCCACCGGCGCCGGACGGCAGCTCGCCGCGCAGCACTCGCATAGCCTCGAGGTGTGGTACGCGCACATTCCGGGCATCAGGGTGCTGGCCCCGGCGACGCTCGAGGATGCGCGCGGCATGCTTTGGCCGGCGCTGCAGGATCCGGATCCGGTCGTGCTGTTCGAGCACGCGCAGCTGTACAACCTCGAGGGCGAGCTCGCCGACCCGCCGCCGCAGGTCGATCTCGCGCATGCGGCCGTGCGCCGCGCCGGAACGAACCTCACGATCATCACGTACGGCGGCAGCCTGCCGCGCGCGCTCGCGGCGGCGGACGAACTCGCCCGCATGGGCGTCGACGCCGAGGTGATCGACCTGCGCGTGCTGCGCCCGCTCGACTGGGACACGCTCACGGAGTCAGTGCGCAAGACGCGCCGCGCGCTGGTGGTCGACGAAGGCTGGAAGACCTGCAGCCTCGCCGCCGAGGTCATGGCGGGCCTCGTCGAGCGCGCGTTCTACGACCTCGACGCGCCGCTGGCGCGCGTGTGCACGGAAGAGGTGCCGATTCCGTACTCCAGGCATCTCGAGGACGCCGCGCTGCCGATGCCGCCGCGCATCGTCGCCGCGGCGCAGTCACTCTGCGCACGGCAGTAGGAGCCGACGTGCACCCGGTCACCGAACGATCGATCGAACGGATCCTGAACCGCAACCGCGTGATGACGCTCGCGACGATGCGGCCCGACGGATTTCCGCAGGCCACGGTTGTCACGTTCGCGCACGACGGGCTGACGCTCTTCATCGCAGTCGATGCGACGAGCCAGAAGGCGCGCAACATCCGCCGCAACAACAAGGTGTCGGTCGCGATGGGCCAGGACAAGCGCGACTGGAGCAGGATCACCGGCCTGTCGATGGCCGGCCAGGCGCGCGTGCTGCGCCGGCGTGACGAGATTGAATGGGCGAAAGCGCTGCTCACCCGTCGCTTCCCGCAGATTAAGGAGATGGGGGGCGCGGACGACTACGCCGGATGGGCGTTCATCGAAGTCGTGCCGCTGGTGATCTCGGTGCTCGATTACACGCAAGGTCCGGGCGACACGAAACTGGTGAAGCTGTGGCCGACGCGGGCGCTGCAACGATGATCGAATTCCGTCTGCCCTCGCTGGGCGCCGACATGGACGAGGGCAAGCTGCTCGAGTGGCTGGTCAAGCCCGGCGACGTGGTGAAGAAAGGCCAGATCATCTGCGTCGTCGACACCGCAAAGGCGGCGATCGACGTCGAGTGCTGGCGCGACGGCATCGTGCACACGCTGCTGACCGAGCTGGGAACCACGATTCCGGTCGGCACGCTGATGGCGGTGCTGCGCGAGCCGGATGAAAGCGCGGCACAGGTCGACGAACTGCTCGCCGCGCTGAAGGCGAAGGAGTCCGCGGCCAGGCCGCCCATGCCGGCGCCGGCGGTGGTTCCCGTCGTTGCCACCCCCGCCGTCACGGCCGCACGCAAGCGCGTGTCGCCGGCCGCGCGTCGTCGCGCGGAAGAGCTGCAGATCGACCTGGCGCGCGTGACCGGCAGCGGCCCGGACGGCGCAATCACGATCCTCGACGTCGAGGCCGCTGCGCGCGCGCTGCCGGCCGCAGCTCCCAAGGCGGCGGCGCCCTCGCGCGCCGACGAGATGCGCAAGGTGATCGCGGCGGCGATGGCGCGCTCGAAGCGCGAGATCCCCCACTACTACCTCTCGGAGGACATCCCTCTCGCGCGCGCGTCGGCGTGGCTCACGGCGCAGAATGCCAGGCGCGGCATCGCCGAGCGGCTGCTGATGGCGCCGCTGCTGCTGAAGGCCGTGGCGACCGCGCTCGAAAACGCGCCCGAACTGAACGGATACTGGAGGAACGGCGCCTTCGAGGCAGGCCCCGGCATTCACCTTGGCGTGGCAATCTCGCTGCGTGCGGGCGGCGGCCTCGTCGCGCCCGCCCTGCGCGACGTGCCGCACAAGGACCTCGACACGCTGACGCGTGAACTGCTCGATCTCGTCAAGCGCACGCGCGCCGGATCGCTGAAGAGCTCGGAGCTCAGCGATGCGACGATCACCGTGACCAGTCTCGGCGACGAAGGCGTGGCGGCAGTGTATGGGGTGATCTATCCGCCGCAGGTCGCACTGGTCGGCTTCGGTCGCGTGACCGAGCGGCCCTGGGCCATCGACGGCGAGGTGCGCATCCTGCCGGTGGTGACCGCAAGCCTGGCGGCCGATCACCGCGTCAGCGACGGCCATCGCGGCGGACTGTTCCTTGCCGCCGTGCGCGAAGCTCTGCAGGATCCGGAACAACTGGCGAAGGGGCGGACGTGAAGCGCGAAGAACTGAAGCGCGTGATCCTCGACGAACTGACCGCAATCGCGCCCGAGATCGACGCGGCTGCGCTGGTCGAGGACAAGCTGCTGCGCAATCAGGTCGATCTGGATTCGGTCGACTGGCTGAACTTTCTCGTCGCGCTGCACGGCAGACTGCACATCGAGATTCCCGACGCCGATGCGGCCAAGCTCACCACGCTGGACAAACTGATCGCGTATTGCGCCGCGAAACTGGGCGCGTGATCGCGCCGGCGCGGTCAAGCAGAAAAAAAGTGGGAGGGCGGCGAGGCGCTCTCTCCAGGCGTGGGCCAATCGCCCTCTCGCCAGTCCCCGTGAAACACCGGGGATGTGTCGTGACACGGGAGACAAGAGCACCTCAACCGCAACACCAGTTTCCCTGCCGGACATGTGGGTGTATTGACCCGGCGCAGTTTCGGCGGCGGCAATCGCCTGCATCCGCAGCGCAGCGCCGGTCTTCCGCCCGGGTCGACCTTCGTGCTGAACTTCGACCCGCCCGAGGCAATCCAAGGACCGGTGCAACTTCCGAAAGGGGAACTCATGTCCAGCACGATGCGCGTCGCCGTTCTCGTCGGCAGCCTGCGCAAGGATTCCATCAGCCGCAAGGTGGCACACGCGCTCGGAGCCGTGGCTCCCGACTCGCTGAAGCTCGAATCGGTCGAGATCGGCGCGCTCGCCTTGTACGACCAGGATCTCGAAGGCGCGGTTCCGCCGCAGGCATGGGCCGAATTCCGCGAGCGCATCCGCGCCGTCGATGCGGTGCTGTTCGTGACGCCGGAATACAACCGCTCGGTGCCCGGTGCGCTGAAGAACGCGATCGACGTCGGTTCGCGGCCATCCGGCAAGAGCGCCTGGGCCGGCAAGCCGGCCGCGATCGTCAGCGTGTCGCCGGGAGCGCTCGGCGCATTCGGCGCCAACCATCACCTGCGCCAGTCGATGGTGTTCCTGAACATGCCGATGATGCAGCAGCCGGAAGCGTATGTCGGCCACGCTACAACACTGTTCGATGCGCATGGCCATTTGACCAACGACTCGACGCGCGAATTCTTTACGCGCTTCATGGCCGCGTTCGCGCACTGGATCGAGCGCAATGCCTCGCGGTAGGCTGGCGCGTTGCGCACCCGACCGGAGGGTCACATGATCAAGGCTTCGACCGCCCCGTATGCCGCGCTGCTGCTGCGCGTGAGCCTCGGCATCCTGTTCCTTGCCCACGTCAGCCTGAAGATCTTCGTCTTCGGGATTCCCGGGTTCGTCGGCTACTTCGCCTCGCTCGGACTGCCGGCGATCGCCGCGTATCTCGTAATCGCACTCGAACTGCTCGGCGGCATCGCGCTTATCCTCGGCATCTATGCGCCGCTGGTCGCTCTGCCGCTGGCGGTGGAAATGATCGGCACGATCGTGCTCGTGCACGGCGAATTCGGCTGGGCTTTCACGAACAAGGGTGGTGGCTGGGAGTTTCCGGCCCTCTGGACCGTCGCCCTGATCACTCTGTATCTGCTCGGCGACGGCGCGCTGGCGCTGAAGCCGGCGCAGCGCAACGCCGCGTGAGGCGAGCAGAACGCTTTTTGTCTGGACGACTCCCGGGATCAGCAGCCCAGCTGGCGCGCCAGATCGAGGAAGTCCATGGCGACGATGTCCCACGCCTGCTCAGGCGTGAGGTCCATCGACTGCCCGCGGCCATGCTCCAGCGGGCGCGGAACGAACGCGGTTCGCAGGCCGCAGGCGCGCGCGGCGCCAAGGTCGCCGTTGTGTGCGGCGACCAGGCAAACCTCGTCGGGACGCAGGCCGAGAATGTCTGCGGTGCGCAGATACGCCTGCGGCTGAGGCTTGTACGCGCCGGCGATCTCGGCGCCGAGGATCGCATCCCAGGGGATTGCCGCGCGCTTGGCCATGTTCAGCAGCAGCGAGACGTTGCCGTTGGAAAGCGGCGCGATGATGTACCTCGCTTTCAGCCGCTGCAGACCCGGGACAGCGTCCGGCCAGGGATCGAGGCGGTGCCACGCTCGATTCAACTCATCCAACTCGCCCGGGGGAGCGGCGCCGACATCGACGCCCGCGTCGCGCAGGACCGCCTCGAGATTCTCACGGTGCAGCACGTCGAGCCGCGTGAATGGCCGCCGGCCCGACCGGCACTCCTCCATCGCGGGCTGGTAGCGCTTGCGCCACGCATCGGCGAGCGATCGAGGGTCCGCGGCCCCGACACCGTGCCGCGCGAGGAAAGCCGCGAGGTCGCGCGCCACGCCTTCGCGCCAGTCGACCACCGTGCCGAACACGTCGAAGACGAGAGCTTTGAGCGCAAGCATGCGGTTAGCTTAGCTGCGGAACGGCGCGGCGTGCTCGCATCCCGACCGTGGCCCTTCATGCCGACGCGGGCGCCGCCTGCATGTCGCCCGATCGGAGCAGGGTGACGCCAGGCGCCGGCTGAAGCGCCGCACCCAGCAACGCGCGGGCAACGACGTCGGCGCCGATCGGGCGCACGCCGCGCGGTATCCAGCCGAGGACCGGCCGCACCAGCCGCTTCGCCCACTCCTCGCCCGCCCGCGACGGCTGGCCGAGCGCAGCGCGGTCGCCGACGAGCAGAGACGGCTGCGCGATGACCACGCTCGCGTAGCCAAGCGCGACCACCGCCTGCTGCATCTCCCCCTTCACGCGGTTGTAGAACACGCGCGACCCGGGATCGGCGCCGAGCGCCGAAACCACGAGCAGGCGCTGCGCGCCGGCCGCCCTGCCCGCGCGAGCCGTATTCAGCACGGCATCGAAGTCGACGCGCCGGAACGCCGCCTGCGATCCGGCGGCCTTGATCGTCGTGCCGAGTGCGATGAAGACGTCATCGACCGCCGGCAGTGCGGGAAGCCGGTCGAAGTCGACGATGTGGACCTTCAGCTTCGGATGCGCGGGAAAGTCGGGCACCGTGCGCCGAAGCAGAACGTGCACATGCGCGTAGCGCGGTGACTCGAGCAGCAGCACAAGCAGCGACCGGCCGACGAGGCCGCTCGCTCCGGCGAGCAGGGCGCTGCGCGGATCCGGCGTTGTCGAGGATCTGGTCACAGTGTGCCGAATCGCTCAGCGCCAGTCGACGGCGCTGAAACCTTCGCGACCGACATAGCTGTAGAAGACGCCGAGGGTCGCTCCGGTTTGCGCGCGGCTGCCCAGAATCGGCAGGCTGCTGTCGCGCCGGTTCCAGAGGTATTTCAGCGCCAGCGCGTGGTTCTTGTAGACCCGCCAGGTGAACGACACGTCGGCGCGTGCGATGTTCTCGTTGCCGCGGCTTATGCCGTGCACGAAGAAGTCGCGTGCATTGAGATCGAGCGCAGCCTTGTCTTTGAAGATCAGGCGCAGCAGCAGTACCGCTTGCGGTGCGACACCGTAGTGGTAGTCCTTGTCGGTCGTAACATGCAGCGCACCGACGGCACCATAGCCGACACCGGCAAGCGCGCTTGCCTGCAACGCCAGCCCGCGCGCCAGCCACCACTGCATGGTCGTTCCGAGCGATAGCGCGGTGGTGGAGATGCGATACGTCTGCGGCGCGATGTAGTCGTAGCTTCCGTACAGTCCCCAGATACCACGAAAGGCGTCGTCGCCTTCACCGAACGGCTTGCCGGCCATCAAGCCGCGAGTCCCGATGGTATCGATCATGTTGGCGGTGGTCGCCGTGATATCGAACGTGAAGTAATCGAACGGCCGCGTGTATTCGTAGCCCGGTTTGCCCGGCAGTCCGTACTGCATCGAAAAATCGGCAATCAGCGCGTTGCGCTTGAAATCGCCTTCGGTGCCTGGCGTGCCTTGAACGCGGCGCATCGAGCCGCTGTATCCGAGTTGCAGGCGGCTGTAATAGGCTGCACCGCGGCTGGAAAAGACTGGCGCGAATCGATCGCCGAACGCGAGCCGGTTCAAACCGAGCGGCGGCGAGATGACGCCCGCGAATATCTCGCGCATCCAGCTCGGTGCGCCGTTGCCGTGTTCGAGCACCAGGCTTGCCATGCGAAACAGCGGTTCGCCGAGAAGACTCCCGGCGAGGCCGCTCGCCACTTGGTCATTGATGGACGGGCGCGTGCGTTCGCCCGCGATTTCCCACAGCGCGCTGCCGAGGAACGTATACGCACTCGACTCCCAGTATCCGAGCCCCGCGGATCGCGCGAACCCGTGATACATCGCGCCCTGATACGGGTGTGCAAATTGGTTGACGCTGAACGGGTCGTTATCGGTGACCCAGCCGCCGCGGAAATTGCGCCTCACCGTATCGGTGGTGACGTGATAGTCGCCCGTGCGGCCGAACAGATTGTTGGTGCGATTCACGATCACGTCGAAGCCGAAGATCTCCAACGCCGGAACGAGATAGCTGCGGCGATCGCCGAACTCGCGTGAGTGCGGGGTTCGAGCAGCCGACCGGGCATCGCCCTGAGCAAGTGCTCCCGTGCTGAGAAAGCGCCGTTCGGAGCGTGCTTCGCCTGACTGCACCAGCGACCATTTCGTGTCGGTGACTGCAGCCGCGTCGTCTTGATCGCCGAACACCACTGCAGGCGCCGCACAGAGCCCAAATGCGGCGCACAGGAGACCGATCCGACAAAATCCGATCGACAAATCCAACATCCGGCATCTTCCCAGTTCTCCCGCCGCGGCGGGAAATCCGTTCGAGCGAATGCGTTCCCGAATCTGCGCCTCCGGGGTCGCTGTGTCGCGGAGCGCGCGGCTCCACGACGACCCGCCGGCCGGCGCTCACGCTCCTGGCTGGACTCGCAGCCGGGAGCGTAGCGAAACACGGGACAATGCACAGCCGTCTAATTGCGTGTTGGGATGTGCGACACAGTCATTGCCATCACTCGCGAGGCTCGAGACAACGCCAGGTGCCAACCGGCTGTTTACGAACGGGAAAATCTCGCGTAACCGTTGGAATTCGGGCTTGCAGATCGCTCTGTAGTCCAGGATCAGCACCTCGGCACTGGTGAAGCGAGGCCCGAAGTCGCCTGCAAACAGAGTCTTCACACGGCCTCGACCCACAGCGGTCAATGGAGATCTTCTTACCGAGCGATTCCTTGACTCAAGAGCACACGGACCTCAGCAGGTAGCCGGTCGTCCGGGCTTGCGGCCATGCCCAATCTGGACAACCCAGAGTGTCGGCGACGATAGCGTTCAGTCGCAGTCGACCACCACCCGCATTGGACAAGGCAGCGAGAATCGCCGCAGAGCGGCCTCCGGGGTTGTTTGCGGAGGGCCCATCAAATTTCACCGCGGTCGTGGGCCGTATGCGCCCAGGGAGATCCTGCTTGTGGCCGTGCCAAATGGCTGTTCTGGCTCGACGCCTGGCCAGGATGGAGCGCACACTGCTGGCGGGATGAACGAGTGACTGCGCCCGATATCACGCTGGGCCAGTCATTGAAGGGGGAGTCAATATGCCGCGCGAGTCGGCGCCAAAGATCGTGGGCCTCCGAGTGCGAGCCGTCCGAGTGCCGATGACGGAGCCGCATCAAACCGCGAGCGGGGTGATCACGGAGTCTCCCCTGGTCTTGACGGACGCCATGACGGACGCCGGCAGCGTCGGACACAGCATCGTGTTCACCTACACGGCGGCGGCACTCAAGCCAACGGCTGAGCTGATTCGAAACCTCGAGCCGCTCGTGAAGGGGGAAATGCTTGCACCCGCGGAACTGGAGAACAAGCTCGCCAGGCGCTTCAGATTGCTTGGCACGCAGGGCCTGGTCGGCATCGCGCTCGCTGCGATCGACATGGCGCTGTGGGACGCGCTGGCCCGCGTCAACAGCCTGCCGCTCGTGCGGTTGCTCGGCGGCGTGCAAAAGCCCATTCGCGCCTATGGTGCCGTCGGATATGACGGCGCGGAAGGGTCCGCCGCCACTGCGGAGAAGTGGGCCAAGCAGGGATTCACCGGTGTCAAGGCAAAGATCGGTTACCCGACCGTCCAGGAAGACGTCGCCGTGGTGCGGGCCATGCGAAAAGCGACCGGCGGCAGCGTGGAAATCATGGTGGACTACAACCAATGCCTCACCCCGGTGGAAGCCGTGGAGCGCCTTCGGATTCTGGACGACGAAGGCATCACCTGGGTCGAAGAGCCGACGCTTGCCCACGACTACGCCGGGCACGCGCTGGTCGCGCGCGAGGCGCGGACCCCAATTCAGTGCGGCGAGAACTGGTGGGGAACCTTGGACATGGTGCATGCAATCGAAGCGCAAGCCTCGGACTTCGTCATGCCCGACGTGATGAAGATCGGAGGCGTCACCGGCTGGCTCAGGGCTGCGACCCTCGCACATGCGAAGGGCCTCCGGATGTCCAACCACCTGTGGCCAGAGATCAGTGCACGCCTTCTTTGCTGTACGCCGACGGCACACTGGCTCGAGTACGCAGACTGGTGGAACCCCATCCTCTCGGAGCCCCTCAGGATCGAGAATGGGATGGCCGACGTTGGCGACGCAATCGGCAGTGGAATGGAGTGGAACGAAGTCGAAGTGGCACGATTCGCCGCCTGACAACGGTTCATCCGAGTCCATGCTTTTCGAGTAGCGGTCTCGTGGCTCGGCGCACCACTGGGTGGAAACGTTGAGCGCCTGCATTCGGCTGCGCTCTATACGGCGGCTTCCGGCGAGCGTGCAGGCGGGCAAAGGCTCGACTGCGCCAGTTCGATCCCTCAACACCCGCACACTCGCGATGCACTTCGAGCCGGCCGCCACCTCGGGCAGGATGCGAACGATCTGTGTTCCGCGTACTTCGATTTCTTCACGTACAGCTCCTTCCTCCAGAAATCTCTGCTTCCCCCTCAACCGCATTAGCGAGGAGACATCAGTTTCGCCGGACTTGTCGGCCCGCGATCGGGCGACGTCCGATCTCCGCGACCCAGCCACCTTCACCGGGGAGATCCGGTCCTGGTCATGCCGCGGGCCACCCGTTCATCGGCCACCGGCCACCGCGCCGCCCTCGGCTTCGCTCGCACGTTGGTGCGTCCTCAAGGAAGAACGGATGACGCCGATTAATGTGACTAAAGTTGGCATGCAAGCAGGTAGCCGATATGCCCGTCGCCACGCTTCTTCGCGCCGCCGCCCTCGCCGGCGATGCGGTGACGATTTCGTATTACGAGGCGCCGGAATCGGAGCGCCTGCGCATCGTGATCCCCGTTGCCGTACGCGGCGAGGCTTTGGACGCGATCGTTGATCCCACCACTGGCTCCTGCGCCGTTTTCAAGCTGAGAAAGATTGCTTCCGTCCGTTGCGCTGATGGCAGGTTTGCATTGAATCCGGCCGCCGATCACCCATCAAGGATGGACCTTGAGCCGGTCTGGTAATTGCAGCGCAGTCTGTGCGTTGCTTCATTCGGCCTGGGCCGGACCGATTGAACTGAGCTCGAAGACCACGACCATATGGAGCGGGTAAGCGGGCGATGAGAGCGAACGCCGACAACTTGCTGCCGATCGGCACACCGATCATTGCCGTGAAGGATGTCGGCCGCGTGCGCAAGGGCGCCCCCGGATTTGTGACCGGCGTAGTGAGAACACCCTTGTTCCTTCCGTCGGGGCTCAGCTACCTGTGCACCTTCGCCGACAATCTGAAAGTCGCCATGCGGCCAGGCGAGGTTGATGTCTTCGAGCACGGATACCCGCTCACGCGGCTGGAGGATCCCCACGGACTGACTTTTGACGAGCTGCTCAACCCACCGAAGAAATAGCCGACGGAGGGCGGCGGGTTGCGGCAAGCAGCTCGCCGGACCGCCGGATCAGCGACCACAGGGCTAGCGCGCGGCCGAGGAATGCGCCGCTGAACAGGCCGTAGGCCGCGCTCGCGGCAATTGCGAACGTCGGCACCGTCGCCAGCGCTGGCTGCCGCGCCAATGACGCCCCGACGACGAACTTCACCGCAAAAAGCCCCATCATCAGCGCCAGCGGCGCCCAGCTTCCGGGAACAATGAAGCGGCGCTCGCGCGGCTCGTAGCGCACCGACGACACGTCGACGCGGCCGTGCAGCGCAACCAGCGCCGCGGCGACCCCGGCAACCCAGGCCAGCAGCGCCTCCGGCAGCGTGCCGAAGCTCGACATGACCCCGAACAGCGAGAGCGAAAGAAATGCAGCCGGCAGCAGCACCGTGCGACGCACGCTCACGCGGCGCGGAAACGACTGCAGGATGCCGAGTGCGATCAATGCGGCCAGGATGACAAAGGCCGAGAGCGGAACTTGCTGGAGGGCGGGCGTCGACATGATTGGCTCCTCAAGATGGGTTGCGATGGGGCGCAATGTGCGCAATGCCCGCGCCGGACGCGAGCCACATGCGATCGTCGGTATCCAGGCGTCGCGAAGGGCGCGTCAGGTCGACCGAGCGGTCCGCCGCCTGAACGGCCACCGCCCCGCGCGCTTCGGGATTGCAGGAGCGGCAACCACTCAGGTCAATTGGCGAACCGCTCGCGTCGGCCGTCGACGCCTCGTCTCAATCCGCTCGCCAGCGCCGACCGCCCGTCCTACAGTGGCGCCGTGAACATCGGATCCGGCATCCTGCACGTCGCTCCCCGGCACCGCTCTCTGGCGGCGGTGCTGGGCCTGGTGCTGCTGGCGAACACGCTGATCGCGGCGCTGCTGACCCTGGCGGCGCCCGATCCCGGCGGCTTCGGACGCAACCTGCTGTTCGCGCAGTGCATCGGCCTGGCAATCATGGCCTGGGCCCTGCTGGCGCACCTGACGCCCATGGTGCGCCGGTTATCCGCGCGCAGGGCGATGGTGCTCACGCTGCTGGCCGCAACGCCACTGGGAGTTGTGACGGGGCTCTCGCTTGGCTACACGCTCCTCGGCGAGCCGGTGCAGCTTCTGTCGAATGCGCCGGGCCGCCTGGTTGCGCTGCTCGCCGCGGCGCTCGCTTCTGCCTTGCTCGGCTACCTGGTGTGGATGCGGCAACGGCTGGCCACCGAGGCTGCTGCGCGGGAACACGCGCAACGCCTCGCGGCCGAGGCGGAACTGCGGCTGCTGCGCGCGCAGCTCGAGCCGCATATGCTGTTCAACACGCTGGCCAACCTGCGCTCGCTGATCGATGACGATCCGGCAATGGCCAGATCCATGCTCGACCAGCTGATCGTGTACCTGCGCGCTGCGCTCGCGGCCTCGCGCAGCGAATGGACCACGCTGGAACAGGAGTTCGCCCAGTTGCGCGCCTACCTCGACATCATGACCGTGCGCCTCGGCTCGCGCCTGGGGTTCGAAATGCGCCTGCCGGCGGAACTGCGCGACACACGCGTCCCACCGATGCTGCTGCAGCCGCTGGTGGAGAACGCGCTCGTGCACGGGATCGAACCCAAGGTAGGCGGCGGCAGAGTCACGATCGTTGCCGAGCGCATCGCCGCAACAGAGGTCGAAGTCGTCGTGGCCGACACCGGGCTCGGTATCGGTGACCAGATGGAAGATCGTGCCGGCTACGGGTTGGCGCATGTTCGCGAAAGATTGCGCAGCGTCTTCGGCGCACGCGCGACGCTGGCGCTGATGCCGAACCTTCCCATGGGCACGCGCGCCGCGGTGAGGTTTCCCGCATGAGCCGCCCGCCGCCGATCGCACTGATCGCCGAAGACGAGCCGCTGCTCGCTCGCACCCTGGAGCGCCTGCTGCGAGAGGCGTGGCCGGAGTTGCAGATGGCCGGCAGCTTCGGGGACGGCGTGAGCGCGACTTCATCGGCGCTGGAGCAAATGCCCGACGTGCTGTTCCTCGACATCCAGATGCCCGGCCGGTCGGGCCTCGAAGTGGCGGAGGCGGTCGCCGACGAGTGGCCGGACGATCGGCCACAGCCGCTGTTCGTATTCGTCACCGCCTATGACGAGTATGCGGTCGCCGCATTCGAGCGGGCGGCGGTCGACTACCTGCTCAAGCCGGTGACGCCGGAGCGCCTGGCGCAGACCGTGGGCCGGCTGCGGCAGCGGCTCGCGGAACGCGCCGTCGCCGCGCACCCGGGCGAAACAGCCGAACTGGTGCGCTCGGTGCAGGCGATCGGCGCCGCGAGCGATCAGCCCGACGAGCGCATCCGGACCATTCGTGCGGCAGTCGGATCTACCGTGCGCATGATCCCGTTGGCGGATGTCATTCTGTTCGAGGCGGCCGACAAGTACGTCAACGTCGTCACCGAGGAAGGCGAGGCGCTGGTGCGCATGAGCCTGCGCGAACTGGCGGCGCGAATAGAGGGGGTGGAGTTCCTCCAGGTGCACCGTGCGCTGCTGGTCAACGCCTCCCGCATCCGAAGTGCGACCCGCGACGAGATCGGCCATTACTGGCTTGACCTCGCCGGGCTCGCGCGCCCGGTGAAGGTCAGCCGCGCCTTCTCCCACCTGTTCAGGCCGATGTGAACTCGTGAGGGCCTGGCTCTGCCGTCTCCGTGCCGCGGAGCGCGCCGGCGCGAAGCGGCCTTCGACGCCGGCGTCGCCCAGCGGACTTCAGTCTTCGAACGAAATCTCCGTGGCGTTCAGCGTTGTGCCGTCGGACGCGAGCGAGCCCTTGACCTCGACCTGCGCACCGACTTTCAGGTCGGACGCGGTTCCGCCGTCGAAATTCACGGATCCGGCGAAGCTCACCGTCACGCCGTGCACGACGAAAGTGGACTTGACGGTATCCACCGAGGTGATCGATCCCTTGACTTCGAGCCCTTGGGCTTCCATGTCCTGTTCGGTCTCGACCTTCACCACGGTGGCGACCAGCACGCCGTTGACCACCGCGCCCACGACCTCGACGTGCGCCCCTTGCGCAAGACCGGACGTTCCATTCGCGAACGTGGCCTGGCTCGCATCGACCGGAAGGCCGTCGACGCTGAAGGCCGTCGTGGAAGTGAAGGACGTGACGATGCCGTCCACTTCGGCATGATCAGCGTCGTGCGGATGCTCGGCGCCGTCACTCAC
Source organism: Gemmatimonadota bacterium (assembly GCA_050258235.1). Classification (GTDB taxonomy): domain Bacteria; phylum Pseudomonadota; class Gammaproteobacteria; order Burkholderiales; family Burkholderiaceae_F; genus JAKOQB01. The sequence continues at coordinate 21,498 of JBLMYK010000166.1, read as the reverse complement.
GCTGATCGCAACCCACGCCCCGTTGACCTGCGTCGTCATCAGCTTGACCCGCACGAGGCTGCCCACTTTCAGCCCGTCGGGGAGAGACACCGCCGACACGTCGATCAGCGCATTGCCGATATTCATCGTCTTCGCCGTCGGGTTCAACGCGGTGACGACGCCGAACAGGCGGTACGAATCCGCGTCCGACGGCTCGATGCGGGTCGCCGTGTAGGTGCCGGTCGACGCGTCGAGCAACCCGAACACCTGCACCACCATTCCCGACTTCACCGCCGCCAGGCCGCCGGCCAGTGAATCGTCGAATACCGTCGTCGCGGTGACCTTGATCGTCTGCCCCAGCACCACGAGGCTGTCGGTCGCGACGCTCTCGACCGGACCGCGCGCCAGGCTGAGGATGGTGACGTCCTCGGCGATCGCTGTCGTCACGTTGCTTGCCTGCGCCAGCCCGCCGGCACGCACCGCGACCGTCATGCCCAGCTTGAGCGCACTGCGACTCTGGCCCGCGCCATCCTCGTCCTTGATCTGCGCGTTGGTTTCGTCGTAGTGCACGCCGTTGACGACGATGGAGCCGAACCCGGCGATCCGCCCGGATGCGTAGGTGGCCGTGCCCTGCGGCGTCGATGTCGAGTTGTCGGCACCGCCCCCTCCGCATCCGGCGAGGATCAGCGCGAACAAGGCGGCGCAACCGATGCCGAGCCAGGCGACGAGCGGAATACGATTGCGCGTTGAAGTTTGTCGTTCGGACATTCAGGCCTCCCATTCAGAGCCACGCGATGCAAGCCGAAACTTCGCGCTTCACATGAAACGCATCGCGTCGAGTCGCGTGCGCCATCTCGACGCGCGTGCATCATTCGAGCTCGGCGCGCAGCCGCATTCTCTGCGTGAGCGCCTTGGTTCGAATCCCTCGGAGACGGTCGTCCGTCGGGCTACTGCAAAGGGGAGTGCTCACCCGCGTCTGCATCGTACGAACGCGCGATGTTCGGGGAACGGCGCATGCATCGCGCGGTCGCGCCGCTCTTTACGTAAGTGTTTGTGCGAGATGTTTGCGGGTGGCGTTCGCGGGTCGTCGCTGTGCGATCCGGCTGCTGCCGCGCAAGCGGCTCCACATTCAGCGACTCGCAAGCGAAGCGCCGTCTTCCGCCGGCCTCCTTGCGCAACACGATCACGAAGCGCACGTTCGACACCCCTCCGGCGCACGATAATCCGCACACACGCACGTGCCGTCCCGGCTGCGCGGGCCGGCTGGACGATCCGGCAGCCGAACTGCGCATGACAAACCTTGCATGAGCGACGCCGCGCCATTCGGGCAACGCAAATTGCCTTCTCCGCTTGAGCCGGAGAGCGCGGAGTTCAGCCTCGCGGAACTGGGCGGCCTGAGCGAAACCGAGGCCGCCCAGCGACTGGCGCGGGACGGGCCAAACGAACTGCCGTCGCAGCGGCCGCGCGGACTGTTCGCCGTCGCGCGGGAAGTCGTGCGCGAGCCGATGTTCCTGATGCTGGTTGCCGCCGGCTCCCTTTACTTCGCGATGGGCAAGCTCAGCGATGCATTGCTGCTGCTGAGCTTTGTGATCGTGGTGATCGCGATCACCGTCATCCAGGAGCGCCGCACCGAGCGGGCGCTGGAGGCGCTGCGCGACCTGTCGAGCCCGCGCGCGCTCGTCGTCCGCGACGGGGCGCAGCGACGCATCGCCGGACGCGAGGTGGTCGCCGGCGACACGGTGATCCTGGCCGAGGGGGATCGCGTGCCCGCCGATGCGATCCTGCGGCGGGCCGCGCATCTCGCGATCGACGAGTCGCTGCTCACCGGCGAATCAGTGCCGGTGCGCAAGCGGCCGTCCCCTGCCGCTCACGCGCTCGACCGACCCGGTGGTGACGACCTGCCCGCGCTGTTTTCGGGCACGCTGGTGACCGCGGGCCAGGGCGTGTGCGAAGTGATTCGCACCGGAGCGCAGACTGAACTCGGCCGCATCGGCAAGGCCCTCGAGCGGATCGAACCGGAGACGACGCCGCTGCAGGCGGAGACCGGACGTACCGTCCGCGTACTCGCGCTGGTCGGCCTCGCGGCCTGCGTGGTCGTCATCGTGATCTATGCGCTGACGCGCGGCAGCGACTGGGTGGCCTGGAGGGACGGCGCGCTTGCAGGCATCGCAATGGCGATGGCGCTTCTGCCGGAGGAGTTCCCGGTGGTGCTTACGGTCTTCCTCGCGCTCGGCGCCTGGCGCATCTCGGAAAGCCGCGTGCTCACGCGCCGCATGCCGGCCATCGAGACACTGGGTGCGGCGACGGTTCTGTGCGTCGACAAGACGGGAACCCTGACGCAGAACCGGATGACTGTCGCGCGTCTCGACATCCGCGGCGAGTCCGTCGATTTCCGCGCTGAGCCGCACGCGATCCCGGACCGATTTCGCGCGTTACTCGAGACCGCCGCGCTCGCGAGCCGGGCCGACCCGTTCGATCCGATGGAGCGCGCGCTGCATGACGCGGCCGATCGGATCGGCGGCGTGGCGACCGCGCCGAGGTGTCTGCTTGCGCGCGAATATCCGCTGTCGCCTGCGTTGCTCGCCGTCACCCACGTCTGGGACGAGCCGATCAATGGCACGCGGATCGCCGCCACAAAGGGAGCGCCCGAAGCGGTTGCACGCCTGTGCAGGATGTCGGCGGACGAGGAAGCCATCCTCGCGGAGCGGATCGCGACGCTCGCCGGCGGCGGGCTGCGTGTACTGGGTATCGCGCGCGCCGAGCTCGACGCGGGCCCGCTCCCCGCCACACCCGATGCATTGCCGCTGAAGTTCCTCGGACTGGTCGGACTCGCCGACCCGCTGCGTCCCGAAGTGCCGGCCGCCGTGGCCGAGTGCCAGAGCGCGGGAATCCGCGTCGTGATGATCACCGGCGACTATCCGGTAACGGCCCAGGACATCGCACGCCAGGCCGGACTCGACAACCATGCCGCGGTGATCACCGGGTCCGATCTCGACACGATGTCGGACCAGGACCTTGCCGCCCGCATACGTGACGTTCAGGTCTTCGCGCGCGTGGCACCGGAGCAGAAATTGCGCATCGTTTCGGCGTTCAAGGCGAGCGGCGAAGTCGTCGCCATGACCGGCGACGGCGTCAACGATGCGCCTGCGCTGAAGGCGGCCCACATCGGCATTGCGATGGGCGGACGCGGCACCGACGTGGCGCGCGAGTCGGCCTCTCTGGTGCTGCTGGACGATGCCTTCTCATCGATCGTCGGCGCGGTGCGGCTCGGCCGGCGAATCTACGACAACATCAGGAAGGCCACCGCGTTCATTCTCGCGGTTCACGTCCCGATCGCCGGCCTGTCGATGATCCCCGTCTTCTTCCCGACCTGGCCGCTGCTGCTGCTGCCGGTGCACATCGCATTTCTGGAACTGATCATCGACCCGGCGTGCTCGCTGATCTTCGAGGCGGAACGCGCGGAGGCCGACGTGATGCGCCGGCCGCCGCGCCGCTCGAGCGATCGGCTGTTTTCGCTGCCGATCGTGACGGTCGCGGTACTGCAGGGGCTGAGCGTGCTGGTTGCCTGCCTGGCGATCTTCGTGCTCGCCCGCGCGGGACACGGCACGGACGCGGCGCGCGCGCTGACGTTTGCGGCGCTGGTCATTTCGCTGCTCGCGATCATTCTGATGAACCGCTCCTGGTCGCGATCGGCGATCGCGATGCTGCGGGTCGGCAATCGCGCGCTGTGGTGGGTGGTGGCCGGAAGCGCGATCCTGCTGACGATCGTGCTGTTCGTCGCGCCGGTGCAGGCGCTGTTTTCCTTCGCGCCGCTGCATGCACGGGATATCAGCCTGAGCCTGCTCGCGGGTCTCGCTTGTCTCGGCTGGTTCGAGATCCTCAAGCTGACGCCATGGTGGCGGCGCTTGCGAGTCGGCCGTTCGCCCCAGTAGCAGACGCCGCGCGCGCGGATGTCAGCGTTGCGTCGGAATCGTGAACCCCTGCCGATCCGCCTCCGCAAAGCGCATCGCGCACGACAGGTGCGGAGGGAGAGGCTTCGAACAACACGCGATCACGGACCAAGCTGATCGATCGCGGCGCGCTGGGCCGGGGTCAGCACGCGGGCGGCGGCGGCGATCGCCTGCTTCCAGCGCGTGGTGCTCGCGTCCGCCAGCTGCAACTGCTGTGTCCGTATCGCATGGAGCCGGTCGGCATCGACCTTGTGCTGTGAGCGCAATGCGAGTTCCTGCTGATCCAGCAGCTGGCGCTTTGCCCCGATGACTGCCAGGTCGGTCGAAGCGCTCTGGACGATTTCTTCGATCTGCGCCCTTTGCGCGTCGGTCGCACCGATCGCCTCCAGCGTTGCGGGGCGCAGCGCGTGCACTCCTCGATGCCCGTCGAGTGCATCGGGCCCCGCCCGTCGATGGGTTGCAGAGGGGGCGGCAGGCAACGCGATGCTCAGGGCATCCCGCTCCCCCATCACCCCCTGCCTCAGATTGATTGCTTCGGCCCGGTTCGGTCCGCCGAGCACGGCAGCCGCGCACGCAAGCAGCGCGGTGGACCAACGCCGGAGCGAGCCTGTTCTAGACATTCCGCGGTTGACGGTCATGTAGCTTCCTTTCATGGAAGTCGGCTGGGCGATCGGCGAACGGCGGCACACTGCCATCTTTCCTTGACAGGCATGTTCTGCAAGTGTGACCAGATGTAAGCGAAACACTGCTGTCCGGGAATCCCCACGTATCGGCCGCAATCCCCGATGCCCTGGAACCCCAGGCGATCTTCGGTCTCCGTCCCGAAGCGCCGGCATCCGCCCCAATCGCATGCAGAGTCTGCCTGCGTTCAGTTAACCCACGATTAATCCGTGGGCCCAGCGATTATTCCGGCATCGGCCGATCGCGCAAGCCCGTGAGTGGATCAAGCCGATTCAGTTCGAACGGCGCGTAGCGGAAGGCCCCGGCGCAGGTACCGCCACTCAACCCATTGGATTAGCAAGTGTTTCGCTTGCCCGCGGCGCACAACTGCAATTTGCGGCCTCCGGGGCTCGTGCCTAGATCTCGACCAGGCTGTCGGCGCCGCGCAGCCAGCGTGTCAGCGCGCGCAGGAACTCGCCGTAGTCGTTGTGCGAGATGCGCTCCTCGTACGTGTACGCGACGACGACCGTACTCAGTGCGCCGAGATCGTGCACCACGATCTCCCTGAATGCACCGGCGCGCCTCTCCGGCGCGATCTCGAAGCAGGAGGCGCGTATCGCCGCGTATGCCTTGATCGCGTCGTCATGGTCTGCACGTGACGGCTTCATCTCCTCCTCCTGCGTTGACGCGCATCTTGCCTTTCTCGCGGTGCAGATGCATCGGGAAATCTCCCGCGAAAATTGACTTTCATCAGTTTCGATTCGGTGCGCGCAGAACCGGCCCCTGCGCTTCGGCCACGGCCCCCGTCGCGCCGTGGCGACGATCACACAAGGCTCGCGGCTCAGCTGCCGATTCGCTCCGCTGCCCAGCGTTGCTCCGCTGCGCGCCGGACCGCAGGCAGCATCAGCAGGCGGATCGCAATGATTCCGAAGCGTGCCCAGCGCCAGTAGCGGCGAAACTTGATCTGCGCCGGCGCATCGGTTGCCACCGCGCGCGTCTCCTGCGCAAAGCGCGTCGTCTCCGGCGCGATCTCTTCCGCTTCCAGCGTCCAGGCGATCTTGACCCGGTCGGGTACGGCGTACGCGGCGAACTCGCTCGGGGCGATCGCCGAGAACTTGACGTCCGCCAGCCACGGCTGGCAGGCGGCACCGCAGACCACGAGTCGGCCCACCTGCTCCGCCAGCAGACCCCAGCCCAGCGACTGCGTTTCCTCGAGGATGCCTTGCGGCCTGCGAGGAGCCGATCGTCCCGCTCCCATCAGCCTTTCGCGCAGCCAGAAAATGGCCTTGACGACCGGCACGGACTGCATGTCGAACTGCGTGGCCACCCGCATCACGACGGCCGCCGGCGCGCGGATCGTGATCTCGAACCGCTCCCTCTCGTCCGGGTTTGGAATGAAGCGATCGAGCGGGTTCGATTCGGCGTCCATGCACGTCTCCGTGCGAGATTCGGGAAGCGAAAAGGCTCGGTCGACCGCAGCGGAGGACTTGAATCACCAAACCGATGCGCGCCGGCCGCCGCGTGGTTCCCTCAGGCTGCGAAAGTTTCGGCCAATCCCGGCAGGTCGATGCCCTCGAGCGTGGTGCTCCACGTCTCGCCCGGATGAATCGGCAGCGCGCGCGTCAGCGTTCCGGTGGTCACGATCTCGCCCGCCGCGAGCGGCGGCATCGCGGGCGACCGCGCCAGCACCTCGAGCAGGTGCGCGACCGCCGCCAGCGGGCTGCCGAGCACGTTGGCGCCGCCGCCACGATCGCGCAGCTCGCCGTTGCACGACAGCGCGACCGTGAAGCTCTTCAGCTTCGCAGCAAGGTCGGGACCGAGCTCGTCGACGTGCCTCGGCGCGCCGACCAGGTAATGCCCGTGCAGAGCGTTCTGCGCGATCGTGTCGGCGGCGGTGAATTTCCAGTCGGGAAAATTCGACTGCACGATCTCGAAGCCGTGCGCGATCCAGTCCACGCAGGCGAGGATCGCCGCCGCATCGTCGGTGGTCGGCGGCGCGGCCTTGAAATGCAACGCGATCTCCGGCTCGATGCGCGGCTGCGCCAGGTGCGCGATGCGCGTGGTCGCACGCTGGTCGACCGCGTGCGCGACCGTCGACTCGTACATGAAACCCCAGATCGGCGCATAGACGCCGTACTCGGGCCAGATGTTGAAGTTGGTGAAGCCGATCTTGCGCCCCACCGGTTTCCATCCGGCACGCAGGCGCGCCTCGTGCAGCCGGCGCGACACTTGGTACGCGGCGGCGTTGTCGAAGCCGGCTATCCGCCGCGTGAATGGTTCGATCAGTTGCGCGCCGTCCTGCGCGGCCTTCATCTCGGCGGCGATCGCGTCGAGATCGAGCACGTCAGAGCCTCCCGCCGATGCCGTAGCGCACGCGCATCGGATACGCGCGGAACACCAGCGCTGCGCCCGCGGTGAAAAGCGCCACCGCGAGCAGGATCGCCGTCAGGCGCAGATAAGGGTGACCCACCGCGATGCGCTCGCCGACGAATGCGGCCAGCGTGCGCAGCCACTCGACCGTTCCGGCCAGCAGCGCGACCTGCACCGTGCGCGCCGCCCAGCCGCGCGGCACCAGCAGCAATGCGACCAGCAGCAGCGCGACGACCGACAGCGACCACAGGCCGGCGCGGTAGAAGTGCGCAGCCAGCAGGGCGAGCGCGAGGGCGGGAATCAGGGCGAGCGAGAAGACTTTCATCGATCAGTGCCGCAACACGCACTTGGCGTACAGGTCGCCGAGGCGTTGCTCCGGATCGTAGCGGGCCTTGAGCCTGCGGTGGGCATCGCCACCGTAGGCCGAGTCGAATTCGTCGCGGGTGAAGTAGCTGTCCGAGTACAGCGACTTGATGCCGCCCAGCTCGCGCACCCGGCGTTCGATCATGCGGTTGAAGTGCCCGGGCTCGTGCGCGTCGCGCGTGCGCTTGACGTCCCAGAAGCCGAAGTTCACGTACGGCACGGGCGCACGCGGGAACAGCGCGAAGCGGCCCGCGTCCGGCGTGGCGCCGATCGGGCAGACCCACATCGGCAGCAGGCCGATCTCGCGCAGGTAGAAATCGAGGAACTCGGCCGCGCGCGCAAGCGGAACGTCGACGTCCTGGATGATCGACTCGCGGTGCCAGCCGGAGAAACGCTCGAGCCGGCGCATCAGCCCGACGCGGCTGTTCCAGCGCATGATGCGCTGGTAGGTGCGCGAGTTCAGCCGTTCGCGGCCGAACAGGCGGCGCACGAGCGCGTTCTGCACGCCGAGGTTCTTCGAGCACCAGAACCAGTCGGTGTCCCAGCGCCACACATAGTCGCGCGCGGTCAGGTGATCAAGAGCGCGTTCGCGCAGCGAGCGGTAGTAGATGTTCGCGTAGGTGTAGTCGGAGACGGCCGGCGCGTGGTCGACGAAGCGCGCGACGTTCAGCACCAGGTCCTCGCGCCCGAACACCACCCCATCGACGAAGTCCGCATCGCCCGCGCACGCGTCGGCGAGCTGCGCGAAGAACTCGTCGATGCGCGTGTGGCGCCGATGCTCGACCGCGACGTACGGCCGGACCGGAATCACGCGCGCGCGCACGCGCAGCGCATAGCCGAGCGTGCCGTACGAATTGGGAAAGCCGAAGAACAGGTCCGCGTTCTCGTTGTCCGGCCGCGCCGTCACCACCGCACCGGCGCCGGTCACCACATCGAACTCCTGCACCGTGTCGTGCACGAGGCCGTGCCGGAACGACGTTGCCTCGATGCCCACGCCCGCCAGCGCACCGCCGAGCGTGATCGACTTCAGTTCCGGCACCACCGCCGGCATCACGCCGTGCGCCAGGCAGGCGTCCGTCAGTTCGTCGTACGGCACCATGCCTTCCGCATCGACCCATCCCGCCTGCGGATCGACGCGCAGCACGTGCGCAAATTCGGCGACGTCGAGGCGTCGCTTGTCGGTCGCGCGGCGGTCACGGAACAGGTTCGATGTCGGCTTCGCCAGCCCGACCGTCGCCGCGCCCGCCAGCGACGCGCGCAGCCGCTCGACGCGATCGCGATGGGCTGCGTACGGGTCGGCAGGATCAAGCGGCACGGCGCAGCTCCACGCCCTTCGCCTGCGCCTTCTCGTACAGGAATGCGCGGCTCATCGGATAGGTCTGCGGCGTGCGGCGCCCTTTGCCGAAGGTGATCTGGAACAGGCCGGTTATCCCTGCGTCGGCACGGAACATCTCGGCGCAGCCGATCAGGTAGGTGCGCCAGATGCGGCGGAAGCGTTCGTCGAATCTCGAAGGACTCAGCGCGTGGATCTCGTTCCACCTCGCGTCGAAGCGCTCGGCCCACGCCTCCAGCGTCAGCACGTAGTGCCGGCGAAGGTTCTCGATGTCGAGGATCTCCAGCCCGTACTTGTCCATCGCATCGAGCGTCTCGCTCAGGCTCGGGATCCAGCCGCCGGGGAACACGTGCCGGCGGATGAAGAATTCCGTCGGGTACTGCCCCACGTGGCCGATGAAGTGCAGCATGCCCAGCCCGCCGGGCTTCAGGAAGTCCGCATGCGCCTTGACCACCTCCTCGATCTGGTCGCGTCCCGCATGCTCGAGCACGCCGATCGACACCACCTTGTCGTACTGCCGGTCGACATCGCGGAAGTCGGCCTCGCGCACGTCGAGCTGCGACTGCAGCCCGCGGCGCGCGATCTCGTCGCGCACCCAGTGGACCTGCTCGGTGGTCGTGTTCACGCCGGTCGCCTTCACGCCGTAATGCTGCGCGGCGTGGAACATGAAGCCGCCGAAGCCGCAGCCGATGTCGACCACCGTCTCGCCCGGCGCAAGCAGGACCTTGCGGCACACGTGATCGACCTTGTTGATCTGCGCCTGCTCGACCGTGGTGGTGCCTTCGCTCCAGTAGGCGCAGGTGTACATCATCAGCGCGGTGTCGAGCCAGCGCCGGTAGAAGTCGGCGCCGAGGCCGTAGTGGAAGCGCGCGTTGTCCTTGGCGCGCTGCCAGCTGGCGTTGTTCTTCGTCAGCTCGTGCCAACCGTTGCGCACGCGCACCAGCGGTTGCGGCGCCGAGAAGCCGCCATCGAGCCCGAGCGCGAACATGCGCGCCAGGTCGCCTTCGATGTCGATCTCGCCGTCGAAGTAGCTGTCGAGCACGCCGATGTGGCCGAACAGCGCGGTGCGCCACTGCGCGCGTGCGCTGTTGAAGCGCAGCGTGAACGCCGGCTCGCCGGTCGACTCGCCGTTGCGGTACTCGGTGCCGTCGGCATACACGATGCGCAGCGGAAGGCGCGCGCGCGCGCAGATCGCGCGCAGGCGGGAGTCGATCAGGGCTTTCATGGCAGGACGAAGTTGCGGAGAGCGCCGCAGATTGAATCCAAACGTATCGGCGGCTGCGATCCCCCGCTTGAGCGATATCAACGCCGCCGTTTCCGGGCCAGGCCCGGGGGCTTACGCGCCGCAAAGCGCCACGGCGCGTGCGCGAACTTCTCGATCAGAAAGTCCACCATGGCGGCCACTTTCGGCGAACGCACCCGCGCCTGCGGGTAGACCGCGTAAAGCGGCAGCGGTTCGACGTGATGCACGTCGGTAAGCACAGGTACCAGCTGTCCCGCGCGGATCGGCTCGCCGACCACCAGTTCTCCGAGGCGGACGATGCCGACTCCGTTGAGCGCGAGCTGCAGGACCGTCTCCGCGTTGTCGGCGATGACGCTGCCCCCGACCTCGATCATGCGGACCCCGCCAGGGGCGGCGTCGTCGTTGAACGGCCAGCGGCGCAGCGCCGGCTGCGTGCTGATGTACAGGCAGTTGTGCTGCAGCAGATCGTCGGGCGTGCACGGCATGCCATGGCGTGCCAGGTACGACGGCGCGGCGCAGATCACGCGATGCGTGTCGCAGATCGGGCGCGCGACCAGCGATGAATCGCGCGGAATGCCGGTGCGCACCGCCATGTCGGCACCCTCTTCGATCAGGTCGGCGAGCCGGTCGCTGATCGACAGTTCCAGCTTCATCTCGGGAAATCGCTGCAGGAACTCGTCGATCACCGGCGGCAACTGATGCAGGCCGAACGCCACCAGCGTATGCATGCGCAGCAGGCCGCGCGGCGTGGTGCGGAAGCGCGTGACCTCCTGCTCGGCCTCGTCGATCTCGCTCAGGATGCGGCGGCCGCGCGCGCAGAAGGCGTCGCCTTCGGGCGTCGGCGTCAGGCGGCGCGTGGTGCGATTCAGCAGGCGCACGCCGAGCCGCGCCTCGAGGCGCGTGATCGTCTTGGAGATGGCCGACGGCGTGACGCCGAGCGCACGGGCGGCTGAGGAAAACCCGCCGCCCTCGATCGCCTTCACCAGCGCGGTCAGTTCAGCGACGCGGTCCTGTCCGATCTTTGCCATGATTTCATGAATCCTGTTCCATCTCGCCGGATTGTATGTCAGTAAACGCCTAATTAGAGTGTGCACGTCGGCGCAATCCGGCGCCGGCACGCAGGCAAGGAGAGGGCAATGAACCGCAATCCCGCACCGGATCGGCCCATCGATTACGACGCGTTCAAGGTGCGCGCGCTCGCGCTGCGCGAACAGGAAATCGACCGCTTGCTGCGCGCTTTCGCAAACTGGCTCGCCGCCGCTCGCGAACGGCAGCCCGGTTCATCCGCGCGGCGGCCGGCCACCATCGCACCGGCGGGACGCTGCTGAACGCAGCATCGGTCGCCGGCGCGTCATCACGCTTGCGCTCCGGCAATTTCGCGTCGCAGCGCACTCCTAAGCTTCGTTTGTGCGGGAGCGCTGACGCAGCAGGTTCACGCTGAGGAACGATCGTCGCATCCCGCGATCAGCGAGGGTGCTCACGATGGCAGCAAAATCGATCCTGTTTCGCGACGAAGCGCGCGAGAAGATCCGCGACGGCCTAAACCAGCTCGCCGATGCGGTCAAGGTCACGCTCGGCCCCAAGGGACGCACCGTTGTGCTGGGCCGGTCGTTCGGCGCGCCGACGGTGATCAACTCCGGTGTGGCCGTTGCGCGAGAAGTCGAACTCGAAGACCCGCTGGAGAACCTCGGCGCGCAGATGGTGCGCGAGGTGGCTGCCAAGACATCGGAACTCGCCGGCGACGGCACGACCACCGCGACCGTACTGGCGCAGTCGATGGTCAACGAGGGCGCGAAATTCGTCGCGGCCGGACACGATCCGATGGAGATCAAGCGCGGCATCGATCTGGCGGTCGAGCGGGTGGTCGAGCAGCTGAAGGCCAATTCGCGACAGTGCGCGACCAAACAGGAGATCGCCCAGGTGGGCACGATCTCGGCCAATGGCGACCAGTCGATCGGCACGCTGATCGCCGATGCGATGGAGCGCGTCGGCGAATCGGGCGTGATCAAGGCCGAGGATGCGCGCGGCATGACCTCCGAGCTCGAAGTCGTCGAGGGCCTGCAGTTCGACCGCGGCTATCTGTCGCCGTATTTCGTCAACGACGCCGAGAAGCAGCGCGTCGTGCTCGACGACGCGTACCTGCTGCTGTACGAGAAGACGATTTCGTCGGTGCGCGACCTGCTGCCGCTGCTGGAAGAAGTCATCAAGCAGAACAAGCCGCTGCTGGTGATCGCCGAGGACGTCACCGGCGAGGCACTCGCCACGCTGGTCGTCAATGCGATCCGCGGCGTGCTGAAGGTGTGCGCGGTCAAGGCGCCCGGCTTCGGCGACCGGCGCATCGCGATGCTGCAGGACATCGCCACCGTGACCGGCGGCACGCTGGTGGCCGAGTCGACGGGCCGCACGCTGGAGAAGGCAACGCTCGAGGACCTCGGCCGCGCACGGCGCATCGAGGTCGACCGCGACAACACGACGCTGATCGGCTCGGCGGGCGATCCCGATGCGATCAAGGCACGCATCGGCGGACTGCAGAAGGAGCTGGAAAAGACCACGAGCGACTACGACCGCGAGAAGCTCGAGGAACGCATCGCCAAGCTCGCCGGCGGCGTGGCGCTGATCCGCGTGGGCGCATCGACCGAACTTGAAATGAAGGAGAAGAAGTCGCGCGTCGAGGACGCGCTGCATGCCACGCGCGCGGCGAAGGCCGAAGGCATCGGGCCCGGCGGCGGCGTAGCGCTGATCCGCGCCGCCGCGGCGTTGGACGACCTGAAGAGCGGTTCGCTGTCGCAGCAGGCCGGGGTCGACATCGTGCGGCGCGCGCTCGAAGAGCCGCTGCGGCAACTGCTGCGCAACGCCGGGCTGGAGCCGGCGCCGATCGTCGATCGGGTGAAATCCGAAAGCGGCAGCTTCGGCTACAACGTGGCGGCCGAGCAGTACGGCGACCTGGTCGCGATGGGCGTGCTCGATCCGACGAAGGTCACGCGGCTGGGCCTGCAGAACGCGGCGTCGGTCGCCAGCCTGATCCTGACCACGGACTGCGTGATCGGCGAGAAGCCCACGCCGCGCGTACGCGGTGGCGGCGGAATGGAGGAACTCGGCGCCTAGCGCCCGGCGCGGCGCCTCACTGCCGATCAGGCTCCCGCGCGGCGGGCCGCGCGCTGCGATGGCCCGCCCACCAGCCCGCGAGCGCCAGCACGCCCGCCGTCAGCACCATTGCAGGAACGGGACGGCGGCGGATCGCACGCACCGCCGCCAGCGCGACCGTCGCCCACAGGGAACGCCCGCCCAGGCCGGCTAGCACATCGAGCAATCCGCCAACGCGCCCGGCTCCCGTGCCGCCGAGCGCCCTGCCGACGTTCGAGATCACCGATGCGATCACACCGACATGCCGGGCACTAGTCTTCAGCTCGACCCAGGCAGTTGCGACTTCCATGCGCTCGATCTGCCCGCGCAGGCGCAGCAGTTCGAGTCGCATCGGCAGCGACTGGCGCTTCATGGAGCGGAGCCCGCGGAACGGGTTTCATCGGCTCCGGCGGCGCGCCCCAGAATCGCGTCGCGATCCTGGGCGAGCTCGGCCAGCGTCTCCGACAGCAGCGGCGGCGCGTAATGCAGTTCGCGCTGCAGGCGCCGCACGACGAGGAACCCGACGACCGCGTACAGCACCGTAAGAACCAGCAGCGACCACGGCCCGGCCGCGTCCCAGAACACGATCAGCAGGAACGCGGACAGCGCCATCAGCGCAAGCAGTGCGAGCACCGCACCGATCAGTGCCAACCCGACCCAGCGCATCAGCTGCGCGCGCGACTGCGCCAGTTCGACCGATGCGAACTGCGCGCGTGTCAGCAGCAGATTCACCGTCGACGCCGACAGGCGCCGTGCGGCATCGAGCGGGGAAGTCACCGGCGCACGCCGTCAGTGACGCGCGACCAGCAATCCGACCAGGAACCCCACGCCGGCCGCCACCCCGATCGCGCCCCAGGGATGCGCATGGACCCAGTCGTCGGTGACGCGCGCGGCAGCCCTCGCATTTTCGGCGGCAGCCTGCTGCGCATCATGCAACTTCACGCGGGCGCGCCCGAGCGCTTCGGTGGCGCGGTCGCGCAGCTCCTGCGCTTGCTGTCCGCTCGCATTGGCAGCCTGCTTCAGCAGCGCCTCGACGTCGTCGAGCACCACACGTGCATCGGTGACGAGTTTCTCGCGATTGACCGTTGCGGCTGTATCCATCATGACCCTCCTCGACAAGTGAAATTCATCCTAGGCGACCACCCGCGCGCGTGCTTGACAGCTGTCAATTGCGGGGTGCCGTGCGCTGCGCGAGGCATATCCTCGCCGCAAAGCTAATCGCCGCGAATCACGCGGACGCGTTTGCCGTCCGCGACGCGGTCGCTCGGGTAGACAATCACGCGCGCGCCCGGTTCCAGCCCCTGCTCGACCCAGGCCTCGCTGCTGTTGCGGCCGCCGAGTCCGACCGCGCGCTTGCGTGCGCTGCCGTCTTCGTCGATGAACACCGCCCAGCCAGCGCCGTCGCGGAACAGCGCGGCCACCGGCACCACCAGCGCGTCCGCGCGCGCCTGCACGACGATGCGGGTGTCGACCCGATAGCCGTCACCGAGCCGCTGCACCTGCGCGGGCGGCGACGTGAAATCGATCACCACGTTGACCCGCTGCTCCTCGATGCCGAGCGCGGATACCTTGGTGAATGCCGCCGGCTCGACGTAGCGCACGCGCCCGTCGAGCACGACGCCGCTGCCCGCATCGATCGCCACCCGCGCGCCGGTAGCAATGCGGGTCGCCTCGGTCGACAGCACGTCGACGACAGCCTCGAGCCGGGTCGGGTCGCCGATTTCCAGCAGCGGCGCGCCGATGCCGACCGCCGTCTCGCTCTTCTGCAGCACCCGGAGCACGCGTCCGGCCACCGGCGATTCGATCGGCCAGTCGGTGCCCGGCCGCGTGACGCCTGCCCCGTCGCGCGCGCGCATCAGCGCCGCGCGCGCCTGTGCCATGTCGTGGCGCGCCGCTTCGACCGCGAAGCGCGCGGCCGCGAGCGCCTGGGTCTGCACCCGGACTGCGAGCTCGGCCTGCTCGACTGCCGCTTCGGCGATGAAGCCTTCGCCGCGCAGCTTCGTCAGTCGCGCGAGATCGGCCTGCGCCTGCGCGAGCGCCGCGTCGGTGCGCGCGACGTTTGCCTGCGCCTGCGCAAACGCCGCGTCGGCAGCGCCGACGCGCTCGCCCAGTTCGCGCGCCGTACGCGCGTCGTGCATTGCGGGCGCCGCCGGCGTCAGCCGCGCCACCGTCATGCCTGCGGTGACCGCGTCGCCGGGCTCGAGCACGATGCGCGCGAGTGTGCCCGCAAGCGGCGCCGACACCACGTAGCGATCGATCACGCGCGTCTTGCCGTCCTCGTCGACGGTCTGCTCGAAGGCGGCCCGCTTGACCGTGGCGACTTCGACCGGTACCGGCTGCGGCCGGAATGCCCATGCGAACACGGCGATCAGCAGGGCAACTGCGGCGCCGGTCACGAACCAGTGTCTGCGTTGCATGTACCCCTCACTCGCGGATCTTCAGCACCGCCACCAGATCGAGGCGGTCGATGCGGGTGCGCACTGCGAGCGCGCTCGCCGCGCCCGCCAGCAGCACCACCAGGCAGGCCAGCGCATAGGTACGCGGCTGGATCACGAACGGCAATTGCATCGTCTGATGCTGCATCATCTGCAGGATTCCCCACGACAGCCAGTGTCCGATCACGCAGCCCAGCGGCAGCGCGACGAGCAGCTCGATGGCCAGCTCTCCGAGCAGCAGGCCCGAGACTTCGCCGCGCGTGAATCCGAGCACGCGCAGGCTGGCGAGATCCCATGCGCGCTCGGCAAGCGCGATGCGCGCGTTGTTGTAGACGACACCGAGCGCGATCGCGCCCGCCATGATGGACATCACCGACGTGAAGAACAGGATGTTGCGCGCCGTCGTCTCGCGCACGTTGCGCACGATCGGCCCGATCTCCACGGCAACTGCAATCCGCGGCGTGTCGCGGATCGTGCGGAAGAACTCGTCGCGCCGCGAACTGTCGATGAGCAGCCGCGCGCCCGACAACGCATCGCCCTCGCCAAGCAGCCGGTTCAGGGCATCGAGATCCATGTAGGCGGGCATCTGCATCAGCTCGTAGCTGAGGCCGGCGACCGCGACCACCGCCTCGGCGCGCGCGCCCTGCAGCACCTGCACCACAACCGGATCGCCGACCGTGAGACCCAGACGGCGGGCGAGCCTGTCGTTCAACACGATGCCGTCGGTCGGCACGGGCAGCCGCTGC
The DNA here is from genome assembly GCA_050258235.1 of Gemmatimonadota bacterium. Lineage (GTDB taxonomy): Bacteria > Pseudomonadota > Gammaproteobacteria > Burkholderiales > Burkholderiaceae_F > JAKOQB01. Next base: position 5,296 of record JBLMYK010000166.1, on the reverse strand, counting down.
AGGTCTTGATCGAGCAGCGGCCGCATCTCGAGATCCGGCTTGAGCCCGCTCAACGACGTGCGATAGGTACGCTGCCCGTTCGACAGCCGCACGGCGACGTCCCGATCCGGCTCGGCGCGCAGCACGCCCGGAAGACGCGCGAAGTCGTAGATCGTGGTGCTCGACGCGGGCTCGGTCAGCGCCACGCTCGCCGCCTGCCGGTCGCGCATGCGCACCTCGACATCGAGGAGGTACTCGACCGCGTCGCGCCACCAGATGCCGGAGATCATGATCGCCACCGCCGAGGCAATGCCAAAGATGGTGAGCAGCGCGCGCAACGGCCGTCGCTCGATGTCGCGCAGGATCATGCGCACCGCCGGCGAGTACAGGTGGCCCAGCCCGACGGCCTCCATCAGCGTCGGCCGGAACGTCAGCGGCGCCGCTGGGCGCATCGCCTCGGCCGGCGGCAGCCGCACGACGCGTCGCAGGGCGTTGAACACGCCGGCGCCGGCGGCGAGCATCGACAGCAGGATCGCGCTCGCGGGGATCCAGGCAAGCATCCGGTACTCGAAGTCCGGAAAGCGGAAGAAGCGCGCATACAGCTGCGTCACCTCGTAGCCGAACCAGTAGCCGCCGGCCACCCCGATCGGTCCGCCGACCAGGACGATGACGAGCACGAACTTCAGGTAGTGCAGCCCGATTGCGCGATCGTCGCAGCCGAGCGCCTTGAGCGCCGCGATCTGCCCGCGCTGCGTGCCGATCTGGCGCGTCAGGGCGACGTTGAGCAGGAATACGGACACGCCGAGCACGACGATCGGCAGCGCCGTGCCGTAGACCTTCCACTGATTGATTTCCTGCGTCAGCGCCTTGTGCGAGACCGCGTCGTCGCGGCCGAAGGCGCCGGTGAAGCCGTAGCGGTCGAGGATGCGGTCGAGCGCCGCGATCACCGCCGGCTCGGAGGCGCCGTGCGCCAGCCGCGCGGCGACTGAATTGAACGCTCCCTCCATGTTGAACGCCGCGGCCAGGCGCTCGCGGCCGATCCAGAAGATGCCGAAACTCTTCTCGTCGCCGAGGCCTCCGCGCGTGGGAAAGATGTACTCCGGCGAAAGCACGATGCCGACCACCTGCATCGTCTCGCGCTTGCCGTTCAGCAGCGCCGTGACGCGGTCGCCGGGCGACAGCCCATGCGCCTGCGCGTAGGTCTCGTTGACCAGCACCTGGTTGGAGCGCGGGGCATCGATCCAGGCGCCGCGCATCAAGGTCAGGCGGTTGATGCCCGGTCGTCCGTGCTGCGGCAGCGCGATGAACCGGCCGATGCGTGGCGCGACGTCGTCATCGGCGTCGAGCATCGTGTCGAAGACGATCGTCGTTTCGACCTCCGCCACGCCGGGAATCTCGAGCAGCCGGTCGGACACCGGCAGCGGCGCCCGCTTGCCCTGCACGAAAACGTGCGCAAAGCGCGCGCGCGCGTAGTAGTCGGCCTGCAGCCAGCGCAGCGAGTCGTAGGTGGACAGCGACCCGCAGTAGCCGACGATGCCCGCTGCGACGACGAGTGCCACCGCGATCACCTGGCCGCGCAGATGCCACACGTCGCGCAGCAGCTTGCGGTCGAGCATCCCTACCATGAGATCTCGTCCGGGCGCGCTTTCGCGGCGTTGACGGCCACTTCGGCGATCCGGCCGTCGGCCATCCGCATCACGCGATCGGCGATGCGCGCGATCGGCGCGTTGTGCGTGATCACCGCCGCGGTGGTGCCGAGCTCGGCATTGATCTTCGCGATCGCCGCGAGTACCAGCTTGCCGGTCGCGTAGTCCAGCGCCCCCGTCGGCTCATCGCACAGCAGCACGTCGGGGCGCTTGGCGATCGCGCGCGCGATCGCGACGCGCTGCTGCTCACCGCCGGACAACTGCGACGGATAGTGATCGAGCCGCGCGCAGAGATCGACCAGTTCCAGCGCCTCCTCGGGTCGCATCGGGCTGGGCGACATCTCGGTCACCAGCGCGACGTTCTCGCGCGCAGTGAGGGACGGAATCAGGTTGTAGAACTGGAACACGAAGCCGACGTGCTCGCGCCGGTAGCGCGTCAGCTCCGCCTCGCCCGCTCGGGTCAGGTCGTGATCGCGCCAGAACGCGGTGCCCGAGGTCGGCGTGTCCAGCCCGCCCAGGATGTTTAGCAGCGTCGACTTGCCGCTGCCCGATGGGCCGAGCAGCACGACGAACTCGGAGGCGTAGATGTCGAGGTCGATGCCGCGCAGCGCGTGCACCTCGACCTCGCCCATCCGGTAGACCTTGGTCAGGCCGCGGGCGGTGAAGACGGCCGATTCCTGCATCACGGCCATCCTCGCGCGATCTCGCGTCCGCGGTGCGAGTTCCTTCGGACGGACCACAGCGCCGCGATCGCGATGACGCCCGCGGCCAGCAGACCCAAATCCTCACGCACCCCAAGCAGCCACGCGGCTGAGCCGCCGACCGCGCTCCAGACGAGCGGAATCACGAACAATCGACCGGGCAGCCGGGACTCGATCAGCAGGGCACCAAGGGTGAAGATCACCAGCGGACAGGGCGTGACACCGAACACCGGAGCGCGTGGATACACGTGCCCGAACAGCAAACCAAGCAGTGGATACAGCACGAGCGCATATGCGATCAATGCAAGTCCGGCGGTGCGATGCGGCGCGCGCGGTGTGCGCGGCGTTTTGGCGCCAACCCCTGAGTGGATCAGCAACACGCCCTGCAGCACGAACAGCGCACCGAACGCGCGCGCGACTGGATTGATCTGCGCAAAGAACGCCGCGAAGTACGAGACGCCGGTAAAGACCCACAGCGGCGCGAGCGAGAGCGAAACCCAGTGCGGCCGCCCGCGCAGCAGCAACACGACGATTGCCAGGCCAAGCGCATAGGCCGCCACTTGCAGCGGCCAGATCGCCTCGTTGTAGCGCGCGAAGACGTCGAGGAACTGCGTCTCGGTGAACGGCATGCCGGCTTCCTTCGCCAACCGTCAGCTCCATGCTGAACCGGTTGCGGCGAACGGACTTGAGTCGCGTCAGCCGGGACGCAGCCCGGGATACCCGGGATGCGCCTTATTCCGCCCGCGCGGGGATCGAACGCACCGACAGCACACCGTAGATCGACGCCAGCGCGTCGATCACCTTCTGCTCGACCGGGCTGTCGACGTCGACCAGCGTGTAGGCCATCTCGCCGCGCGACTTGTTGACCATGTTGTGGATGTTCAGCCCGGCCTGCGCCATCGTGGTCGAGATCTGTCCCAGCATGTTGGGCACGTTCGCGTTGGCGATGCCGACGCGGTACGGCGACTCGCGCGCCATCTCGACGCTCGGAAAGTTCACCGCGTTGGCGATGTTGCCGTGCTCGAGGAATTCGCGCAGCTGGACGACCACCATCACCGCGCAGTTCTCCTCCGCTTCCAGCGTCGAGGCGCCCAGATGCGGCGTGGCGACGACGCCGGGCACGCCGGCCAGGCGCGGCGACGGGAAATCGCACAGGTAGGCCTTCAGCTTGTGCGACCGCAGCGCGGCGATCACCGCCGCCTCGTCGACGATCGCGTCGCGCGCGAAGTTCAGCAGCACCGCATCCGGCTTCATCACCGCCAGGCGCTGCTCGTTGATCAGCCCGCGCGTGGCCGGCACCAGCGGCACGTGCAGCGTGACGAAATCGGCATGCTTCAGCAGCTCCTCGACCGAATTGGCCTTGCGCACTCCCGAGGGCAGCCGCCACGCCGCATCGACCGTGATCTCCGGGTCGAAGCCGATCACCTTCATGCCGAGCTTCAGCGCGGTTTCCGCCACCAGACCGCCGATCGCGCCCAGCCCGACGATGCCGAGCATGCGCTGCGGCAGCTCGATGCCGGCGAACTGCTTCTTGCCGTCCTCGACGCGGGTTTCGAAGTCTGCTGCGTCCGCCGGCAGCGTCGCGACGAACTGCAGCGCCGGCACCAGGTTGCGCGCCCCGATCAGCAGCGCCGCCAGCACGAGCTCCTTCACCGCATTGGCGTTCGCGCCGGGAGCGTTGAACACCGGCACGCCGCGCTTCGACATCGCCGCGACCGGGATGTTGTTGGTGCCTGCGCCGGCGCGGCCGATCGCCTTCACGCTCGCCGCAATGTCCATCGCATGCATGTCCTGCGAGCGCACCAGGATCGCGTCGGGGTGGTCGACGTGCTTGCCGTGCGCGTACAGTTCCTGCGGCAGGCGCGCCAGGCCCGGGTGCGAGATGCTGTTCAGCGTGAGGATGTGGAATTTCGACATTGCCTAGCCGTTCTTCTTCTCGAACTCGCGCAGGTAGTCGACCAGCGCCTGCACGCCCTCGATCGGCATCGCGTTGTAGATCGACGCCCGCATGCCGCCGACCGATCGATGGCCCTTCAACTGCAGCAGTCCGCGCGCTTCCGCGCCCTTGACGAACGCCGCGTCGAGCGCCTCGTCGCGCGTCTTGAACGGCACGTTCATGCGCGAGCGGTCCGCTTTCGCGACCGGGTTGGTATAGAACGCGGTCGAGTCGAGGTAGTCGTACAGCAGATTCGCCTTGGCGATGTTCTGCCGCTCGATCGCCGCCACGCCGCCCTTGGCGAGCAGCCATTCGAACACCAGGCCGGCGACGTAGATCGCGTAGGTCGGCGGCGTGTTCAGCATCGAGTCGTTCTCGGCCTGTTCCTTCCAGTGAAAGGCCGACGGCGTGATCGGCAGCGCGCGATCGAGCAGGTCCCGGCGCACGATCACCAGCGTCAGACCGGCGGGTCCGACGTTCTTCTGCGCCCCGCCGTAGATCGCGCCGTACTTCGACACGTCGATCACGCGCGACAGGATGTGCGACGACATGTCGGCCACCAGCGGCACGGCTCCGGTATCCGGCGTCCAGTGATATTCGACGCCGCCGATGGTCTCGTTGCTGCAGATGTGCACGTACGCCGCATCGGGAGTCAGCTGCCACGTCTCGCGCGCGGGCACGTAGGTGAAGTTGCGATCCTCGGCGCTGGCGGCGATGTTCACCTGCGCGTACTTCTTCGCCTCCTTGATCGATTTCTTCGACCACTCGCCGGTGTGGACGAAGTCGATCACCTTGCGCCCGTTCATCAGGTTCATTGGCACGATCGCGTTCTCGCCGATCGCGCCTCCCTGCAGGAACAGCACCGCATAGTCGGCGGGGATCGCCAGCAGCGTACGCAGGTCGGCTTCGGCCTTGGCGGCGATCGAGATGAACTCCTTGCCGCGATGGCTCATCTCCATCACCGACATGCCGCTGCCGTGCCAGTCGAGCATCTCGTCGGCGGCGCGCTGCAGGACTTCCTTGGGCAGCACCGC
>JBLMYK010000165.1:0-17827 GCA_050258235.1 Gemmatimonadota bacterium | reverse complement strand
ACGTGCCGCCGCTGACCTTGACGCTGTTGCGCTTCGTGCTGGCCGCATTTCCGGCGATCTTCTTCGTCCCGCGGCCGCGCACACCGTGGTGGCATCTGGCGGCGTACGGCCTGTTCGCGTTCGCGCTGCAGTTTTCGTTTCTGTTCACCGGCATCGCGGTGGGCATGCCGACGGGACTGTCCTCGCTCGTGATTCAGGTGCAGGCGTTCTTCACTATTGGCCTGGCGGCGTTGATCGCGCACGAGAGGCCGCGTCCACCGCAGCTGGCCGGCGCGCTGCTCGCCACCGCCGGCATCGCGCTGGTGGGGTTTCACCTGCCCGGCGGCGGCACGCGCGTCGGACTGCTGTTCGTGCTCGCCGCCGCCGCGTCATGGGCGACCGCGAACATGATTGTCCGGCGCGTACGCGGCGAGCCGCTCGCGGTGGTTATCTGGGCCAGCGCCTTTGCCGCGCTGTTGATGCTGCCGGTTGCAATTGCGCTGGACGGTCCGCAGCGAATCCTGCGAACGGTCGAAACGCTGTCCGTTCTGCAATGGCTCGGCGTCGGGTTCCAGGCCTGGCCGACCACCCTGCTTGCGTTCGGCATCTGGGCTTTGCTGCTGCGCCGATATCCGGCCGCACTGGTTGCGCCGTTCACGCTGCTGGTGCCCATCGTCGGGATGACGTGCGCAGTCTGGCTCCTCGGCGAGCCGGCGCACTGGTGGAAACTTGCCGGCGCGGCAATGGTGCTCGGCGGCCTGGCGCTGAACGTCGCAAGCTATCGGCGCAACTAAGTCGGCCTCGCGGCCCAAGGGCGGTGGATGAAGGTGTAGTCGCCGACAACTCGCTCGCGGTCGCCGTCGACCGCCACCAGTTGCATGCGCGAAGTCGATGCGGGCAGCGCGCGGACGTGCTCGATCGGTGGGGCCAGCACGACCTCGCCGGCGTCGGCGCGGAACGGGATGTCGCTCAGGCGCGTCGGCGCGGCGTCGCCCTCGTCGGACATCAGCAGGTCGAGCCGCGCTACACGTGCCAGCGGCGCCGCCAGCCGCGCGATCATCACCTCGTCATCCGGCGCCACCGTGCAATGAACGGACCCATTGCACGGCACCCGATATTCGCGCACGCGCAGCCCGCGCGCCGCGATGCGCGCGACGAATTCGCTGCTGACGACGCTGGCAACAACGCCGCCGCGCGCCAGCGCACGCAATCCATCGCCAAGCTCGGCCCAGTGCTGCAGTTCATCGCTGCATGAAGCGCAGCCGAGCAGGTGCCGCTCGACGTCCTGCTCGTGTGACGGATCGAGTTCGCCGAGCCAGTACTCGATCAGTGTTGTCGGCGGAAGCGGTGCGGCACAGCTCACGGTGCACCTCCTGTCACGCAGTCCCGCAGCCGCTGCAGCGAACGATGGCGGATCACGCGCACGTTCGCCTCGGTCAGCTCCAGTTCCGCCGCCACGTCCCTGGCGGCGCGGTCATCGTAGAAGGTCAGCAGCAACACGGAGCGCTCGCGCCCCGACAGCCTCTGCAGGCACCGGGCGAGCCGAGCGTGGTCGAGCCGTGGTGCGCTCGATGCATCGGCAATCGGCACGTCTTCCGCGTAGGTCGCCAGCAGCTCCTCGCGGCGCGCGTGCGTCCGTTTCACGTCGAGCACGACCATGCGGCAGGTGCCGAAGACAAACGACACCAGCTGCTCCGGATCGCGCAGCCTGCCGCTCCGCAGCGCTTCGAGCGTCAGCATAAGCACCTGCTGCGCGAGATCCGCCGCCGCGTGCGCATCGCGCAGATGGCGCAGGCCGTACAGGCGGATCCGCGGCGCAAACCGGCGGCACAGCTCCGCTTCGGCATATGCATCCGTACCGGGTCGCGCGGCAGCGATGCGGCGCGCCAGCGCCGCGTCGTCCGCCGCAGGTTGCTCGATGCTCTGCACGCGACAAGCATAGGTGATCTCGTCTCCGGATACGAGGTGGTGTAACGAAGCACCAGATCGTTACACCTCCTAATGCCGGCGCATTCAGCGCGGTCACACGCACAGGAGAATCCCATGATTACCAATCAGCAGTCCCGCACCAATATCCACGAAATCGCCGATGGCATTCACCGCATCAACACGCCGGTCACCCTCCCGGATGGAAGCAGCTTCAACTTCAACCAGTACCTGATCATCGATGACGAGGCGCTGCTGTTCCACACCGGACCGCGCCGCCTGTTCCCGGTCGTGCGCAGCGCGGTGAACCACCTGATGCCGGTCGAGCGCCTGCGCCACGTCGCGTTCTCGCACGTCGAGGCCGACGAATGCGGCGCGCTGAACGACTGGCTCGCGGTCGCACCGCGCGCGCAGCCGGTATGCAGCCAGATCGCCGCGATGGTCTCGGTCAACGACATCGCCGACCGAGCGCCGCGCGCGCTCGCCGACGGCGAGACACTGACCCTCGGCCGCCACATCCTGCGCTGGTTCGACACGCCGCACGTGCCGCACGGCTGGGACTGCGGGCTGATGATGGAGGAGCGCACGCGCACCTTCCTGTGCGGCGACCTCTTCACGCAGGGCGGCGCCGGCGAAGTCGCGCTGACCGAACAGGACATTCTGGAGCCGAGCGAGGCGTTCCGCGCGCCGCTCGACTATTTCGCGCACGCGCCAGTGACGGTCGCCACCCTCGAGCGTCTGGCCGGCCAGCGTCCGACGACGCTCGCATGCATGCATGGCAGCGCGTGGCGCGGCGACGGCGCCGCGCTGCTGCGTGCTCTTGGTGCACGCCTGCACGCCGGGCGGCCGCTGAATTGATCCCGAGAGGGACGGCGGGGCGGCGTTGAACGACGTCCGCCGCCGCCGGTCATAATGGCCAGGTGTTCGCGGAACCTGTGCCATGCAGCGCATCTTCGTCGTCGTCGGCCTCGCGCTCGTCGCGATCGGCCTGCTTTGGCCGTGGCTGACGCGCCTGTCGCTGTGGCAGCATCTCGGGCGACTGCCGGGCGACATCCATATCCAGCGCGACGGGTTCTCCTTCTATTTCCCGATCACGACGGGGCTGCTGATCTCCGCGGTGATTTCGCTGCTGCTCTGGCTGCTGCGGAAGTAGCCGACGCCCTCAGAACGCCGGCTTCGGCGATGCGCGCTTGTAGGCCTCGACCGACGACAGGATTTCGCGGCGCGCCTCCTCCGGGCCCGCCCAGCCGATGATCCTTACCCATTTGCCGGGTTCGAGATCCTTGTAATGCTCGAAGAAGTGCTGGATCTGTGCCAGGCGTTCGGGCGCAAGGTCCTCGGGCTTGCGCCAGTGCTTGTACCAGGGCAGGCACTTGTCGATCGGCACCGCCAGCAGTTTCGAGTCGCCGCCTGCCTCGTCTTCCATCTGCAGCACGCCCAGCGGGCGGCAACGCACGACGACCCCGTGCTGCAGCGGAAACGGCGTGATCACCAGCACGTCGACCGGATCGCCGTCGTCCGAGATCGTGTGCGGAATGTAGCCGTAGTTGCACGGGTAATGCATCGCGGTGCCGATGAAGCGGTCGACGAACAGCGCGCCGGACTCCTTGTCCACCTCGTACTTGACCGGGTCGGCATGCGCGGGGATTTCGATCACCACGTTGAAGTCGTCCGGCAGCGCGCGGCCGGAAGGCACTCGATCCAGGCTCATTGCGATTCCTCAAGAAGGCCGAACCGATTCTAGCGAGCGCCGAACCGCTGGCCGATAATCGGGCCCAGTTCATCGCGAGGAGGTACCCATGGACGGAGGCTGGACGCCCACCGAGGGCCGGCATCACTTCATCGGCAACCGCTGGATCGCAGCGCAGTCCGGACAATCGATCGACGTGGTCGACCCATCGGACGGCCGGCCATTCGCGAAGATTGCGCGCGGCAACGCGGCCGACATCGACGCCGCCGTGCGCACCGCCCGCGGCGCCTTCGGCGAATTCGGCGACGGCGACTGGGGCCGCCTGACCGCGACCGAGCGCGGCCGCCTGCTTGCGAAGCTGTCCGCGCGCGTCGCTGCGCAGGCGGAGGAACTGGCGCGGCTGGAATCGCGCACCACCGGCAAGCCGCTGAAGCAGGGCCGCGCCGACGCCACGGCGCTGGCGCGCTACTTCGAGTACTACGCCGGCGCCGCGGACAAGCTGCACGGCGAAACCATGCCGTACCAGAACGGCATGACGGTGCTGACGATCCGCGAGGCGCACGGCGTGACCGGGCACATCATCCCGTGGAACTATCCGATGCAGATCTTCGGCCGCAGCGTCGGTGCGGCGCTGGCCGCCGGCAATGCCTGCGTGGTGAAGCCGGCCGAAGATGCATGCCTGTCGCTGCTGCGCGTGGCCGAACTCGCGGCCGAGGTCGGTCTTCCCGACGGAGCGCTGAACATCGTGACCGGATACGGCAACGAGGCGGGTGCGGCGCTCGCGGCACATGCGGGCATCGACCATATCTCGTTCACCGGCTCGCCGGTCACCGGCACCGCGGTGGCAACGGCGGCGGCGAAGCATCACTGCCCGGTCACGCTCGAGCTCGGCGGCAAGTCGCCGCAGATCGTGTTCGCGGACGCGAATCTCGACGACGTGGTGCCCGTGGTGGTCAACGCGATCGTGCAGAACGCCGGCCAGACCTGCTCGGCCGGCAGCCGTCTCCTTGCCGAGCGCGCGATCTACGAGGAACTGCTCTCCCGCGTCGGCGATGTGATGTCGCGCCTGAAGGTCGGCCCGGCGCTCGCCGACCTCGACGTCGGCCCGCTGATCCGCCGCTCGCAACTGCAGCGCGTGTGGGACTACCTGTCGCAGGCTCAGGTCGACCACATCCGCATCGCCGCGCAGGGCCACGTGGTCGAGGACGCGCCGCAGACGGGCTTCTACCAGGCGCCCACGCTGCTGCGCGACGTCCCGTCCACGCACCGGCTTGCACAGGAAGAGATCTTCGGCCCGGTGCTGGCGGCGATGCCGTTCGACAGCGAGGACGAAGCGCTGCGACTGGCCAACAGCACGATGTACGGGCTGGTCGCGGGCGTGTGGACCAGCGATGGCGCACGCCAGTTGCGCGTCGCGCGCAAGGTCAGGAGCGGGCAGGTCTTCATCAACAACTATGGCGCCGGCGGCGGGATCGAACTGCCCTTCGGCGGCGTGAAGTCGAGCGGCTACGGACGCGAAAAGGGATTCGAGGCACTTCTCGGCTTCACCACATTGAAGACCATCGCCATCAAGCACGGCTGATCCACGCATCATGAGCAACGGACAACGGACAACCGACAACGAGGAACGTGCATGACCGGAAGACTGAATGACAAGGTCGCGATCGTCACTGGGGGCGCGTCCGGATTCGGACAGGGCATCGCGGAGAGATTCGCGCAGGAGGGCTGCGCGGTGATCGTCAACGATCTGGCGCGCGAGGCGGGTGAACGCGTCGCAGCGGGCATTCGCGCGAGCGGCGGGCGCGCGCAGTTCGCCTATGGCGACGTGTCACGCAGCGAGGACGTGAAGGCGCTGCTCGACGCTGCATTGAAGCACTTCGGCCAGCTCGACATCGTCGTCAACAACGCCGGCACCACGCATCGCAACCAGCCGCTGCTCAGCGTGACCGAGGCGGATTTCGACCGCGTCTATGCGGTCAACGTGAAGAGCCTGTACTGGACCGCGATCCACATGGTGCCGTACTTCCGCACGCGCGGCGGCGGCTGCTTCATCACGATCGCATCCACGGCGGGCGTGCGGCCACGCCCGGGACTGGTCTGGTACAACGGCAGCAAGGGAGCGGCGATCGTCACCAGCAAGGCGATGGCGGCCGAGCTCGGCCCGGACAACATCCGCGTGAACTGCGTAAACCCGGTGATCGGCGAGACCGGCATGCTCGAGCAGTTCATGGGCATGCCGGACACGCCGGAGAACCGCAGGAAGTTCCTCGCAACGATCCCGCTCGGCCGCTTCAGCAAGCCGCTCGATATCGCCAACGCGTGCCTCTTCCTCGCATCGGACGAAGCGCAGTTCATTACCGGCGCCTGCCTCGAAGTCGACGGCGGGCGCTGCGTCTGATCCGGTCCGTCGGTCAGACCGCGCTCGTGCCGGACGTTCGGTCGACGCGCAGACCGACGCGGAGTACCTTGCCGCCCGTCGCCTGGCGCACCGTCAGCGTGAGCCGGCCGAGCTGAACGGAATCGCCCCAGGCCGGACGGCCGCGCAGTCTTTGGCGAACGAAGTCGGCAACCGACTGCGCCGCATCACCATCGTCCGGAAGCGAGATGGCGTAATAGTCCTGCAGGTCTCTCAGGCTCGTGCCGGCATCGATCACCCATTCGCCGCCCGGTGTGGCCGGGCCGAACATGGCTTCGAGCTCGGCCATGCCGTCGCCCGGCACCAGCACTGCGACCACGTCGCCTGCGCGCAGCAGTTCGACGTCGGCCACGCGGCCGTCGCGCACCACTTCGACGATGCGTGATCCGCCCGGCCAGTCCACGTCGCCGATGGCATGGTCCGCGACGCGCGCCGACGGCAGCACACGCAGCTGCACGAGTTCGCGCGGCTCGCTCACGGCTTCCAGCGCCGACGACGACAGCGCGGCCGACGGCGCCGGGACGTCGACGCGGAGGAGGCGTGAGGCGTGCGCGAGCGTCGTCCCCTGCAGCAGCAGCGACACGAGCACCGAGAAGAAGACCATGTCGAACAACCGGTCCGCCTGCGGCAGGCCGTACAGCAGGGGAAACAGCGCGAGCACGATTGGCACCGCCCCGCGCAGACCGATCCAGCCGATGAACGCGATCTCGCGGAATGCATAGCGAAACGGCAGCAGGCAAAGCGCGACAGCGAGCGGCCGCGCGACGAACACGAGTCCGAGCGCAACGAGCAGCGCGCTGCCTGCGGTGGACCACAGGCTTTCCAGCTGGGCAAAGATGCCGAGGATCAGGAACATGGCCGCCTGCGCGAGCCAGGCCAAGCCATCGGAAGCGCGCAGCACGTCCTCGCCGACGTGCAAGCGCCGGCGCGCGACGATGATCCCCGCCAGATAGATCGCGAGGAAGCCGCTGCCGCCCAGCAGGTTGGCCAGGGCGAAGATCATCAGCCCGCCCCCCTGGATCAGCAGCGCATACAGGCTTTCGCTGAGGCGCACGCGCGCCACGACCTCGGCCAGCGCGCGCCCCAGCAGGTAACCGCAGGCAAGACCCAGGCCGAGCTGCATTGCGAACATTGCGAGGAGCCGAAGTACCGGGCCGTCTGGCACGCGAATCAGCTCGATCAGCGTCAGAGTCAGGAACACGGCCATCGGGTCGTTCAGGCCCGACTCGACCTCGAGGGTCGCGGCAACTCGCTCGTTCAGCCGCACGCCTCCGGAGCGCAGCAATGCGAACACCGCCGCCGCGTCCGTCGAGCCAATCACCGCACCGACCAGCAGACCGTACCGCCAGTCGAATCCAAGACCGATCACGACGATCACGCCGACCAGCGCCGCAGTCAACAGGACGCCAACCGTCGCGAGTACCAGCGCGGGCGCCGCGACCATGCGAAAGGTCGCGATGTTCGTGCGCAATCCGCCGTCAAGCAGGATCACCGCCAGCGCCAGGTTGCCGATCAGCGCCGCGGTCGGCGTTTCGACTCCATGAATGGGGGTTCCAGGGACTTCGGTCGCCACTAGCCCGACAGCGAGAAACACCAGCAGGGCCGGCACGCCGACGCGCTGCGATACCGCCGACAGCAGCAGTGCAATGAAGAGCAGCGCGCCCGCGATGAGCAATGCCTGGTTGAGCCATGCCATGCGGTCGATTCGACCATGGCCGGGCGAACCGACTCAAGCGGGGCAATTACCGACGCGTCGTCACGCGCGGCGTCCAGTTCGTCGTTTCCGGCGCCTGTAACTGCCACAGGGCCGGCTCCGAGGCGCGGCCGCGATCGCTACTCGGCGGCGACCGGCTCGGCGGCGCGCTCGGCGCGCATGCGGAAACGCTGGTCGAGCTTCGCCAGCTTCTCGGTGATGCCGGTGTATTCGAGCTCGGTCATCGGCAGCATTGCCGCGCCGAAGAATCCCTGGCGGCGCATCTCGAGCGACTTGTCGGCCGCACGTCCGCGCACCGAATCCCAGAACGGGTGCGCAAACGCATCGAGCGGCTCGGTCAGCTTCCCGCCGTGCATCGCAAACGCCGCGCAGCTGACCAGCGGCGGGCCATCGAAGTAGCTCGTCCCGGTGTTCTGCGGCACCGGCATCAGCGGCATGTTGTGCGATCCGCGCATTCCGCCGGCGACGAAGTGCGCGGTCGCGTACGGCGCGAGGATTTCTCCGGTGGCGGGGAAATTCATCTGCGTTCGAACCAGCATCACCGGATCGTCCTTGCCCGTGTACTTGCCTGCGATGTTGTGCAGGCGCGAGGTCGCGACCGCAGCGGCCTGCTCTCCGGTCGCTCGCGACCACACCGACTCGACAACGAAACGCTCCGGGTCGCGCAGCAGCGTGGCGATGTCGTACAGCTGCTCGGGGGCAACGAGTTCGATCACGCGATCGCCTTCGGTGCAGTCGACGTCCATGATCACGAAGCGGAAACCCATCGACATCTTCGGCGACAGGATCAATCCCGGCGTGGTCATCGGGTCGGCGAACGCGAGGTACAGCGGCAGGTTGAACGCGCCGGGATCGGTCTTGTCGGCGGCGAAGAACAGGAACGGTTCGTTCGGACGCTCTTCGATCTCCATCTCCGCCACCGCAGGGCCCATTCCCTTCACGTTGCCGGAGAACGCCTCCTTCAACAGGTCCTGGCCGGCGCCGTAAAGGCCCTGTGCGCGGGCCACGCCCGTTCCGGTCAGGAATGCGTCCCATGCCAGCTTGTGCACGCGCTCGGCGCCCACGCCCTGCGCGTGAGTCATCAGGATCGCGATGTCGTCGCCGGTGTGCGAGATGCGCTGGTCGATGATCAGGCCATGGCCCCTTTCGGTCACGTGCGCACGCACGGCATCGAGCAGGTGGCGCGATGGCGCGATGTGTCCGCCGATGGAACCGATGTCGGCCTTGATGACAGAAAGCGTGATTTTCATGGCGCCCTCCTTGGATGAGGTGCGCGAACGCGCTCGGCTGCGCGTTCGTCGCGGTCCGAGCCAGATCCATGTTCAATTTGAGTCGACGCAGCAGCGGACCGCCTGACCGCGGTCAACTTGGACAACGGCAGCGCGCAAACGGGGGAGTCGCCGGCGCCGATCATCGATCCGGCGATCTCTCGAAGGCTGGCGCATGCGCGCCGGAGAGGAGGTCGCACGGGGCGGTCGGCGTCAGCTGGCGCGACGCATCGCCCCTTCCGCGGCGGGTGCCTGGCTGCCCTGACTCAGCGGCTGTTCGAGGTTCTGTGGCGCCGGCAGGTCAAGCTGCCGATACAGCTCGACGAGGTTGGTCCGGTACAGGCGGTCGAAACTCTGCACCGATCGCGCCGGGTTGTAGTCGCCGAACCACCAGAACCAGTCGGAACTCTCGCACACGCCAAGCTGACGTCCCGCTGCGGCGACTTCGTCCGGCGAAAGATTGCCATGCGCAACGGCGTCGTCATAGGAGCGCTTGGCCGCGACGAGAAGGTCCCAGGCCGCGTTCTTGTCCGGTGAGCCGATCCACGTCGTCAGGTCACCGTACACCCAGCTTCCCGCCACGAGCGATGGCAGCGCACCGACCGCGTCGGGTACGGATGCGCGCTGGCCGGCGATCCAGTCGCGATAGGTGCGCATCCGGACGCGTGGATGATCCGCGAGCTTGTCGTACAGCGCGGTCAGGAAGTAGTAACCGTTGTACGGGTAGTACTCCCATGCGTTTTCGCCGTCGAGGATGACGCTGACCACCGGGCGTCGCCCGTCGGGGCAACCATGATCGGCGATTCGTTCGAGTTCCTGCACGAAATGCTCGGCGGCGTACGTGCCATCCCAGTTGCGGTAGACGAACCCGATCAGGTCCGACAGCCGATCGTCGCGGAAGAAACACAAGGTGTCCGGTGCCAGGCGCGGGACGCGGTAAGGGCGATAGAGGCATTCCTCTCCGGTCTCCTCACCACGACCCGCCTGCCGCAGGCTGTTCTTCAGCACCTGCTGGCCGGACGCGATCCACGCAATCCGCGCGCGTCCCGCCGCCTGCAGCACGGCGTCGCTCACTGCACCTTCGGCGGGCCACAGTCCAGTCGGCGCACGTCCGAAACGATGCACGTGATCGGCGCGCGCCGTCGCGATGTGCCAGTCCAGCCGTTGCGCGCCTCCCGGGTAGATCTGCGCCGCCGGCAGCGCGAGATCCGGCCGCGCCTGCCGCGCGCTTCCGAAGTCGAGCAGCAGCGGCGCGAGCGGGTGGAAGTACGGCGTGGTCGAAAGTTCGATGCGTCCTTCTTCCTCCAGGCGCCGGAAGCGCGCCTCGATCTGCGTGATCACGCGCCCGATCAGGTCGATCAGCGCGCGCCGCTGCGCGAAAGTGAACCCGGAACCGGCCGTCATCAGTTCGCCGACCAGCGCCGACTCGCGCCGCACCGTTTCGCCGGTCCACGACAGGTGATACCAGGTGAGCAGGTCGAACAGGTACCGATCCGACAGGTACGCGTGGCTGTCCCGATCCTCCGCGGCCCGGGCCAGCGCCAGCAGCCGCCGGTATGGCGGAAATGGCGCCACCATGTGCTCATGGTTGCCGTGGAAGCATTGCTCGAGCACGAGCAAGCGCTCGTCCGCGGTGAAGCTCGCCTCGTCCGGCCGGTTGAGCATGGCGAGCAGCGGATCGCGCAGGCGACCGCTGGCGAACTGCGCGGCGTAGTCGCTGATCTGATCGAGCAGCACCGGCACGAAGTTCACCACCGCGCGCGCCGCCGGATACGCCTCCAGGTGCGCCGCCATGTCTGCATAGTCTTTCAGCGCATGCAGGTACACCCACGGCATGCTCGGCGTGCGATCCGTCCCGAGCCGATACTCGGGCTGGTGCATGTGCCACACCAGCACGAGATCGACGCCGTCGGCGGCGACGCCGCTCATAAGATGTGGTGAACCTCCTGCCCGAGCATCAGCGGCGCAACCACCGTCACACCGCCGTTGGTCACGTAGAAGCGGCGCCGATCAGACTCATGGTCGACGCCGACCTGCAAACCGGCCGGCAGCCGGCACCCCTTCTCGACCACCGCGCGTTTCAGCACGACTCCGCGCGCGATATCGACGTCGGGCAGGATCACCGAATTGGAGATCTCGCAGTAGCTGTGCACGTTCACGTTGGAGAACAGCAGCGACCGCCGCACCGTCGATCCGCTGATGATGCAGCCGCCCGACACCAGCGAGTCGACTGCCATGCCGCGCCGGTTATCGTCGTCGAACACGAACTTCGCCGGCGGCAGCTGCTCCTGGTGGGTCCAGATCGGCCAGGCCTGGTCGTAAAGGTTCAGCGCCGGCGTGACGTTCACCAGATCCAGGTTCGCCTCCCAGTAGGCGTCGATCGTGCCCACGTCGCGCCAGTACGGCTGATCTCCGACCATGTTGACGCAACTGGAGGCGAAGCGGTGTGCCAGCACCCGGTAGCCGCGGCCGATCAGGTACGGGATGATGTCCTTGCCGAAATCGTGCGTCGAGGTGCGCGTGTCGGCGTCGCGGATCAGCTGCTCGTACAGCAGCGGCGTGTTGAAGCAGTAGATCCCCATGCTGATCAGCGCGCGGTCGGGCCGGTCCGGCAGCGGCAGCGGCTGCGCCGGCTTCTCCTGGAACGCGACGATGCGATCGCTGTCGTCGACCTGCATCACGCCGAACGCGCGCGCATCATCGACGGGCACGTCGACACAGGCGATCGTCATGTCGGCGCCGCGCCCGGCATGGTCGGCGAGCATCTTCGAGTAGTCCATCTTGTAGACGTGGTCGCCGGCGAGCACGAGGACGAACCGCGGCGCCTGGGTGCGCAGGATATCGACGTTCTGGTAGACGGCGTCGGCTGTACCCGCGTACCAGTTCGTCGTCACGCGCTGCTGGGCGGGCAGCAGTTCGATGAACTCGTTGAAGCGGCCGTCGAAGATCGACCACGCATGCTGCACGTGGCGGATCAGGCTCTGCGCCTTGTACTGCGTGCAGATTCCGACGCGCCGGATACCGGAGTTGACGCAATTCGAGAGCGTGAAGTCGATGATCCGGAACTTGCCGGCGAACGGCAGCGCCGGCTTGGCGCGCCATTCGCTCAGCAGGCCGAGCCGGCTGCCGCGGCCGCCCGCGAGCACGATCGCCATCGTTTCGCGCGCGAGTTGCGTACCGGGCGGGCCCTGCGGGTCGTTTCGATACGGGCAGTAACCCAGGTGGAGACATTCGGCGTCGTTCATGATCTGCTTCCCGTTCGGCGGCCTCATCATCGGTGCGTCCTGCACCGCGACTACTTTGTATGATCGGTGCGCAAAGGACAACCGCGTTGACGCGCGTCAGCGCCGCGGCGCCGACCGCGTCGCGGCCGTGGCGGCCGCGCAGCGGGTTGGCACGCGCCGACGTTCCCGCGCGTCGCGACTGCACTTTCGCATTCGTCAATTCGCGGCGTGCGATGCGGGATCGACTCTCCGTAAACTCCCAGCCTGACATTCGCCCGCCAGCCCGCCGCCCGCGCTGATCCGACTTCGCCATGCCGTTGCGCGTCCTGTTCGCCGCCTCCGAGTGCGTCCCTCTGATCAAGACCGGCGGTCTGGCTGACGTCGCGGGCGCACTGCCGGCGGCGCTGCGCCGCCTCGATATCGATGTGCGCGTGCTGCTTCCGGGTTATCCCGCAGTGATGGACGCGCTGCGGGGATCGGATCGCGTCGCTCGTCTTGAAGCCGTCGGGGAACTGCCGTCTGCCGACCTGCACGCGGCAAGCCTGCCGGACGGCGTGCCGTTGTACGCGATCGAATGCCCGTCCCTTTACGCGCGCGCAGGCGGGCCGTATCAGGATGCGTCGGGCACCGACTGGCCGGACAACGCTCTGCGCTTTGCGCTGCTCGGCCGGGCCGCCGCGTCGATGGCGACCAGCGACCTTGTCCGAGGATGGCGCGCGGATGTTCTGCATCTGAACGACTGGCACACGGGACTGGCCGCCGCATACGTGCGCTTCTCTTCGCAGCCGGGCACGCCGGTCCTCTTCACCTTGCACAACCTCGCTTTCCAGGGGTTGTTCGATGCCGGATGGGCGGCGCGGCTGGGGCTGTCACCATCGAGCTGGTCGATCGACGGCGTCGAATTCCACGGCAAGCTGTCGTTCGTCAAGGCGGGGCTGCGGTACGCCGATGCGATCACCACCGGCAGTCCATCCTATGCACGCGAGATCCAGGCGGCGCCGCTTGGGATGGGCCTCGAAGGGCTGCTCGCCGCGCGCCGCAGCGTTTTGCACGGAATCCTGAACGGAATCGACACGGCGATCTGGGATCCCCGTCGCGATCCGCTGATCGCGGCGGCTTTCGATGCCGAGTCACTGACGGCCAAGATCGACAACAAGCGCGCGTTGCAGAAGCGCTTTGCGCTCGCCGAGCAGGCCGGCGTGCCGCTGTTCGCGGTGGTCAGTCGCCTGACCGAGCAGAAAGGCGTGGACCTGATCCTCGCGCTGGCCGACGAACTGATCTCGGCGCCGGCCCAGTTGATCGTCGTGGGGACCGGTGCGCCGCGCACCGAGGCTGCGTTCCGCCAGCTCGCCGCTCGCCACCCGGAAAGCATCGGCGTGTACATCGGCTTCGACGAAGCGCTGGCCCACCTGACCGAGGCCGGCGCGGACATCTTCCTGATGCCGTCGCGGTTCGAACCGTGCGGCCTGAACCAGATGTACAGCCAGCGTTATGGAACCGTTCCCGTCGTCGGTGCGACCGGCGGGCTGCTGGACTCCGTGGTCGACTGTACGGACGCCTCGCTCGCGACCGGCAGCGCAAGCGGATTCCACGTGCGCCCGATCGACGTCGCCGGCCTGCGCAGTGCTGTGGCGCGTGCGCTGAATGCGTACCGCGCCCCCGAGCGCTGGCAGCAGCTCCAGCGCAATGGCATGGCCCGCGACTTCAGCTGGGACCGTGCCGCGGTCGAGTATGCGCACCTGTATGCGCAGATCGCCGGTCAAGGCACGGCGGCACCGCGCTGATCACACCCACAGCATCAGTCCAAGCTCGAACCGGTGCGCGAGCAGCGGGTGGCGTGGATAGGCGCGGATCCGGTACTCGAACCTGCCGCATCGTTCCGGCACCAGCTTGAGTTCGAACCGTTGCACGCCCGACGCGCCCTGCGCTCCGACCGGCGATAGCGGCAGCGCCTTGTCGTCCTGCGCGGCAGGCCCATGCGAATCGTCCGCGATCAGCAACTCGACGATCACGTCGTCGGCAGCAAGCCCGTCAAGTTCCATTTCGACCGCCACGTGCATGCCTTCGCCATAGGCGATGCGATGCAGGCTCTCGTCGACGCGACGCAGCCGCACCGCGGGCCAGCGCTCGTAGACGCGCTGCTTCCAGCGGGCCAGTTCGTGCGCGTGCGCATAGTCGTCCGCGGCGACGCGGCGCCCGAGATTGGCCGCTGGAGCGTACAAGCGGGTCACGTACTCGGTCAGCATCCGCTCGGTGTTGAAGCGCGGCATCAGCGTGGCAATCGACTCCTTGGCCATCGTCACCCAGCCGGGCGAATGCCCCATCGGACCGCGCGAGTAGTACAGCGGAATCACCCGGTCCTGCAGGATTTCGTAGATCGAGCGCATTTCGCCGCGGTTGCGCACGTCCTGCCCCAGTTCCTCGGGGATCGGCGTGATCGCCCAGCCGTTGCCCGGAGCGTAGCCCTCGTCCCACCAGCCGTCGCGGATCGACAGGTTCAGCACTCCGTTCATTGCCGCCTTCATGCCCGACGTGCCGCACGCCTCGAGCGGATAGGTCGGATGGTTCAGCCACACATCGACGCCGGACGTGAGGCGCCGCGCCAGCCGCAGATCGTATCCCTCGACGAGAAGGATCTTTCCCTCGAAGCGCGGCATCCGCGCGACCTCGGCAATGCGCCGCATCAGCTCCTGCCCGGGGAAGTCCGCCGGGTGGGCCTTGCCGGCAAAGACGAACAGCAGCGGCCGCTGCTCATCGTTGACGAGTTCGTCCAGCAGTTCGAGCTGATCGAACAGCAGCGTCGCGCGCTTGTAAGTGGCAAAGCGGCGCGCGAAGCCGATCGTCAGCACGTTCGGGTCGGTCGGATTGGCGAACCGAAGCAGGCGATCCGCGTGCGCTTCGCTGCCGTGCGCACGTCGCACCTGGCGCCGGATCCGGTGCGCAACCAGCTGCAGCATCTGCGCCTTCAGGTACTGGCGCACGCTCCAGAAGATGTGGTCCGGGATCTCGTGAACCCGCTGCCAGCATTCGCGATCCGACAGCCGCTGCGACCAGTCGGGCCCGAGAAAGCGGTCGAAGATGTCGATCCACTCCGGCGCCAGGAAGGTGGGCGCGTGGACGCCATTGGTCACGTAGGAAATCGGGTTTTCCGGCGGCGGCACCTGCGGCCAGAGCTCGCGCAGCATGTTTGCGCTGACGCCTCCGTGAATGCGGCTGACGCCATTGCGATGCCGCGATCCGCGCAGCGCAAGCGCCGTCATGTTGAAGTCGTGGCTCGCCGGGGTGCGGCCCAGCGCGAGCAGCGCCTGTACATCGATCCCCTGCGCGCTGCAGTAGCCCTGGAAATAACGCCGGATCATGTCTTCGGTGAAATGATCGTGTCCGGCCGGCACCGCCGTGTGCGTGGTGAATACCGTGCGCGCCGCGACCGCCTCCAGCGCGGCGGCGAATTCCACTCCGCGCTCCATGCATTCGCGCACGCGTTCCAGCACGAGGAATGCCGCATGACCTTCATTGATGTGCCAGACGGTCGGCTGAAGGTTCAGCGCCCGCAACGCGCGCACACCGCCGATGCCGAGCACCACTTCCTGCTCGATCCGCGTGCCGCGGTCGCCGCCGTAGAGCCGGTGGACGATGAAGCGGTCATGGTCCGAGTTCTCCGGCAGATCGGTGTCGAGCAGCACGAGCTTCACGCGACCGACCTGGGTTTGCCAGACCTTCACCAGCACCGTGCGCTCGGCCACTTCGATCGGGATGTGGAGCTCGGCACCGTCCGCCGTGCGCGCCGGGGACACCGGCAGGTCGTCGAAGTCCGCGTCGTGATAGGTCGCGCGCTGATTCCCGTCGCTGTCGATCTCCTGCGTGAAATAGCCCTGGCGGTACAGCAGACCCACGCCAACGAATGGCAGTCCGGCATCCGCCGCCGCTTTGCAGTGATCGCCTGCCAGGATCCCGAGCCCCCCTGAATAGATCGGCAGGCTTTCGTGGAAACCGAACTCGAAGCAGAAGTACGCGACCAGTTCACCGTCGTCGAGCCGCACCCCGTTCGTGTGCCGCGGGGACCGTGCCAGGTAGGTGTCGTAAGCGGACACGACGCGGTTGTAGTGACCCAGATATCCCGGGTCTTCCGCCGCGGCTTCGAGCCGGCGCTGGTCGACCTGGTTGAGGAACGCCTTCGGGCTGTGGCCGCAAACATCCCACAGTGCAGGGTCGAGGCGCGCGAACAGCCCGCGCGTGGGCAGGTCCCAGCTGTAATACAGGTCGCCCGCAAGCTCGGCCAGCCGCGCCAGGCGCGGGGGCAACCAGGGTCGGACCTCGAGGCAGAAACGCGTACCGGGGTTTTCCATCGAAGCTCTTGTGCACTATGTGTCGTTAATCATCGGCAAGCTTACCGAAACGAAGCGATGCATCGCGCGGTGTCGCGCGCAATCGTGTGCTTGCAGACGACCCATGGCGTCAATGCCTCGGGTCGGCATCACCGATACACCAGGTCGCGCAGCGCCAGCGTCAGCGGCGGAAAATAGGTGATCACCATCAGGCAGGCAAGCACGACGCCGACGAAGGGCAGCAGACGCGTCACGATCTGGTCGACCGAGATCCTCGCCACCGTGCACGCTGCAAAAAGGTTCACGCCGAACGGTGGCGTGATCATGCCAAGCGCGAGGTTCACCACCATGATCGTCCCGAAGTGCACCGGATCGATGCCGAAGTGGGTGGCGACCGGCACCAGGATCGGCGCCAGCACGATGATCGACGCCGAGGTCTCGATGAACATGCCGATCACGAACAGCGCCGCGTTGACCCCGAGCAGGAACCACTCGCGCGTCTGCAGCGTGCCTTTCAGGAAGGTGCCGATCTGCTCCGGGATGCCGGCGCGCGTGATCAGGTAAGCGAACAGCCCGGCATTGGCGATGATGAACATGATGACTGCGGCCGAGATCACGGACTTCTTCAGCGCCGCCCACAGCTGCGGCAGTTGCACCTCGCGGTAAACGAACATGCCGACGATGATCGCGTAGAAGACCGCGACCACCGACGCCTCCGTCGGCGTGAACACGCCACCGTAGATGCCTCCGAGGATGATCACCGGCATCATCAGCGCGAAAGCGGCGCGCCTGATCAGTGCATCGCGCAGGCGGGGCACTGCGGTCAGTGCAACGAAGTAACCCAGCCCGAAGACCAGCCCGACGAGGTCCGTCAGACGATCGATCGCCTGCGCATTGCCGCTCGCCAGCAACGGCCCGACCACGCGGTTGCCGAGCCAGAATGCGGCCAGCGCACCGGCCAGGGCCGCCACGTCGATCGCGGCCGACGACAACGGCAGTCGACCGTCCCCATCGCTCTTGCCCCAGCCCTGGCGCTTACAGTACAGGAACACGAACAGCATCAGCGCACCGCCGATCAGGATCCCGGGACCGAATCCGGAAATGAACAGTTCGCCGATCGACACTTCGGCCGACACTCCGTACAGGATCAGCGGTATCGACGGTGGAATGATCACGCCGAGCTCCGCGCTCGACGCCTGCAGCGCTGCCGCCCAGGTGCGCGGATAGCCGTGCCGCAGCAGCGCAGGAATCAGGATCGCGCCGATGGCGAACGTGGTCGCCACCG
>JBLMYK010000164.1:0-9103 GCA_050258235.1 Gemmatimonadota bacterium | reverse complement strand
AGCGCATGTTGCGAATCGTCCACGCGCCAGAGCGCCTCATCGACGCCGACCCACGTGACGAACGCGGCGCCGTGCGCGCGCTGGCACTGCGTGCAGTGACAGTGGGCGACCCACTTCGGCGGCAGTTCGAACTCGAAGCCCACTGCCCCGCACAGGCAACTGCCCACGGCGCTCGCAGGGGCGGCCGTCATGCCCACTCCGGAATCGATGACACGCGCAGCTGCTCGACCTCCGGCAGGTCGAATCCGAAATGCTCGGCCAGCAACGCGCGCAGCGCCGCGCGGTCGGCGAGCTGAAACCGGTGCGGCGTGCCGTCGCGCCAGTGAGTGACGTCGCGATTCATCACGCCGACGCGGCCGTCCGGCGTCAAGGCACGCAGCATGATGTAGTGGCGGAACGACGACTGCGGATGGGTCGACGTGTAGTGATTGCCCAGCTCGAAGTCGACCGGGAAATCCTCCTCCAGCGTCGAGACCCAGGCCTCGACGACGGCGTCGCCCGATTGCGCACACAACGTCCAACGCGTGCCATCGAACGCCATCCAATGCACCTCGGCTCCGCGGCGCGCGGAAACGCGATCACGCAAGGGCACCGGCACCCGCGGGGCGAAAGAGCCGAAGCCCGGATCGACCACGAAGGTTCCCTCCTCGAGCGGCACGGTCAGGAACATGTGCGTGCGCGGCGATTCGGCGCGCGGCTTCTGCAGCGTCACGCGCGCGCAGTGCCGCACCGGCGCAAAGCCGAAGGCTTCCAGTGCGGCTGCGAACAAGGTCGCCTGTTCAAAGCAGTAGCCGCCGCGGCGGCCGCGCACCAGCTTGTCCTGCAGGCTGTCGAGATCGAGCCGGATGCCGCGACCGAGCAGCACGTCGAGGTTCTCGAACGGGATGTGCGCCATGTGCGCGTCCAGCAGCGACGCGAGCGTCTCGATCGTCGGCCGCGCAGAGCCGCTCCACTCGATGCGTTCGAGATAGGCGTCCAGATCCAGGGTTGCCGCCATGGCGCCGATGTCAGTCATGCCTTCAACGAATGGCGGACTATATCGCCACGCGGCGACCTATTACGCGCCGCTCGTATGCGGGGGCCAACGCGCTGCGCGGACGGACTGGAGCCTGACCCGCCGCAACGGCGGCGTCAGGGATCCGTGCGAGCATGCCTGCGCACTGGAGGCCGAAATGATGAAGAAGCTTCTGCTTGCTCTGCTTGCCGCCTTCGTCGCACTGAGCGCCGCGGCGCAGGACAAGGACGCCCGCAAGACGGTTGAGCGCGATCTCGGCGAGGATCATTACGCGGCCGGTTGCCCGGTGCGCATCGAAAGCCCGGTCAGGGGTGACGTCTTTGCCGCCGGCTGCAGCGTCGACATCGACGCGGCGATCGACGGCGATGCACTCGCGGCGGGCGGCAACGTGCGCATCGGCGCGCCGATCGGCCAGACGCTGTACGCCGCGGGCGGTCAGCTGACGGTCAGTTCGGCGATCGGGCGCAACGCACGCATCGCCGGCGGCCAGGTCGAGATCGGACCGAAATCGCAGATCGGCGGCAACGTCACCGTCGGAGGTGGCGAGGTCCGCATCCTCGGCGCGGTCAAGGGCTACGTGCGCGCCGCCGGAGGCCACGTCCTGATCGACGGCCCGGTCGCCGGCGACGTGGTCGCCACGTCCGGATCGCTCGCGCTGGGGCCGAACGCGCGAATCGCGGGCAAGCTGACCTATGCCAGCCGCGAAGAAGTCGCGCGCGATCCCGCCGCGCAGGTCCAGGGCGGCATCGAACGCATGCAGATCGAAGGCAACTGGCCTGTGCCCGAACCCGCCGAGCGCAGCTTTGGCCGCCGCGGCGGGTGGATCTGGTCGATCGGCCTGATGGTCATCGCCGGCGTCCTGGTGGCCGCGGCTCCGAAGTTTCATGCGCGCGTCTCCGACACGTTGCGCACGCGGATCGGACTGAGCCTGCTGCTCGGTTTCGTCGCGCTGGTGTGCATCCCGGCCGCAGCGATCTTCCTGCTGTTCACGATCATCGGCATTCCGCTGGCGTTGCTGGTGCTGGCGCTGTATCTGCCGCTGCTGCTGGCCGGCTATGTCAGCACCGGCATCGGTGTCGGCGACTGGGCGCTGGCGCGTGCCGCGCCCGCGCGCGTCTCGCAGCGAGGATGGCGCGTGGCGGCGGCGATCCTCGGGATGTTCGCGCTGTCGCTGCTGGGGCGGCTGCCGTATCTGGGCGCCTTCGTCGTTCTCGCAGCCTTGCTGGTCGGCCTCGGCGCGCTGATGCTGCAGGTGCGCCACGCGCCGACGCCTGCACCATCGGCCTGAGCCCGATCCACAGGTAGCATCCGCGACGCCGGGTCCAAGGAGCGCCGCCGATGCGGAAATGGCTGTGGTCAATCGCCCTCGCCCTGTCAGCGGCGCACGGGGCCGAGCTGCCGATCTTCGACGTGCACATGCACTACTCGCACGACGCGTGGGACAACGTGCCGCCACCGATCGCGCTCGATCTGCTGAAACAGGCGGGCGTCAGGCATGCGCTGGTGTCGAGCTCCAACGACGACGGGCAGCAGCGCCTGCTCGCGCTTGCGCCCGACACGATCGTGCCGTCGCTGCGGCCGTACCGGACGCGCGGCGATGTCGGCCGGTGGGCCCGCGACGAAACCGTGATCGCGTACCTCGAAGAGAAGCTGGCGAAACACCGCTATGTGGCGATGGGCGAGTTCCACATCTACGGCGCCGACGTCGACCTGCCGGTGCCAAGGCAGATGATCGCGCTGGCGCGCAAGCACGACCTGGTACTGCATTCGCATTCGGACGGCGACGCCATCGAGCGTGAATTCGCGCAGTGGCCGGCCGCGCGCATCCTGTGGGCGCACGCCGGCTTCGAAACACCGGCGCGCCTGCGCGAGATGCTGCGCAGGCACCCGACGCTCTACTGCGACCTCGCGTTCCGCACCGATCATGCCCCGGACGGCAGGCTCGATGCCGAATGGCGCGCGCTGTTCATGGAGTTCCCGGACCGCTTCATGGTCGGCACCGACACGTTCACGCCGGAGCGCTGGCCGTACGTCGTCGAGCATGCGCGCTGGTCGCGCCAGTGGCTGGCGCAGCTGCCCGCCGACGCGGCCGAGCGGATCGCGTGGAAGAACGCCGAGGCGCTGCTGCTGAAGAAGAAGGGCCAGCCATGAAACGCATCGCGCTCGGAATGCTGCTGACGGCCAGCGCGGCCGCCGCGCCGACATGCGAACCGACGCTGCGCGGCGCCGGCGTGCGCACGATCGAGGGTCAGACTTACGTGGTCGCGTGGCGCGCGAGCCCCGCGATCCAGACCGGCGACTTCTTCGCGCTCGACGTCGCCGCCTGTTCGCGGCGGTCCAACGCGCCGACGATCCTGCGCGTCGACGCACAGATGCCCGAACATCGGCACGGGATGAACTACCGGCCGACCGTGAGTTCGCGCGGCGAAGGTCGCTTCGCCGTCGCCGGACTGCTGCTGCACATGCCGGGCCGCTGGGAGCTCAGCTTCGAGCTGCGCGGCGTGGACGGCGCCGAGACCCTGCGCACGAGCCTGCCGGTGCCATGATCCGCGGCATCATTGCGCTCGCGCTGCTGCTCCTGGCGGGCGCGGCGCCGGCGCAGCCGGCGCCGGTCACCTTCACCGAAGAAGAGCGCGCGCGCATCCTCGCGCACGGGCCCTGGCCGTCTGCGCCGCTGCGCGATTCGAGCAACCGCGTCTCCGGCAATCGCGACGCAATCGACCTTGGCCGGCGCCTGTTCTCCGACGCTGCGCTTTCCAGGAGCGGCTACATCGGCTGCGTGACCTGCCATCAGCCCGATCGCGCGCTGACCGACCTGCGCCCACGCGCGCACGGCATGGCGGATGTGGACCGCAATACGCCGGCGCTCGTCAATCTGCGACAGCAGCGCTGGTTCGGCTGGGCCGGCACCAGCGACAGCCTGTGGATGGCGAGCATCCGCCCGCTGCTCGATCCGCGCGAATTCGACTCGGACGCCGCGTGGATCGTGCGGCGCTTTTCCCTCAACGACGACCTCGCCTGCCGCTACCGCAAGGTGTTCGGCCGCGCGCCCGACCGCGCGGACGACGAATTGCTGGCCAACGTCGGCAAGGCGCTGGCTGCCTTCGAGGAAACGCTGGTGACCGGGCGCACGCCGTTCGACGAGTTCCGCGACGCGCTCGCGCGCGGCGACGCGCAGGCCATGCAGCGCTATCCGGCCGCCGCGCGGCGCGGGCTCGCGCTCTTCATCGGACGCGGCAACTGCTTCGTCTGCCACAGCGGGCCGAACTTCAGCAACGGCGAGTTCCACGACATCGGCATCCCGTTCTTCATCGCCAAGGGCAAGGTGGACCCGGGCCGGCACGAAGGAATCCGCACGCTGCGCGCGAGCGTGTTCAACCTGCTCGGCCGCTTCAATGATGACGCGAGCCGGACCAACGCGACGGCGACGCGCCATGTCGCGCTCGAGCATCGCAACTGGGGCGAATTCCGCACGCCGAGCCTGCGCAACGTCGCGGTCACGCCGCCGTACATGCACAACGGCTCGCTCGCCACGCTGCGCGACGTCGTGCTCCACTACTCGGAGCTGGATGGTGAGCGCCTGCACGCCGACGGCGAGCGGATCCTGCGCAAGTTGAACCTGGCCGAGGAGCAAATCGGCGACCTGGTCGCGTTCCTCGACACGCTGACCGACGCCGATGGTGAGCGCCGACTGCTGCCGCCGCTCGACCCGAAGCCGTGCGAGTGATGTGCACGGATGATCGGCGATCGCGCGTTCACGGCGTTCATCCGAACACCCGTGCGGAGCGTGACTCGCGAGCCGCACGGCGCCGCCGTACCGTGCGTGCATGCTTCATCGGATCGCACTCGCAACCGTCTCCGCCACGCTGCTCGCGCTCGCCGGCTGCGCGACGATCAGCGGGTCGCCGACGCAGCCGCTCAGCATTCACACCGTCGACGCCAAGGGCAAGCCCGTCAGCGGCATGCACTGCCGGCTCGCCAACGGCGAGGCGACCTACTACGGCAACTCGCCGCTGCTCGACGTCCAGGTGCGCCGGTCCGGATCCGATCTCGAGATCGAGTGTCGCGGCGGCGGCCAGATCGCTCGCGGCACCGCGTTCGCGCGCAGCCCCGCCCTCAGCGCTGCGGTGCTGCTGCCGGGCGGCGGCGCCGCCGCAGTGATCGACCGGCTGAGCGGGTACGTGTACGCCTACCCGCGAACGATGCAGCTGCGGATCGGCGAGCACATGATGTTCGACGTCAGCGCGCCGGCGCAGGACAGCGCCGAAGAGAACACCGACTCGCTGCTGCATTAGGACGACCGCGTCCTGTTAACGTGCGGGGATGGTCGCCGCACTCAACGAGGCACTGGCACTGCCGCTGGCGCAGGTCGCGCTGGCGAACGTCGCGCGCGAATACCCGTACCACGTCCTCCACCTTCTGCGCGGCGACGCCGATATGCATCCGCCGCGCGAACTGCACCCGGCGTTCCACGGCAGCTACGACTGGCATTCGTGCGTGCACATGCACTGGACGCTGGCGCGCTGCCTGCGCCGGTTCCCGCGGCTGGCGGCGGCGCCGGCCATCCGCGCGCACTTCGATGCTCGCCTGACCGCCGGCAACGTCGCGCGCGAGATCGATTACTTCGAGGCGCCCGGGCGCGGAACCTTCGAGCGCCCTTACGGCTGGGGCTGGCTGCTCGCGCTGCAGGCCGAACTGCGCGCGCTGGCCGACGCGGACTCCGCCGCTGCGGGCTGGCGTGATGCCCTTGCGCCGCTCGCCCGGCTGATCGCTCAGCGCTGCGTCGACTGGCTGCCGCGCCAGGACTACCCGGTGCGCAACGGCACCCACGCAAACTCGGCATTCGCGCTGATCCACGCCCAGCGCTACGCACAGGTCGAGCAGCATCGGGCGCTGCGCGCCGCCATCTCCGACCGTGCCAACGCGTGGTTCGCCCGCGACCGCCGCTACCCGGCCGACTACGAACCGGCCGGCGACGATTTCCTGTCCGGCGGCCTGTGCGAGGCGCTGCTGGTCCTGCGTGCCGTCGACGACTGCGATTTCGCCGACTGGTGGCAGGCATTCGAGCCGGCAGGCGCCGCGCTGGCCCGTTGGCTGACCCCGGTATCGGTCAGCGATCCGGCCGACGCCAAGATCGTGCACCTGCACGGACTGAACCTGTCCCGCGCGTTGTGCTGGCGGGCGCTGGCGCCGCACCTGCCGCCGGCCCTGCAGGCGCCGGTCGCTGCCGCGGTCGCCGGCCACATCGAGGCGTCGCTGCCGGCCGCGACCGCGGGCGACTACGTCGGCACGCACTGGCTGGCCTCCTTTGCGGTGCTGGCACTCGACGGACTCGATTGACCGCCATCAACGTGACCCCCTGCCGCGCTGCTGTGATACGCGGGGAGGTGTCGGATGGGGGGCAAGGGAGCGGCGCCGGACGCGATCGTGATCGGCTCCGGGATCGGTGGACTCGCGGCGGCAGCCGCACTGGCGACGCAGGGGCGTCGCGTGGTGGTGCTGGAGCGGCATGTGAAGCCTGGCGGGCTGACGCAGTCGTTCGAGCGCGATGGCTTCCGTTTCAACGTCGGCGTCCATTACCTGGGCGGATTCGGTCCCGGCAGCCTGAACCGGCGCCTGTTCGATCTGCTCGGCGGCGACCGCATCGAACTGGCGGCGATTCCGGGCACCTATGACCGGATTCATTTCCCCGACTTCGAGATCGCGTTCGCGCCGCCCCGCGCGACGCTGGTGCAGACGCTGAAGTCGGCGTTCCCGGACGAGGGTGCCGGCATCGACCGCTATTTCGACGCGATCGACCACGGCGTGCGCGCGCTCGGCGCGGCGTTCATCACGCACAGCGCACCGTCGCTGGTCGCCAAGACGATGCAGTGGCTGCGCGGCGCCGAGATCGACCATTGGGTCGGCCGCACCACGTGGGACGTGGTGTGCGAATGCGTGCACGATCCGCGCCTGCGCGCGGTGCTGTGCGCCCAGTGGGGCGATTACGGCAGCCGGCCGCAGGAAAGCTCGTTCGCAATGCACGCCACCGTTGCCAGGCACTACTTCGACGGCGCCTGGTATCCGGTCGGCGGCTCGGCCAGCTTCGCGCGCGAGATGGGGGAGACGATCGCCGCTGCCGGCGGCGCGATCCGCACCGGCGCCGAGGTCGTGGCGATCCGCACGCACGAGCGGCGGGTGGCCGGCGTGACGCTCGCCAGCGGCGAGATGATCGATGCGCCGTGCGTGATTTCCGACGCGGGGGTACGCAACACGCTGCGCATGCTGCCTTCGCAGGACGTCGATTACGCGTGGGCCAGCGACGTGCTGGAACTGGAGCCGTCGTTCGGGCACGTGGCGCTGTACCTCGGGATCGAGGGAGAGATCGGCGCGCTTGGCGCCGACAGTGCGAACGAATGGATCTACGAGAGCTGGGACGTCAATGCGCTGTGGCGCGACCCGTTCACGCAGGCGCGCGCGCCGGCGCTGTTCGTGTCGTTCCCGTCGCTGCGCGACCCCGCGCACGATCCAGGCCCGCGCGGGCGGCACACGGCGGAGGTCGTCGCGCTCATCGACTGGGGCGTGTTCGCGCAGTGGGACCGCTCGCTGGAGCCGGGCGGCATGAAGGCCGGCGCCGCCGCAGCCGAGCGCAGCGACAGCTATCGCGCATTCAAGGCGCTGCTGGAGCAGAACCTGCTCGCGCAGTTCGCGCAGCACTTCCCGCAGATCGCCGCGCGCGTCGTGCATCACGATGCATCGACGCCGATCTCGGTGGCGACAGTGATCGGGTCGGAACACGGTGCAATCTACGGGCTGGAGACTTCGCCGCGACGCTTCCTGTCGAATGCGCTGAGGCCGCGCACGCCGGTCGGCGGGCTGTTTCTCGCAGGCCAGGACGCCTGCACGCCTGGCATTGCCGGTGCGATGATGGGCGGCCTGATGGCCGCGGCCAACGTCGAGCCGAAGCTGTGGCCGATGCTGCATTGAGATCGCAGGGACAAACGGAGGGGACACGATGGCCGACGAGCGCACGCCCGCGCGAACCAATGGCAACGGCGCTGCCGCACAGGCGGTGCCGCAGACGAAGCGACGGCACCGCCGCGGCCCGCGGCCGGCCGCTGCCGGCGACACGCCGCCGACGCTGACACCC
Organism: Gemmatimonadota bacterium; assembly: GCA_050258235.1. GTDB lineage: Bacteria > Pseudomonadota > Gammaproteobacteria > Burkholderiales > Burkholderiaceae_F > JAKOQB01. Next base: position 959 of record JBLMYK010000164.1, on the reverse strand, counting down.
GAAGGAATCGAGAAGTTCTCGGTCGGCGAAGCGGTGGCGGCCGCTCGCGAATCGAAGGTCGAAGCGGTGCGCGACATCCTGACGCGCATCCCGAACAACGACCGCGACACGATGATGGCGGTGCTCGAGGCGATCCTGGCCGGCGCGTCGCCCGACGACGCGGCCGCATTGCGCCACGCGCTGCTGCAGCGCCAGGAGCAGCAGCCACCGCCGATCGACCCCGACCAGGAGCTGACGCGCAACTGGCGCGACGGCGGCTATCCCTACAAGAACCTGCTGTCGCGCAAAAGCTACGAGAAGCAGAAGTACAAGCTGCAGGTCGAACTGCTGAAGCTGCAGGCGTGGGTCAAGCACGCCCACCAGCGAGTCGTGATCCTGTTCGAAGGGCGCGACGCCGCCGGCAAGGGCGGCACGATCAAGCGCTTCATGGAGCACCTGAACCCGCGCGGCGCGCGCGTGGTCGCGCTGGAAAAGCCCAGCGAGGTCGAGCGCGGCCAGTGGTACTTCCAGCGCTACGTGCAGCACCTGCCGACCGCCGGCGAGATCGTGATGTTCGACCGCTCCTGGTACAACCGTGCCGGCGTGGAGAAGGTGATGGGCTTCTGCACGCCCGAGGAGTACGAAGAGTTCATGCGCCAGGCGCCGGTATTCGAGAAGAACCTGGCCAAGAGCGGCACGCACCTGATCAAGTTCTGGTTCTCGGTCAGCCGCGCGGAGCAGCGGCGCCGCTTCAAGGAGCGCGAACAGCACCCGCTGAAGCAGTGGAAGCTGTCGCCGGTCGACATGGCGTCGCTCGACAAGTGGGACGACTACACCAATGCGAAGGAGGCGATGTTCTTCCACACCGACACCGCCGATGCGCCGTGGACGGTGATCAAGTCCGACTGCAAGAAGCGCGCGCGCCTGAACGCGATGCGCTACGTGCTGCACAAGCTGCCGTACAAGAACAAGGACCCGGC
>JBLMYK010000163.1:0-22082 GCA_050258235.1 Gemmatimonadota bacterium | reverse complement strand
CGTATTCGAGCGGCGGAACGCCGTACCAGATCACCGCCGTGTCCATCTCCGGCACGTTGACCGCAGACAGCACCGTCAGCGCGCCGCCCATGCAGAACCCGGTGACGGCGACCTTCCTGCTCCCGGTGCCCTTCAGGTGCTGGACCGCGCCGCGCACGTCCTGGCCCGCGGCATCGCCGAAGTTCAGCCCCTTCATCAGGTGATCGGCTTCGTTGGCCTCGAGCGCGACCTTGCCGCGATACAGGTCGGGCACCAGCGCGCGGTAGCCGGCCGCCGCCAGCTTGTCCGCCACGCCCTTGATCTGGTCGTTCAGGCCCCACCATTCCTGTATCACCACGATTCCCGGTGCGCCTGAGGCAGCCGGCTCGGCGAGGTATCCGTTCACGCTCTGACCGTCAGGTCGTTTGTAGCTGATCGTGCTGCTCATTCGTTCCTCCAAGAATCAGGCTCGCGCATCGACTCGTCGCGCGGTCACGCACGATACGCGCGGCCGCCACTTGTGCCCAGCCGCCGGATCACGGTCGGACCTCGACACCCTTCCAGAACGCCACGCGCCCGCGGATCTGCCGGGCCGCGTCCTTCGGGTCGGCGTAGTACCAGACTGCATTGCGGTTGGTCCTGCCGTCGACTTCGAGCGTGTAATAGCTGGCCACGCCCTTCCACCCGCACACGGTGGTCGTCGGGCTCGGCCGCAGGTATTCGCGCCTGACGCTGTCGAGCGGGAAATAGTGATTACCCTCGACCACGACGGTGTCGTCGGATTCGGCAATCACCGCGCCGTTCCAGATCGCGCGCACTCAGTACCTCGCCCGCCCGCCGGACATGTCGAATACCGCCCCGGTGTTGAAGCGACTGGCGTCGGAACACAGCCAGGCGACCAGATGCGCCACCTCGTCGGCCGATCCGAGCCGCTTCAGCGGACTGTCGTTGATCATTGCCTGCACTGCCGTATCGCCGAGGCTGCGGATCATGCTGGTGTCGATCGGCCCCGGCGCCACGCAGTTCACGTAGATGCCGGTGCCGGCGAGTTCGCGCCCGAGCGCCTTGGTGAACGCGACCACGCCGCCGCTCGCCGCCGAGTAGGCGGTCAGATTCGCGAGCCCTTCCTTGCCGGCCAGCGAACCCAGGTTGACGATGCAGCCGCCGCCCGCGCGGCGCATGTGCGGCACGACCGCCTGCGCGACCTGCAGCATGCCGATCAGGTTGACCTGGATGATCCGCTGCCAGTCGTCCGGGTCGTGCTCGTCGAACGAGTGCAGCACGCCGAGATAGCCTGCATTGTTGACGAGGATGTCGACGCGCGCATGTTGCGCGACGAATTTCGCGATCGCCCGATCGATCTGCTCCCGGCTCGTCACATCGACCTGCCACGCGTCGACGCCCGGCAGAGCGATGGGGTCGATATCCCAGGTGCACACCCGGGCGTTCGAAGCCCGCAGCCGCCCGGCAATCGCGCGCCCGATGCCTCGTGCGCCACCGGTGACGATGGCATTCCTGCCGGACAGATCGTAAACGGCGCTCATTGCTGCCCCCTCGTTGCGCTCCGACTCGCGCAAGGATACGGACGGCTGTCATGACGCCAAATCATGCATCGCGCGCCAGTCGCAGGCCGGAGAACTGCCAGCGCGCATCGGGCGGGAAGAAGTTGCGGTAGGTCGCGCGAATGTGGCTGGCCGGCGTGACACAGGAGCCGCCGCGCAGCACATATTGGCCGCACATGAACTTGCCGTTGTATTCACCCACCGCACCCGCGGCAGCGCGATAGCCTGGATAGGGCCCGTAATCGCTGCGCGTCCATTCCCACACGTCGCCGAATGCCTGCGCCAGGCCTCCCGGCGTCGGCGCGTCGCGCAGCGCAAGTGGATGAAGTACGCCACTCTCGAGAAAATTCCCGGCGCACGGCATGCTGCCCGCGGCGACTTCCCACTCGGCCTCGGTCGGCAGGCGCGCATCGGCCCAGCGCGCATACGCGTCTGCCTCGTAGAAGCTGACATGGCAGACGGGCGCGTGCGGATCGACCGGCACCTCGCCGTGCAGCGTGAAGGTCATCCACTCCCCGTCGCGTAGTTGCCAGTACAGCGGCGCCTGCCAGCCGCGCGCCGCCACCGCGTCCCATCCAGCCGACAGCCAAAGCTCGGGCCGCCGATAGCCGCCATCGCCGATGAACTCGATGAACTCGCCATGCGTGACCGGATGTGAGCCGATACGAAACGGGGGCAGCCAGACGCGATGGCGCGGCGTCTCGTTGTCGAAGCAGAACTCTCCGCCGCCGTGGCCGATCTCCAGCAGCCCGCCGTCGCAATCGATCCAGTGCGGTTCGCGCGCGCGTACCGGCGCCAGCGGCCATTGCTTCCGATAGACCGGCTTCAGCGGATTGCGCGACAGCAGATGCTTCAGATCGGTCAGGATCAATTCCTGATGCTGCTGCTCATGGTGGATGCCGAGTTCGATCAGATCCGCAATGCCTGCGGGCGGCTCGTCAGAGAGCCGGCCGAGCAATGCGCGATCGACGTGGTGTCGGTACGCGAGCACCTCGTCAAGGGAGGGGCGCGACAGCATGCCGCGCTCCGGCCGCGGGTGCCGGTCCCCGACGGCGTTGTAATAGGAATTGAAAAGCACGCGAAACGCCGGGTTGAAATCTCGGTAGCCGGAAACGTACGGCGAGAGAACGAACGTCTCGAAGAACCAGGTCGTGTGCGCGAGGTGCCACTTGACCGGACTGGCATCCGGCATCGACTGGATCGCGCAGTCCTCTGGTGACAGCGGTTGCGCCAGCGCGTTCGTGGCGTCGCGGATCGTCCGGTAGCGCCGTTGCCAGCCGACCGCCGGCCGGAGTGACTTCGATGCTGATGTCCGTTCGCGACCTGATTCCATCGCTACCTCCGCGCGCGTGATTGCCGGGAAAGTGAGGCGTTCCGGTGCACGCTACCCGAGCACTGCGCCCACGCGATGACGCAAGCAGGCTTGCGGAGAACTGCTTACCCGTCGAGCGCCAGGAACACGTTGTTCAAACCCTCGGCCAGCGTCGGGTGCGCGAAGATCGCTTCCTTCAGCACCGGGTACGGCAGCTTGCCGATCATCGCGATCTGCAGCATCGACATGATCTCGCCGCCCTCGATGCCGAACACGGTGCAGCCGAGGATCTGACCGGTCTTCGCGTCGACGATCACCTTGAGGAAGCCGCGCGATTCGCTGGTCTCCAGCGCACGCGCGATGCCGTTCATGCCGATCTTCGCCACGCGGAACTCCAGCCCGCGCCGGCGCGCCTCGGTTTCGTTCAGTCCGACCGACGCGAGCTGCGGATCCGTGAAGACGGTGTTCGGCACCAGCCGGTCGCCGACGCGCGCGTCGCGTCCGTGCAGCCAGCGGTCGCGCAGGATGCGGAAATCGTCGTACGAGATATGGGTGAACTGCGGACCGCCCTTGACATCCCCCACCGCGTAGATGCCCGGCACGTCCGTCTGCAGCGTGTCGTCGACGACGATGAAGCCGCGCTCGGCCGCCACGCCAGCCGCGGCCAGGTTCAGGTCCTCGGTATTCGGCTTGCGGCCGACCGAAACGAGCAGGTGCGAACCGCGCACGGCCTGCGTCGCGCCGTCGCGCTCGAAGTGAACACCGATGTCGCCGGCGGCGCCGTCGACGCGCTGAACCTGCGCGCCGCACTCGATGCGGATGCCGTCTTCTTCCAGCACCTTGCGCAGCGCGGCACCGACGTCCTCGTCGTCGCGCGCCGCGAGCCGCGACATGCCTTCCAGCACGGTCACCTCGGCACCGAAGCGGCGGAACATCTGCGCGAACTCGAGACCGATGAAGCCGCCGCCGAGGACGACCAGGTGCCGCGGCACCTCGTCCAGTTCCATGACTGAAGTCGAATCGAGCGCCGGCACGTCGGCGAGCCCGGGTATCGGCGGCTTCGCCGGCCGGCCACCGGTGTTGATCACGATCTTCGGCGCGGTGATGCGGCGCGTGCCGCCGTCGTTCAGTTGCACGTCGACCATGGTCGCGTCTGCGAAACGCGCATGGCCGAACACGAGTTCCACGTTCGGCGTGCCCTGCAGCCGCCGCGTGCCGTAGCTGCGGAAGCGCTCGACGATCGCGCGCTTGCGCTCGCGCACGCGCGGCATGTCGACCTGAACCGGACCCGTGCGGACCCCGTAATCGGCGGCGCGGCGCGCCAGGTATGCCACGCGCGCGCTCGCGACCATCGTCTTGGTGGGCGTGCAGCCGACGTTGATGCAGGTGCCGCCGACGTGCTCGCGCTCGACCAGCACGGTCTTCCAGCCGGCCCGGGCGAGCGCCAGCGCCAGCGGTTTGCCGGCCTGGCCGCTGCCGAGGATCAGTGCATCGACGGATTCTGGTGCTGGCATGACTGCTCCTGTCGCCGTTCGGCCGCTGATCCCCTGTCCTCGGTCTCTCCGCGCTTACGGGGACTGGAACACCTGGGGGATCGACATCAGACCGCGCATTAGTCTGCGCGCGCGGCCAAACCTTTCAACCGCACGACCAGCGGGGGAATCATTGCCTCGCCATCCGCGGCCGGATCATCGCGCTCACCCCGCCCAAGGTCCCGGGCGAGTCCGGGGCCACGAAGTCGATCGCGCGCCGGAATTCAGCGCGACCGGATCACGCGCGCACGTGCAGGTCGTCGCCGGCGAACACGAGTTGCAGCGGTTCGACCACCACCTGCCGGGCGCCGGCTTCGACGCGGCCCGCGATCCACGCACGGACGCCAAACTCGCCGGCGACATCGACCGTGCTCCCGGCGTCGCGCGCATCGACGTACAGCGCGAAGCCCGCGCCCATGTTCAGGTTCCCGTAGGCTTCGCGCGCGTCGGCGCCGGTCTGCTGCCGGATGAACTCGAGCACCGGCGGCACCGGCGGCACCTGGTCGATGCGGTAGGTGAACGATCCCGGATGGCGCATCAGCTTGCGCCAGCCGTGCCCGGTGATGTTTGCGCAGTAGTGCGGCACGATGCCGGCCGCGGCGAGCGCCTCGGTCACCGGCGCATACAGCAGCGTCGGCGCCAGCAGCGCTTCGCCGAACGACGTGCCGTCGGCAAGCCGCGTCGCGTAGCCGTCGGGCAGGCGTTCGGCCAGCTTGCGCGCGAGCGAAATACCGTTGGCGTGGATGCCGCTCGATTCGAGCAGCACGATCGCGTCGCCCGGCGCGAGCGTTTCGCCCAGCGTCAGGCGCGACTTCGGCCGCACCAGTCCGACGCACGACGCGGCGAGGTCGATCCGTCCCGGCGCAATCACGCCCGCGAGCGCCGGCGTTTCGCCGCCGCCCCATGCCACGCCGCAGCGGTCGCAGGCGGCCTTCCAGCCCTCGACGAGGTCGCGCGCGCGCTCGGCGTCGTCGAACCAGTCGCTGCCGCCGGTTGCCCAATAGGCGTGGACCGAAACCGGCGTGGCGCCGACGGTAATGATGTCGTTGATCGCCATCGCGAGCGTGTCCTGTGCGATCTGCTCGTAATACGTCCTGCCGGTGATCGCGCGCATCGCGTCGGCCACCAGCGCCTTGGTGCCGAGGCACTCGGTGATCGAGGCCAGATAGAAATCGCCGCAGTCGACCACGTACGCGGACTCGCCGCGGGATGCTTCAACCTCGATCAGCCCATGGCGGGTCAGGTTGACGGCCGTCGAAGCCGCGGCCCGCTGCGCGAGGATCTTCAGCGGGTCGATCTTCGCGTAATCGACGCCGGCCTGCTTGTAGTTGAGGGACATATCGTGGGAAAGCGGATGTTCGCGACCGGCGTCTAGACTACGCGGCGTCATGCGTGCCGATTCTAGTGAATGAGCGTTTTCACCCATGAGCGGGTGCAGGCCGGCGTGTGGATTGGCGTCGGCATTGCCCTGCTCGCGCTGCTGTACGTGCTGGCGCCGGTGCTCACACCGTTCGCGGCCGCGTTCATTCTCGCCTACCTGCTGGTGCCCGGCGTCGACTGGCTCGCGCGCCACCGGGTGCCGCGCGCGGCGGCCGTGCTGCTGATGATCCTGCTCGCGCTGCTGGTGCTCACCGGGCTGCTGCTGATCCTGGTGCCGGTGCTGCAGCGGGAAATCGTGGCGCTGCAGGAGCAGTTTCCGGCGCTGGTCAACAAGCTGAACGACGCCGTGGCGCCGCGCATCAACGAGACATTCGGCACCTCGATCCACTTCGACAGCCAGACGCTGAAGGAACTGCTGGCCGAGCGTGTCGGCGGCCAGGACAACATCATCGGCAAGATCATCGAGCATGTGCGCGCCGGTGGCGTGGCCCTGCTCGGGATCGTCGGCACCCTGCTGCTGGTTCCTGTCGTTCTGTTCTACGCGCTGCTCGACTATCACGGCTTCACGCACCGCTTCGAAGCGTTGATCCCGCGCCGCTGGCACCATTCGGCGGTCGAGATGATCAACGAGATCGACCGCCTGCTCGCGCACTTCCTGCGCGGGCAGATGTCGGTGATGGGGATCCTCGCGGTGTACTTCTCGGTCGCGCTGACGATCGCCGGCTTCCAGGCGGCGCTGCCGATCGGCATCCTGACCGGCCTGCTGATCTTCATTCCCTATGTGGGTTTCGGGCTCGGCCTGGTGCTGGCGCTGCTGACCGCGATCCTGCAGTTCGGCAACTGGTATGGCGTGATTGCGGTCGCGGTCATCTACGGCATCGGCCAGATGCTGGAAAGCGCATTCCTCACACCGCGCCTGGTGGGCAAGAGCATCGGTCTGCATCCGCTGACGGTGATCTTCGCGCTGCTGGCGTTCGGGCAGATCTTCGGTTTCTTCGGCGTGCTCCTCGCGCTGCCGGCGAGCGCGGCGCTGCTGGTCGCGGTGCAGCGGGTCAAGCACGCCTATATTTCCAGCGAGTTCTACAGCCGATCGTGAGCGGGACGGCGCAACTTACCCTCGACCTGCTGCAACCGCTGCGCCCGACGCTCGACAACTTCGTGGTCGGCAGCAACCGCGAGGCGCTCGCCGCGCTGCGCGGCGCGGCGGCCGGGGCCGCGCCGGACCGGATCATCTATCTGTGGGGCGAGCCGGGCTGTGGCCGCACGCATCTGCTGCGTGCGCTGGCGGATCTTCCCGGCGCCTACGTATGGTCGAAGGACTCGACCCCTGAGCAGCCGGGACTGGCGCTCGTCGACGACGCGGACCAGCTCGACGCCGATGCGCAGGTTGCCCTGTTCAACCGGCTCAACGCGGCGCGCGCGCGCGCCGATGCAGCCTGCGTGATCGCCGGCCCGGCCGCGCCGGCTCAGCTCGCGCTGCGCGATGACCTGCGCACGCGCCTGGCCTGGGGACTCGTCTACCAGCTGCACGCGCTGACCGACGCCGAGAAGGCCGATGCACTTGGCACGCATGCGGCATCGCGCGGCGTGCAGATGTCTGCCGACGTGATTCCGTACCTGCTCACCCACCTGCCGCGCGACATGCGCACGCTGGTGGCGGCACTCGACGCGCTCGACGCCTACGCACTGGCGCGCCGGAAACCGCTCACCCTGCAACTGGTGAAGGAGGGACTCGCGCAAGGCGCGGCGAAGGGTCCCCCGTAGAATCGCGGCAGGATGAAGCTGGCCTTGTTTGATCTCGACCGCACGTTGCTGCCGATCGATAGCGCGGACACCTGGTCGCATTACCTCGTGCAGCGGGGCGGACTGGATGCCGCAGACTATGGCGCGCGGATCCGCGAGTTTTCGGCCACCTACGAGGCGGGCCGCTTCGACGCCGACGCCTACCAGGATTTCCAGATGGAATTGCTGGCACGGTTTCCGCGCCGGCAACTCGAACACTGGCGGGCCGAGTTCATCCGCGAGCAGGTACTGCCACACCTGCGTGCCGCCGCAATCGATCTGATCGCCGGTCACCGGCGGGACGGCTTCACGGTCGCGATGGTGACCGGAACCAATGCGTTCGTCAGCCGGCCGATTGCCGCCGCCTTCGGCCTCGAGCACCTGCTGGCGGTCGAACCGGAGGAAGTCGACGGGCGCTTCACCGGACGCTACGTCGGTACACACACGCATCATCACGGCAAGGTGCGCGCGGTCGAGGCCTTCGTCGCAGGTTACGGTCTGACGCTCGCGAAGTGCGAAGACAGCGTGTTCTACAGCGACTCGATCAACGATCTGCCGCTGCTCGAACGCGTGAAGCGCCCGGTCGTGACCAATGGCGACGCGGCCCTGTGCGCAGTTGCCGCCGAGCGCGGCTGGCCGCGGCTCGAGCTGTTCGCCACCATGGACGCCTGAGCTGCGATGATCAAGCGGTTCGTCGAGAGGGTGCAGACACTGTTCACGCGTGTCGGACGCAAGAACGCGCGCGGGAGGAAGGTGCCGAAGCGATACGCGGTCGCCGACCACCGGATCGACCGCGCGCTGGTGCCGCGCTCGGCGATACGCGTGTGCGAGACGCTGCAGAAGGCCGGTTTCGACGCGTACATCGTCGGCGGCGCGGTACGCGACCTGCTGCTCGGCGTGGCGCCGAAGGACTTCGACGTCGCCACCAACGCCACGCCGGAACAGGTGAAGTCGCACTTCCGGCGCGCGATCATCATCGGGCGCCGCTTCCGCCTCGTGCACGTGATGATGGGTCCGGAGACGATCGAGGTGTCGACCTATCGCGCCCCGGTGGGCGAGGAAGTCGCCACCGACGAGCACGGCCGGGTGCTGGCGGACAACGTGTTCGGCCAGCAGTACGAGGACGCGGCGCGGCGCGACTTCACGATCAACGCGATGTACTACGAACCGACCGCGGAGATCCTGCTCGATTATCACGACGGGCTGAAGGACATCCGGCGCAAGCGGCTGCGCATGATCGGCGACCCGGAAGCGCGCTATCGGGAGGACCCGGTGCGCATGCTGCGCGCGGTGCGTTTCGCCGCCAAGCTGGGCTTCGAGATCGACGAGGCAACGCGAGCGCCGATAGCGCGCCTGGCGGGCCTGGTCGAGAACGTGCCGGCGGCGCGCGTGTTCGACGAGATGCTGAAGCTGCTCACCAGCGGGCACTCGGTCGCGTGCATCCTGCGGCTGCGCGCCGAGGGCCTGCATCACGGTCTGCTGCCGCTGCTCGACATGATCCTGGAGCAGCCCGAGGGCGAGCGCTTCGTGATGCTGGCGCTGTCGCGCACGGACGAACGGGTGCGCACCGGCAAGCACATCGCGCCCGGATTCCTGTTCGCGACCCTGCTGTGGCACGAGACACTGAAGCGCTCGAAGGAGCGCGAGGCGCGCGGCGAGCACCGCATTCCCGCGCTGGACGCCGCGATCGACGACGTGCTCGACGCGCAGACCGAGAAGCTCGCGATCCAGCGCCGCTACACGGCCGACATGCGCGAGATCTGGATGCTGCAGCCGCGCTTCGAACGCCGCCAGGGCGGCACGCCGTACAAGGTGCTCGAGCATCTGCGCCTGCGTGCCGGGTATGATTTCCTGATGCTGCGCTGTGCCGCGCAGGAGGCGCCCGCGGAGCTGGGCGAATGGTGGACCCGTTTCATGCATGCGACGGCCGAGGAGCGCGAGCAGTTGATCGCCGCGGCGCGCGCCACGCACGGCGCCGGCGCGCCGCGCCGACGGCGCCGGCGCAAGCGCAGCAGCGTCAGCGCGGCGAACCCTCCAGCGACACCGAATTCATCAAGGCAGCCGACAGGTGAACAGTGAGGGGGAGTTGAAGCGACGCGCGTACATCGGACTCGGCGCGAACCAGGGCGACGTGATGGAAACCGCCAGGGCGGCGATCGAGGCGGTCCGCTCGATCGAGCGCTGCGACTTCGTCGCCGTGTCCGCCTTCTACCGGTCCGCGCCAATCGATGCGGAAGGGCCCGACTACATCAATGCCGTGGTCGCGCTCGATACCCTGCATGATCCGTATGCGCTGCTGCTGCACCTGCTCGACCTCGAAATCATGCTCGGCCGCAAGCGCCGGATGCCCAACGCGCCGCGCAACGCGCCGCGCAAGGTCGACCTCGATCTGCTGCTGGTCGGTGACCTGATCATCAGCAGCACGCCGCTGGCGCTGCCGCATCCGCGCCTGCACCTGCGCGCATTCGCGCTGCGGCCGCTGGTCGACCTGGCACCCGACATCGTGATTCCCGGGCACGGCCCGGCGGCGGCATTCCTGCGCGCGGCGGCCGACCAGCGCGTGACACCCTGGCCCGGCGCCTGAACGCAGCCGGCCCGCATCGGCGCGGAACACGCTGCCGTTGAGCGCGTCCAAGGAAGCCTGGCAAAGGTCCTGGTGAACAGTGTGCTGCCCGTGCGCTACCGCCACATCGTGATCGAAGGGCCGATCGGTGCCGGCAAGACCTCGCTCGCGCGCAAGCTCGCACAGCACGCCGGCGCGCAGCTGCTGCTGGAGCAGGCCGAAGCCAACCCCTTCCTGGAACGCTTCTATCGCGATCGGGCACGCTATGCGCTGCCGACCCAGCTGTTTTTCCTGTTCCAGCGCGCGCGCCAGCTGGCGGAGCTCGCCCAGCTCGACCTGTTCCAGTCCGTCGTCGTCGGCGATTTCCTGCTCGACAAGGACCCCCTGTTCGCGCGGCTGACGCTCGGCGACGACGAGCTGAAGCTGTACGAACAGATCCTTGCGCAGCTGGCGCCGCAGGCGCCGGCGCCCGACCTCGTGATCTATCTGCAGGCGGAAACCGACACCCTGATCGAACGCGTCAGCCGGCGCGGCAATCCGATCGAAGCAGGCATCTCGGAAAGCTATCTGCGCGCCCTGTCGGACAGCTACATGCGCTTCTTCCACCACTACGAGGCCGCGCCGGTACTGGTGGTGAACACCGAGAACCTGAATCCGATCGACAACGAGGACGACTTCGCGCTGCTGCTGTCGCGCATCGAACGGATGCGCGGGCGGCGCGAGTACTTCAACGTGGGGGGGACATTCGCATGAGCACGCACCCGAGCGAGGCGCCCGCCACGGCGCGCAAGGCGGTGACCCTGCCGCGCCTGCGCGAGATGCACGAGCGCGGCGAGCCGATCGCCATGCTCACCTGCTACGACGCGAGTTTCGCCGCGCTGCTGGAAGCCTGCGGCGTCGACTGCGTACTGGTCGGCGATTCGCTGGGCATGGTGGTCCAGGGCGAACGCTCGACGCTGCCGGTCACGCTCGAGCAGGTCGCCTATCACACGCGCTGCGTGGCGAACGCGGTGCGCGCGGCGTGGCTGATCGCCGACATGCCGTTCGGCAGCTACCAGGGCGGGCCGCAGGCGGCGTTCGATGCCGCGGTGAAGCTGATGCAGGCCGGCGCGCAGATGGTCAAGCTCGAGGGCGGCGCGTGGCTGGCGTCGACGATCGCGTTCCTGGTCGAGCGCGGCGTGCCCGTGTGTGCGCACCTGGGGCTGACACCGCAGTCGGTGCACGCTCTGGGCGGTTATCGGATCCAGGGCAAGACCGAGGAAGGCGCGGCACAGCTGAAGCGCGACGCGCTCGCGGTGCAGAACGCCGGCGCCGCACTGCTGGTGCTCGAGCTGATGCCGGCGCATGTGGCGACCGAACTGACGCGGCTGCTGTCGATTCCGACGATCGGCATCGGCGCCGGCAACCTGTGTGCCGGCCAGGTTTTGGTGCTGCACGACATGCTCGACGTGACGCCGGGCAGGAAGCCGCGCTTCGTGCGCAATTTCATGGACGGCAGCCCGAGCATCAGGGCCGCGATCGAAGCCTACGTGAAGGCGGTCAAGGAACGCTCGTTTCCGGCGCCGGAGCACGCATATTGATCCGTTGGCGGTTGCTGGTTGCTGGTTGCTGGTTGCCTGCGAACCGACAACGAACAACGGACAACCAGCAACCGCCGTTTAGCAACCGCCGTTTAGAATGCGCCGCGCGCAGAGCGGGAAGTCGCCCGCGCGGAGGCGCAGATGAAAGTCGTCCACTCGATCCAGGAACTGCGCGACCAGTTGCGCGGGCAGTTGCGCATCGCGTTCGTGCCGACCATGGGCAACCTGCACGACGCCCATCTGGCGCTGATGAAGATGGCGCACCAGCACGGCGATCCGGTGGTGGCATCGATTTTCGTCAACCGCCTGCAGTTCGGCCCCAACGAGGACTTCGACAAGTACCCGCGCACGCTGCAGGAGGACATCGACAAGCTGCAGAGCCAGAACCACGTGTACGTGCTGTTCGCGCCGCTCGAGAAGGAGATGTACCCCGAGCCGCAGGAATACCGCGTCAGCCCGCCGCACGATCTGGGCGACATCCTCGAAGGCCACTTCCGCCCCGGCTTCTTCGTCGGCGTGACGACCGTCGTGCTGAAGCTCTTTTCCTGCGTGCAGCCGCGGGTTGCGGTGTTCGGCAAGAAGGACTATCAGCAACTGATGATCGTGCGGCAGATGTGCCGCCAGTTCGCGCTGCCCACCGAGATCATCCCGCACGAGACCGTGCGCGATCCCGACGGCTTGGCGATGTCGTCGCGAAACCGCTTTCTGAACGCCGCCGAGCGCAAGGAAGCGCCGCGCATGTACCGCGTGCTCAACCAGGTGCGCGACCGCTTGCGCGCCGGCGAGCACGGTGTCGCCACCATCGAGTCCGATGCGCAGCGCGAGTTGGCCGCCAACGGCTGGAAGATCGATTACGTGTCGGTGCGGCGCCAGCGCGACCTGAAGGCGCCGCTGGCGCAGGAGGTCGAAGCCGGCGAGCCGCTCGTGGTGCTGTCGGCGGCAAAACTCGGCGCCACCCGCCTGATCGACAATCTCGAGATCTAGGAGCACGCGCGCGCCAGACGCCGGGCGCCGCCCGGTCGATCGCGTCAGGCGCGGAACGTCCGCGCAGCGGCGCGCTGAAGTAACATTTGATTCATGCGGCGTCAACCTGTTGCGCGGAGGCGGGCGTGCGAGCGCGTGACCTGATACTTGGACATTTCGAATCGCTTGGCCCGCGCATGCAGTCTGCGGCGCGCTACGTGATCGATCATCCCGACGAGGTGGTGGTCGGCTCGATGCGATCGGTCGCGGGCAGGGCCAATGCGCAGCCGGCAACGCTGGTCCGGCTTGCCCAGCATCTGGGGCTGGCCGGCTGGCCGGAACTGAAGGCGATGATGGCCCGGGATCTCGGGCTGCGCCCGGACCGCTATGGCCAGCGCGCAAAGAACCTCGCTGCGCGCGGACGCGACGCCGGCCTGGTGGCCGAGATGTACGGCACGCTGCGCCGCAACCTGGAGCAGACCGAGCGCCTGTCGACGGGCACGCTCCGCTCGGCGAGCCGGATTCTGCGTACCGCAAAGGCGACCCACATCGCCGGCTTCCGGGCCAGTTTCCCCGTCGCCTATGCGTTGTTCTACGGATTGCGGCTGTTCCGCGACACCGTGTGCATGGTGGACGGCAACAGCGGCGGGCTGGAAATGCAGATGCGGGCGTTCCAACCCCACGACGCCGTCGTGGTGACCAGTTTCGCCCCGTATTCGCGCGAGGCGCTCCTCGTGGCCGACGCGGCCCGCGCCACCAGATCGCGCCTGATCGCATTCACCGACAGCAGCGCTTCGCCGCTCGCGCGCGACGCCGATGCCGTGGTCCTGTTCGCGGTCGACAGTCCGTCATTCTTCCCCTCGGTCACGTCCGGGCTGGCCGCGGCCGAAGCGCTGCTGGAGGTACTGGTCGCGGAAAGCGGCGACGCAGTCGTCGCCCGGATCGATCGCGCGGAGCAGCAGCTGTTCGCGTCCGGCGCCTACCTGCACGCCCAGACGTCGCGCCGGCCGCTGCCGGCCGTTGCACCGCGGCGACGTGCGACGCGGCGGTGAGTTAAAGTTCGGATTCCGTGTTGCCGGCGATCGTTTGTTGCATGGACTTCGCCGGCGCAACACATGTTGCAACGTGGTCGCTGTTGCGGCGGGATTGCATCCTCCGAGGGCATTCCGTGGCTGACAAGGCCCCCCATCAACCCCTGTCCACGAGGAGACCTTCAATGCGCATTTCCTTCGCTCCGGTCGTGCTGGCATTTTCCGCCGCGCTTCTCATCCATTCGCCCGCCGCTACGGCGGAACAGCGTTTCGTCACCATCGGCACCGGCGGCATCACCGGCGTGTATTACGCGGTCGGCGGCGCGGTCTGCCGCCTCGTCAACAAGGACCGCGCCAAGACCGGCCTGCGCTGCTCGGTCGAATCGACCGGCGGTTCGGCATATAACGTCAACACCATCAAGGTGGGCGAACTCGATTTCGGCATGGCGCAGTCGGACGTCCAGTACCAGGCCTACAAGGGCACGGGATCGTTCAAGGAGCCGATGCCCGAGATGCGTGCGGTGTTCTCGGTGCATCCGGAGCCATTCACCCTGGTTGCGCGCAAGGAGGCGAACATCAAGAGCTTCGCCGACCTGAAGGGCAAGCGCGTCAACGTGGGCAACCCCGGCTCCGGCACGCGCACGGCGATGGAAGAATTGCTGAAGGCCGAGAAGATGAGCCTGTCGGACTTCGCGCTCGCGTCCGAGCTGAAGGCCGATGAGCACGGCCCCGCGCTGTGCGACAACAAGATCGATGCGTTCTTCTACGGCGTCGGTCATCCGTCGGCGAACATCCAGGATCCGACGACCACCTGCGGCGCCAAGCTGGTTCCAATCACCGGACCGGCGATTGACCAACTGGTGAAGGAGCACTCCTACTACGCTTACGCCACGATCCCGGGCGGGATGTACGCAAACAACCCGCAGCCGACCCAGACCTACGGCGTGCTCGCCACGATGGTGACCTCGACCAAGGTGCCCGCCGACGTCGTGTACGCGATCACCAAGGCGGTGTTCGACAACTTCGACGAGTTCAAGAAGCTGCATCCGGCGTTCGCTCACCTCGATCCGAAGCACATGATCGTCGACGGCCTCAGCGCTCCGCTGCATGAAGGCGCCATCCGTTACTACCGCGAGAAGGGTTGGATCAAGTAATTCATCACCTCGATTGAGGCGGTCGGGCCGTTCGCGGCGATCACGTCGCGAACGGCTTTGTAATTTCCGGGGCCAGGATGAAGGAAACCGCGAATCAGGCGCAGGAAGTCGACCTGCAGAAGCTGGTGCAGGAAGCCGACATGGGCGGACGGACGCCCGTCGGGCTTGCCAAGAAGCTGCTGTTCGCGGTGTGCATTGGCTGGTCGCTGCTCCAGCTGTGGTACGCATCTCCGCTGCCGTACGCGCTGCGCGTATTCGTGCTGAACACGACGGAGATGCGCTCCCTGCATCTGGCGCTGGCGCTGTTTCTCGCGTTCACCGCCTATCCATTCCGCAAGAAGTCGCCGCGCAACCGGATCCCCGTCCTGGACTGGGCGCTGGCGCTCGTCGCTTCGTTCTGCGCGGCGTACCTGTACCTCTTCTATAACCAGATCGCTGCGCGGCCCGGGGAACCGAACATGGCCGACATCGTCGTGGCCGCGGTCGGGATGGTGCTGCTGCTGGAGGCGACGCGGCGCGTCGTCGGTCCGCCGATGGCGATCATCGCGTCGCTGATGCTGATCTACGCGTTCGCCGGCCCTCATATGCCGGACGCAATCGCCCACAAGGGAGTTTCGCTGATCAAGGCGGTGTCGCACTACTGGTTGACCAGCGAGGGCGTGTTCGGTGTCGCGCTCGGGGTGTCGGCCAGCTACATCTTCCTGTTCGTGCTGTTCGGCGGCCTGCTGGAGAAGGCCGGCGCCGGCAGCTATTTCATCAAGGTGGCGTTTTCGCTGCTCGGTCACATGCGCGGCGGCCCGGCGAAGGCCGCCGTCGTGTCCTCCGGCATTATGGGAATGATCTCCGGTTCGTCGGTCGCGAACGTCGTGACCTGCGGAACGTTCACGATTCCGCTGATGAAGCGCGTCGGCTACCCGGGGCACAAGGCGGGAGCCATCGAGACCGCGGCCGGTGTCGACGGCCAGATCATGCCGCCCGTGATGGGCGCGGCGGCTTTCCTGATGGCCGAGTACGTCGGTGTGCCGTATGCGGAAATCTGCAAGAACGCTGCGTTGCCGGCGGCAATCTCGTACATCGCGCTCTTCTACATCAGCCACCTCGAAGCGCTGAAGCTCGGTATCCAGGGACTGCCGAAGCCGCCGGGCGCCACCACGCTCGGAAGGCTTGCCGGGCTCGGGATGACGATCGCCGGCACCATCCTGCTCGCCAATGCGGTCTATTACGGCCTGGGCTGGATCAAGACGCTGCTCGGGGACGCCGCAATCTGGGTCATCGTGCCGGCGATCGTCGCCGCGTACCTGGGCATCCTGTGGTTGGTGTCCAGGCAGCCGGACCTGGAGATCGACGATCCGAATGCGCCGATGCTGGTGCTGCCGCCGGTGAAGGAGACGGTGCTCGCGGGCCTTCACTATCTGCTGCCGGTCGTGCTGCTGATCTGGGCGCTGCTGGTGGAGGATCTTTCACCCGGCCTGTCGGCGTTCTATGCAACCGTCGCTCTGATCGCGATCCTGCTGACGCAGAAGCCGCTGCTGGCGCTGTTCCGCGGCGAGGCGCAGCCGCTGGCGCGATTCCGGTCCGGCTGGCACGATCTCGTCGACGGTCTCGGCCTCGGCGCTCGCAACATGATTGCCATTGGCGTCGCGACCGCCAGTGCCGGGATCATCGTCGGCACCGTATCCGTGACCGGACTCGGGCTGGTGATGACCGAACTGGTCGAAACGATCTCGGGCGGCAATCTGATCGTCATGCTGCTGATGGTCGCGGCGGTGTGCCTCATCCTTGGCATGGGCATGCCGACCACCGCGAGCTACATCGTCGTTTCCACGCTGATGGCGCCGGTCATCGTCGAGCTCGGTTCCCAGATCGGATTGGTCGTGCCGCTGGTGGCGGCGCACATGTTCGTCTTCTACTTTGGTCTGATGGCGGACGTGACGCCGCCGGTCGGACTCGCGGCCTTCGCCGCGGCGGCGGTGGCCAAGGCGGACTTCCTGAAGACCGGCGCGACCGCGTTCTTCTACAGCATCCGCACCAGCATCCTGCCGTTCATCTTCATCTTCAACACCGACCTGCTGCTGATCGGCATCCATTCATGGACGCACCTGGTGATGGTCATCGTCGCCGCGGTGGCCGCGATGCTGCTGTTCGCCGCCGGCACGCAGGGCTGGTTCCTTCGACGCAACCGCTGGTACGAGTCCGTGGGGCTGTTGCTCGTGACCTTCACGCTGCTGCGCCCCGGCTTCTGGCTCGACCAGTTCTTGGAAAAGTACGTCGTGGTTCCGCCGACCCGCCTGATGCAGATCGCGCAGGACGCGCCGAAGGATTCCCGGCTGCGCGTGCGCATCGAGGGCACGACGCTGGAGGGCAAGGACGTGCATAAGACGGTGATGCTGCGGCTCGGAAGCGAAGGCACCGCCGCGCAACGCATCGCGGCGTCCGGACTCCGCGTCGCGGGCGACATCGTCACCGGCGTGGGTCTGAACAGCGCGGCCGACAAGGCCGGCTTCGAACAGGGCTTCCGCATCACCGGCGTCGAACTGCCGGCCGACCGGCCCGCCAAGGAATGGATGTACCTGCCCGCGCTGCTGCTGCTCGGGCTGATCGCACTGCTGCAGAAGATCCGGCCCGATGACGCCCCGGCCAGTCTGGCCCGCGGCGCGACCTGATGCCTCAATCAACCGTCATGACCCACATCATTCACCGCTCGCTCAATTCCACGCCGCGCACGGCAGTGCGCTCGCAGGGCATTCACATCTTCGACCTGCAGGGCAAGTCGTACCTGGACGCCAGCGGCGGGGCCGCCGTCTCCTGCCTCGGGCACGCGCACCCGGACGTGCTCGCCGCGATGCACGCACAGATCGACAAGCTCGCTTATGCGCACACGAGCTTCTTCACCAGCGAGGTATCGGAAGAACTCGCCGATCACCTGGTCCGCAACGCGCCCGCCGGGCTGAACCAGGTGTACTTCGTGTCGGGCGGGTCGGAAGCGATCGAGGCGGCGCTGAAGCTAGCGCGCCAGTACTTCGTCGAGATCGGCCAGCCCGATCGCACCACCTTCGTTGCGCGTCGACAGAGCTACCACGGCAACACGCTCGGCGCGCTGGCGGTCGGCGGCAACGAATGGCGCCGCGCACAGTTCGCGCCGCTGCTGATCGATGTCGGCCGCGTGTCGCCCTGCTTCGAATACCGCGGCCGGCGCGAGGGCGAAAGCCAGGACGCCTACACGCAACGCCTGCTCGACGAACTCGACGCGGAGTTCCGCCGCATCGGCCCGCAGCGCGTGATCGCGTTCGTCGCCGAAACCGTGGTCGGCGCCACCGCGGGCGCGGTGCCCCCTACCCCTGGCTACTTCAAGGGCGTGCGCGAATTGTGCGACCGCCACGGCATCCTGCTGATCGCCGACGAGGTGATGTGCGGAATCGGCCGCACCGGAACGCTGCACGCGGTCGAGCAGGAAGGCATCGCGCCCGACCTGATGACGATCGCCAAGGGACTCGGCGGCGGCTACCAGCCCATCGGCGCCACGCTCGCATCGGCGCGCGTCGTCGAGGCGCTGCGCAAGGGCAGCGGCATGTTCATGCACGGCCATACATACATCGGTCACCCGGTCGCCGCGGCGGCTGCGTTGGCGGTGCAGAAGGTGATCGAGCGCGATCACCTGCTCGCCAACGTGCGCGCGCGCGGGGCTCATCTCGCGCGGCAACTGCAGCGGCGCTTCGGCGACCATCCGCACGTCGGCGACATCCGCGGGCGGGGCCTGTTCATGGCGATCGAACTGGTGCGGGACCGCGCGAGCAAGGCGACCTTCGATCCTGCGCTCCGGTTGCACGCACGCATCAAGCAGCGCGCGATGGAGCACGGCCTGCTCGTGTATCCGATGGGCGGCACCATCGACGGCCGCCACGGCGATCATGTGCTGATCGCGCCGCCCTTTATCGTGACCGAAGCCGACCTCGAGCGGATCGTCGAACTGCTCGCCGCCGCGATCGACGAGGCGATCGCCAGCACGCGCGCGGCATGAGCGCCGCCCGGCCGCTCCGAAGGCGCTCGGCCTTGCAGGCCGCGGCGTTGCGGGACGCAACGCCTCCTCGTTCCGTCCATGCCCGCGCAGGCGGGCATGGAGCCGCGGAACTCGGCCCCCTTGGAGGGACAGCCCGCAGGGCGAAGGGGGCAAGATGAGCGACCGCCTGCCGCCACTGGCGCCCGAGCAGTGGAGCGCCGAGCAGCGCGCGATCGCCGAGGAGATCATCCGCGGGCCGCGCGGCGCGCTGCTCGCGCCCTTCGTTCCGCTGCTGCGAAGCCCGGAACTGCTGCAGCACGCACACCGGATGGGCGAGTACCTGCGCTATCGCAATGCGCTCGGACTGCGGCTGTCCGAACTGGCGATCCTGATTACCGCGCGGCACTGGTCGCAGCAGGTCGAATGGGCGATCCATGCGCCGATTGCTGCGCGCGAGGGCGTGGCAGGCGAGACGATCCGCGACATCGCCGATGGACGCCGGCCCGAGCGCATGCCGGCCGACGAGGCGGCGGTGTACGAGTTCTGCACCGAGCTGCACCACAACCGCGGCGTATCGGACCGGACATGGAACGCGGTGGTCGAGCGCTTCGGGGAGCGTGGCGCCGTCGACCTGATCGGCATCGCCGGCTATTACGCGTTTCTTTCGATGGTCATGAATGCCTCGCGGACATGCGCTCCGCAATCCACGGCATCGAAACTGAAGCCGCTTACCGAATGACGGCCACGTCCCGAGCGGTCTCGCACTGAGCCGGAACGAGTCTCTCCGCGCTTGGCATGCCGACACGCCTGCATTTCAAGATTGCGGACACGGAGGCGGAATTCGAGGCGATTCATCGGCTCAACTACCGCACCTTCGTCGAGGAAATCCCGCAGCACCCGCCGAATGACGAGCGCCGCCTTGTCGATCGCTTCCACGCGCAGAACACGTACCTGATCTGCCTCGCCGGTAGACGGCTCGTCGGCATGCTGGCGCTGCGGACCCAGCGCCCGTTCTCGCTCGACGAGAAACTGCCCGACCTCGACGCGTACCTGCCGGCCGCAGGGCGTGTCGGCGAAGTGCGGCTGCTCGCGGTGGAACCGGAGTGGCGCAAGACGGGCGTGCTGGTCGGGTTGGTCCGCATGCTCGAACCGGAGTGTTTCGCGCGCGATCTCGACATGCTGATCGTGTCGGCGACCACGCGCGAACGCCGCTTCTATCAACACCTCGGCTTCGAGCCCTTCGGTCCGCTGGTGGGCCGCGAAGGCGCGCGGTTCCAGCCGATGCGCCTCGGACGCCAGCGCTTTCACGAACTCACTCCCACCGCCGGGTGGCGCCGGAAGCGGTAGGTCGCCGGACAGACCGCCCGCAGCTTCCGACCTGGTTCGTGATCGCGGTCTACAAACTCCACGGAGCGCCGCCGTAGATTGGCTCTGGGGATTGCGCTGCACGCCGCGTGGTGGATGCAATGGCCGACCGTCTGAAGTTGCTATTGATCAATCCGACCGCCCCGCAATGGCGGGTCAGCCCGGGCGCATCGGCATCGGGCAAGACGCAGTTCTTCCGCTTCTCGATGCTGTCCAGCCTCTATGTGGCAGCCGCGCTGCCGCCGGATGTGACCGCGCAGATCGTGGACGAGGAAGTCGACGTCCTCAGTTACGACACCGACGCCGACCTGGTCGGCATCTCGTTCATGACCTTCAACGCGCCGCGCGCGTACGAAATCGCCGATCGCTTTCGCGCGCAGGGCAGGACAGTGATCGTCGGGGGCTACCACCCGAGCCTGATGCCGGACGAAGCGTCCCGGCACGCCGATGCCGTCTGCATCGGCGAGGCCGAAGGCGTGATGCCGCGCGTGATCGAAGACTTCCGGCGCGGCGAACTGAAGGCACGTTACATCGCGGACCCGGTTTCGCTCGCCGGCCTGCCGGTCCCCGATCGTGCGCTGATCCGGCAAGGGCGGTACGCGCCGGTCGATACCGTGCAGGCCACACGCGGCTGTCCGCACCGCTGCAGTTTCTGCTCGATCTCGTCGTTCTTCCATCAACGCTTCCGCATGCGCCCGGTGGACGAGGTGATCGACGAGCTGAAACCGCTCGGTCGCACGCTCCTCTTCATGGACGACAACCTGATCGCCAGCAAGAGCTATGCGGAGGAGCTGTTCAACCGCATGGCTCCATTGCGGAAGCAGTGGTTCAGCCAGTGCAGCATCCGCATCGCCTACGACGATCGCCTGCTGAAGGCGGCCGCGGCCAGCGGCTGCCGCGGGCTGTTCATCGGCCTCGAATCGCTGTCGCAGGACAACCTGCGCGACTGGAACAAGCCGATCAACCGGGCGAAGGACTTCGAGTGGGCGATCCGGCGTCTGCACGAGCACGGCATCGGCGTCGTCCCCGGCGTCGTGTTCGGCTACGACAACGACACGCCAGCGATATTCGACCAGACGCTCGACTTCCTGCTCCGGACGAATGCCGATGCGCTGCAGGCGACCATCCTCACGCCGTTCCCGGGAACGCCGCTGCACGAGGAAATGGAACGACAGGGGCGAATCACCGACCGCGACTGGTCGCACTACGACTTCAGCCACGTCGTGTTCGCACCGCAGCGCATGAGCGCGGTGCAATTGCACGCAGGACACGACCACGTGCTGACGCAGTTCTACTCGCTGAAGAACTCGGCCCGGCGCTTCCTGCGCGAGACGGCCTACCTGCCGCTCGCGCTGATTGCCAAGGCGGCGATCCCGCTCAATCTCTCCTACCGCGTGCGACTGACGGCGGCCGGCACGATGCCGGCGTAGCTCGCCGTGCTCATCCCCTATCGGGGCGCTCCACCGCACCGTATGCGCGCTATAGGCTCCCGGCACGGGTGCAAGCCACGACAGTGGTTGCGGAATTGCACCCCGGATCAACCGTAAGAAGAACCGAAGGAGACTCTTGTGAATCGCTTAATTCGACGCGCTCTGTTGATCGGAGCCGCTTTGTCGGCGCCGCTCGGCTGCACGACGGCGCAGTCGCCGCCGGCGAGTCCGGCCAAGGACATGACCTTCTTCGTCACCAGCATCGGGCTTGGGAAGGGCGCCAATCTGGGCGGCCTGGAAGGAGCCGACCGACATTGCCAGGCGCTCGCAAGCGCCGTCGGCGCAGGCAACCACACCTGGCACGCCTACCTGAGCACGCAGGCGCCCAAGTTCACCGATCCCAGCGCGGTGAATGCACGCGACCGAATCGGCACCGGCCCCTGGTACAACGT
>JBLMYK010000162.1:0-10222 GCA_050258235.1 Gemmatimonadota bacterium | reverse complement strand
GGTATGCGCTGACGGAGCCGTCGCTCTGGCCAAGGCTGCTCGCGGAAGGCCTCACGGTCGCAGCATGGGTTGCCCTGTGGCAGGTGCTGGCGTCACTGCTGACGAAGGTGCCGTCCACGCTGCGCGACATCCGGCGTTATGAGCGCATCAGTGCGGCGCCGGTGGAATTCAAGGAGCTGCCTCTGCCGTAGCCGCCGCGATTGTGCGAATGTCCACTGGCGTGGCTGGCCGGACTGAACGAGATGCCGGCAGACAAGAGATGTCGTTGAACGCGCCGCCGCGCAAATCGTCACGATAGTGGGATCATCGATACCCATGTCGCCCTTCAGCCTCCACTACTTCCCGGTCGCATTGCCGTTCCTGCTGGTCCTGGCAGGGCTCCTATTCCTCACCGTCGGCGCCGTCGCAACTCGGCTCCTGAACTTTGCATCGGCCAGCATGGGAATCAGGTCGGGACCGTTTCTGGTCCTGATGCTGATGTCGCTGCTCGGCAGCTATATGAACATCCCGATCGCGATGCTGCCGGAGCGCGCTGTCACCACGCTGGCAGAGGTCACTTTCTTCGGCGTCCATTACGTGATTCCCGTGGTGCGAGACTGGCCTGCCACCGTCGTGGCCGTCAACATCGGCGGTGCGGTCATCCCCGTCGCGCTCTCGGCCTATCTGATCCTGAAGAACCGCTTGGTCGGCGTGAGCCTGCTCGGCATTGCGGCCGTTGCCGCCGTATGCCACCTGCTGGCACGGCCGGTGCCGGGTCTGGGCATCGCGATACCGGTGTTCGTGCCGCCGCTCGTGACGGCGGTGGTGGCGCTGATTCTGTCCCGCCGCCATGCGGCGCCGCTTGCGTACATCAGCGGCAGCCTCGGCACATTGATCGGCGCCGATCTGCTCAACCTCGGCAAGGTTCAGGGGCTCGGCGCGCCGATTGTGTCGATCGGCGGCGCCGGCACGTTCGACGGCATCTTCGTGACCGGCCTATTCGCCGTCCTGTACGCCGGTCTGGCGACGCGTCGAAGTTCCGATCCGGACAGCACGCGCGCGCGCTGAGGATCGGCCGCGCGGCCGATGACGCGCGAAGAATCTCCTCAGTGCAACCAGGTGATGAAACTGGCCTCGAGCGGCACGATCAGGCCGTCGCCGGCGGCGATGATGCGCGGCGTGTAGTCGGACGGCGCGCGTTCAGCCGGCACCGAACCGCGATAGCAGAATGCATTGGCGGCTCCCGCGAGCGGATCGGCGCGCTGCAGGACGTGCCTGCATGGGGGCCGGCCGTCCCTCTCATCCGCATACAGCTCGACACAGATGCTTTCGGGCGGCAGTTCACCCAGATAGACCTGGACCGCGAATTCGATCTCCACGCCGCGGCCTTGCCATTCGACGTTGCCGAAGTGCAGCTGCGGCCAATGCTGCCCGAGCGACTCGTGCAAGGCTTCCAGTTCGCGCGAGCGCGCCGGCGTGCGCTGTTCATGGCGCTGCGCGAGCGGCAGGTAGAACCGCTCGGTGTACTCGCGCAACATGCGATTGGTCGAAAAGCGCGTGGTCAGCCGCGCCATGCTCTCGCGCACGCGCGCGATCCAGTCGCGCGGCACGCCGGAAGAGTCGCGCCGGTAGAAGGACGGCACGACGTCGCGCTCGAGCACGTCGTACAGCTGTTCCGCATCGTGCGCGTCCCACGTCGCAACGTCGGCATGTTCCCTGCGGTCGCCGATGGCCCAGCCAACGTCCGGCGTGAACGCCTCGGCCCACCAGCCATCCAGCGACGAAAGATTCACGCCGCCATTGACCAGGATCTTCATGCCGCTGGTGCCGCTCGCCTCCCAGGGCCGGCGCGGCGTGTTGATCCAGACGTCCACGCCCTGCGTGAGCGCTGCGGCAACCACGAGGTCGTAATCCTCGATGAACACGACGCGGCCCATGATGTCGGCCCGCGCCATGAATTCCTGCCACTGTCGCAGCTGGCGCTTGCCCTCGCCGTCGCGCGGATGCGCCTTGCCCGCGAATACGATCTGCACTGGACGGTCGCGGCTCGCAAGCAGCCGCTGCAGCCGGTCCGGGTCGCGCAGCAGCAGCGTGGTCCGCTTGTACTCGGTCATCCGCCGCGCAAAGCCGAGCGTCAGCGCGTTGGCGTCCAGCGCATCGAGACGCCGCTCGAGGTCCGCGCCGGCGCCGCCGCGTCCCATCTGCTGCCGCTCCATGCATTGGCGCAGATAGCGCAGCATGCGCGCGCGACTCGCAGTGCGGAACTGCCACAGCTCCTCGTCCGGGATCGCGCGCAGACCCCGCTCGATGTCTTCCAGCGTGCCGCGCCAGCGATCTGCGCCGCAGGCCCGCGTCCACAGCGCATCGGCCTCGACCGAATCCCAGGTCGGCACGTGCACGCCGTTGGTCACGTGATCGATCGGCACTTCGGCACCCGGCCAGCGCGGGAACAGCGGCTGGAAGATGCGCCGGCTGACTTCGCCATGCAGACGGCTGACGCCGTTCACGGCGCCGGATGCGCGGACGGCCAGCAGTGCCAGGTTGAAGGGTTCGTTGAGGTCGTCTCCGTCGATGCGCCCGAGAGCCAGCAGTTCGCGCATCGGGACACCGAGGTCGATCGCGTAGTCGCGCAGGTACTGCTCGACAAGCTCAGGCGCAAATCGATCGAACGCCGCATCGACCGGCGTGTGCGTCGTGAACAGGTTGCCCGCCCGGGTCGAGCGCAGCGCGACGGCTAACGGCACGGCATGCCGCCGCATGTAGTGCCGCGCGCGCTCGAGCACCGCAAACGCGGCGTGACCCTCGTTGAGGTGACAGACGCTGCATTCGATTCCGAGCTGCTCCAGCAGGCGCCACCCGCCGATGCCAAGCGCCAGTTCCTGCTGCAGCCTGACCTCCGGGTCGCCACCGTAAAGCTCGCCCGTGATGCCGCGGTCCGCCGGATCATTGAGCGGATGATTGCTGTCCAGCAGAAGCAGCGAACGCCGCCCGACCTGCACGTGCCACGAACGCAGCCTGAGCAGCCGGCCCGGAAGTGACAGGTCGACGTGTACCCAGGCGCCGCTGCCGTCGCGCAACGGCAGCAGCGGCAGCATCGTCGGATCGTTGACCGGATAGAACTCGATCTGCTCGCCACGCGCATTGAGCTTCTGGCGAAAATAGCCGCGCTGGTACAGCAGGCCGACCCCCACCAGCGGCACGCCGAGGTCGCAGCAGGTCTTCAGGTGATCGCCGGCGAGGACGCCCAGTCCACCGGAATAGATCGGCAGCGCCTCACCGAGGCCAAACTCCATCGAGAAGTAGGCGATCTGTCCGCGAAAGCGCGTGGCAAAGTGCTGCTCGAACCAGGTCGTGGACTCGAGGTGCGCGTTGCGCGCAGCCACCTGCTGCCGAAGCGCGTCCAGGAACGCGCGGTCCGTGGCCAGCGCCTGCAACCGGTCCTCGGATACGGACTCCAGAATCAGCCACGGGTTCTGCGTCGCGCGCCACAGTTCCTCGTCGACGCTGCGCCACAGCCGGTCCGCCCCGTGATGCCAGATCCAGCGCAGATCGAGCGCGAGCGTCGCCAGATCCAGCAATGGATCCGGCAGCGGGCGAGGCAGGTAGTGGCGTGCTTGCATCAGCGCTCAACGCGTCATCGGTTTCGCGGTGGGCGAACGTTGCCCTCGCCCATCGCCGTCGAGGTTCGACTGTGTCCCATGGTCATGCCGCGCAGCCGCAGGCCAGATGACGCGGGTCAACGCACTACATGGCACCGGGGTTCCAATGCTCGCGTGGATGCGTATTGGTTCCTCCCCGCGACGTGCCCGTGACGCTTTACGCACTTTTGGTCGATCTGCGCCATTTCGTGGCGACTGCCCTGCTCGCGTTCGTGGCGTTGCTGCCCATCGTCGATCCGCTCGGAGGCGCGCCGATCTTCATTGCGATGACGGCGGGAATCGCAGCCGACGCCCGCGTACGGATGGCAAGAGCGGTGGCGCTGAACAGCTTTCTGCTGCTGCTTGCTTCGGCCCTCACTGGCGCATACGTGCTCGCATTCTTTGGCCTGTCGGTTCCTGCCGTGCAGGTCGCGGGCGGCATCGTCATCTGCTCGATTGCCTGGTCCCTGCTCAGCAGCGCGACGATGCCCGGCGCCCTCGCGCGCGAGGGACAGCCGCCGCCGAGCCCCGATGCGCTCAGTCAGAGGGCCTTCTATCCGCTGACGATGCCGCTGACCGTCGGTCCTGGCGCGATCGCCGTGTCGCTCACGCTGGGAGCAAGTCCGACGAGCGGGCTGCTGCCGCTCGTCACCACCGCGCTCGCCCACGTACTGGGCATCGCTGTCGTCGCGACGGCGGTCTACCTCTGCTACCGCTTCGCCGACCGCATCGTCAGACGCCTTGGACCGACGGGAACCGCTGTCGTGGTGAGGCTGTCGGCATTCATCCTGTTATGCATCGGGGTGCAGATCTGCTGGAACGGAATTCACGCGTTCATTACCGGCGCCGCCCAGGTTCGCAACTTCGTCGGCTGAGGCGCAGGCCGAGCCGCGGCCTAATGCGTCGAGCCATCTTGCGGAACCCAGGGACACCGAAGCGGTCATCCCACAGTTCGACCAGCGCAAATTATCCCGGAGGACATCATGAACGAGATCCTGAAACTGGCAGAGCAGCATGTCCGAGAGTGGGAGTCGCGCCTGAAGCACATCGACGAGCTGATGGAGCGGGCCAGCCAGGCGCACGCCAACGCCCCGTCGCGCCAGGACATCGAAGCGAAGCTGGCGCAGATGCGCGAGAGCCGGAACAAGCTTGCGCAGGAACTCGAAATCATGCGACAGAAGCGCACCGAGGAATCGCACGAGGTGATCGCGCACAGCACCGGCCTGAAGGGAGCATTCGAGCTGCTCAGCAAGGAACTTTACGACACGCTGATGGCCGCTCCGAAGGCGCGCGGCGAGTAGCCCCCGTTCCTGCGCGTCGTGGATCGCATGCCAGCCATGCCGACGAGTCTCTGCGTGATGCCTCGGTGCCGACGCCGATCGGTGCATTCGTCGAATTGAACGCTCCATGTGGAAGCCGCGCGACGTTCGCAAGGTCATCGCCCAGCTCGCCGGCGTGGCCCTGGGCTTCGCGGGCCTGTCGATGATTCTCGAAGAACTGCGCGCGACCGGGATGGTCGATCTCGGCAGATCGCTGTCGGCCGGCATGCTTTCGCGCGGCACCTTGGGTCTTCTTCTGCTGTGCCTGTCGCTGCTGTTGCTCGCGCTGCCGGTACTCTGGGGTGCGCGGCCGATCCGCGGCCTGCATGACCCGAGTCCGCCCTATCGCCTCGTTCCAACGTCGACGCTGATCCGGCGCACCGTGCTCTTCACGGCGCTGGCGCTTGCGCTCTCGCTGCTGCTCCTGTTCGGCGGCGAAGAGATCGCCATCAACGGCGGTCAGCGGACCGGCAACTTCCTCCAGCTTCTCGGCATCGTCATCGGCGTCCTGTCGGCGGCGATGATCGTCTTTCTCGGCTTCACGTGGGCGGATTCGGCCGGACCGCGCAGAAGTGGTGCCGACGAAGACGAGCCCGAATCGTGATCGCGGCGGGCGCGGTCGCCGTCCTCACGCCGCCGCCTCGCCGCGAGCGCGCAGCATGCGCAGCGTCTGCATCTTGACCACGTCGTTGACTGCCACCCAGCCGAGCGCGTAGACCCACACCCACAATGCAGCGGCCCAGCCGACCGGCGTCACGAACAGGCCGTACACGACGATCAGCGTTGCCAGCACCGCAGACCAGAAGCTGGCATGCAGCAGGAACGCGGAAGGATGGGGGCGCTTCCAGAACCAGTCGTCGGTGCGCGTGAGGAAGATCGTGAAGTGCCCGGCGACGACGAGCTTGAGGAAGATCAGGGACTGGATCTCGCCGTTCGGGATCTTCATTTCGACCAGGATGTAGAAGAGGCCGAAGGATGCGACCACGCCGATGATCCCGAGCATGGTCGAGACCGTGAGCAGTTCGGTCATCTGCCAGCGTACCGGCCGCGCCCGCACCCGCGTCCGGTCGTAGGCGATGGTCAGGATCGGAATGTCGTTCAGCAGCGCGAGCAGGATGATCATCAGAGCGGTAACCGGATAGAAGTCGAACAGCACGATGCTTGCGGTCATGAAGAGAATCACCCGGATCGTCTCGGCGATCCGGTACACCGCGTAGCTCTTCATCCGCTCGAACGTGATGCGCGCCTGCTTGACCGCCTCGTTGATCACGTCCAGCCCCGCCGCGGTAAGAACGATGTCGGCGGCGGCGCGCGCGGCGTCGGTCGCATTGGACACCGCGATGCCGCAGTCGGCCTTCTTCAGGGCCGGCGCATCGTTCACGCCGTCGCCGGTCATGGCGACGATGTGGCCCGCCTTCTGCAGCGTGTCGACGATGCGGTACTTGTCCTCCGGAACCACCTCGGCAAAGATGCTCACCGACTCGATCATCTCGACGATCGCCGATTCGTGCGTATGCAGGAATTCGCGCTCGATCAGGCTGGTGTCGTACAGGCTTCGCACCGACTGCATGACCTCGTCGGCGAAGCGCTGCGCGTCCTGGCGCGACACGTCCGGCTTCAGGCGCTGGTAGATCGCCGCCGACAGCACGGCGGCCAGTTCGAGCAGCTCGTTGCTCGAGCTGCCTGACAGCTGGCCGGAGGTCATCGTGCGCTGCTTCAGGCCGAGGATGCGGCCGATCTCGCGCGCGATCGCCACGTTGTCTCCGGTGACCATCTTCACGTCGATGCCGTGCTCGCGCATTTCCTCGATCACCGCCTTCGAATCGTCGCGCGGCGGGTCGTACAGCGGGATCAACCCGAGCAGCACGAGGGGCTCCTCGCCGTGCTGACGACCGACCGCCAGCGTGCGGTAACCCTTGCCCGCGAGTTCATCGACCTTCCTGCGGATCGCCTGCGCGTCGTCATCGGGAAGCTGCGCCATGCCCAGCAGCACCTGTGCTGCCCCCTTCACGGCGTTGAAGCGCTCGCCGTCTTTCTCGACCCGCGCTTCGGTGCGCTTGCGCACCGGATCGAAGGGCGTGAAGGACGCCTGCCGGTATGCCTTCCAGTCAAGATCGGCGAAGTGCTGCTCGATGTAGTTGAAGATCGGCAGTTCGATCGGGTCGCGGTTCTCCGGCCGCGAGGCGAGCGCCGCGACCAGGAACAGCTCACGTTCGTCGTGCCCTTCGAGCGCAGCGGGCTCCGCGACGCTCATCTCGTTCCGCGTGAGCGTGCCGGTCTTGTCGGAGCAGAACACGTCGACGCCCGCCAGTTCCTCGATCGCGGTCAGCCGGCTGACGATCGCCTGCCGGCGCGCCAGATTGACCGCGCCGACCGCCAGGGTGACCGACAGCACCGCGGGCAGTGCCACCGGGATCGCCGCCACCGTCAGCACCAGCGCAAAGCGAGCGATTTCGAGGAACGGCGCATGGCGGAACAGCGCGACCATCACGATCAGGACCACCAGCGCGAGCGTGATCATGATCAGGTAATCACCGATGCGGATCACCATCTTCTGGAAATGGCTGCGCTCCTCCAGCGAGGCCCGGGCCACCAGCGCGACAACGGTGTGAAAGTTCGTGCGTGCCGCGGTGTTCACGACCACCGCGAGCATTTCGCCCTGCTTGACGATCGTGTTGGCGTAAGCGACCTCGCCCGGCTTCTTGTTCACCGGCAGCGACTCCCCGGTCAGCGCCGACTGGTCGAGGCTCAGGTAGTCGCCCTGCAGCAACTGCATGTCAGCGGGCACCACGTTGCCGAGGCGCAGCTTCACGATGTCGCCCTGCACCAGCTCGCGCGCCGGCGCGTTCTTGAACGTCCCGTCGCGCAGCGCCACGACCTCGCTCGCCAGCCGCTGCTTCAGCGCCTTCAGCGCATTGAGCGCGCGGTGCTCCTGGAAGAAATCGAGCCCCGCGTTCACCAGCAGCATCACCGTGATGATCGCGAAGTCCTCCCACTTCTGGACCAGCGCCGACAGGATCGCCGCCACCTCGATCATCCAGGGAATCGGACCCCAGAAGCGGCGGAACACGCGATGCCAGAGCGGTTCCTCCTTCTCCTGGATCTCGTTGTAGCCGAAGCGCGCAAGCCGCTCGCGCACCTGATCTGTCGTCAGCCCGCGATCGGCCGATACCCCGAGCTGGCGCAGCGTGTCGGCGGTTGACTGCCGCGCGTAGTCGTCGGTCTTCTCCGGCGCGCTGGCGGGCCGCGCGACCGCGCCGGCGTCATCCATCGCGGACGCCGCGCAGTCGGACGATCAGGTTGTACAGCCAGGCAAACACCGCGCCGCCGGCCAGTCCGTCGAAGAAAGCCCACACGAGGCCGATGAGGCTTCCTGTCGGGCTGACGCTGTAGCCGCGGTACAGCTCCCCGATCAGCGTGCGCTCGCCGGTGGCGCCGTCGAACGCGATGATCCACCAGGTCAGGGCAAACAGACCCAGGCCCCACACCAGAGCACAGGTCAACGCAAAGGCTCTTACATCGAGTTTCATCGGTCGCCCTCCGTGTAATCAATCCCGAGGCATTTGAATCCGCGCTTCGCGGCCGCGTCGACTCTGGGCGGTCCCGCGCTCGTGGATCGCGATTGGTCTGACCGTCGGTGGCGCGATCCGTTGCGCCGGCCGTCCGCCACCGTCGACGATGCCCCAGCCTCCGACGCCGCTGCGCCCAGTGCGCGCATCAAATCAATTATTCGACTTCGATGCGCCCATCGAGTGCCGGAACGCGCCCGGCCGATTGACCCGCATCAGTTGGACCGTCCACGTGATGCGCCACCATGCCGCATGAAGGGCATGGGAACTCGCGGCCCCGCGCGAGTCGAAGAACCATGAGCGATAAGAAGCAGGCGCCGACCGCGCATCCGCCGCAGATTCCGGGACCCGCGCATCCGCACCGAAGGCACGAGCCGCTGCCTTGGCATGCACCGAAATCCGCGCAGGACGATCCGGACGCACCGCGCCGCATAAGGGACCTCCTCGACAGCGCGAGCTATCGCGAAGCGGATCGCGACGTCGATTTCCTCCAGCACGATGACACACGCGGAGTGCGGCTGCAGCTCGACTACCAGAAGCCCGAGTTCCTGTTCGAGCAGCATGGCATCCGACACACGATCGTTGTATTCGGCAGCACGCGCGTCGTCGAGCCTGCAGCAGCGCAGCGCCGCGTCGAAGCCCTGCGCAAAGACGCGGGTGCGTCACCTCAGGACGCACAGGTCCGACAACGGCTCGAGATCGCCGAGCGTCTGCTCGCGAAGAGCCGCTATTACGAAGTCGCGCGCGAGTTCGGCCGGCTGGTCGGACAGCGGGGCGAGCGCGCCCAGGGCGGGCGTGCCGTGGTGGTCACCGGAGGCGGCCCGGGCGTGATGGAGGCCGCCAATCGCGGCGCGTTCGATGCCGGCGCGAAGTCGGTCGGACTGAACATCTCGCTGCCGCACGAACAGTATCCGAATCCCTACGTCACCCCCGGCCTGTGCTTCCAGTTCCATTACTTCGCGATCCGCAAGCTGCACTTCCTGCTGCGCGCCCGTGCGCTGGTCGCGTTTCCCGGCGGCTTTGGCACGTTCGACGAGCTGTTCGAGACACTGACCCTCGTGCAGACGCGCAAGGTCAAGCCGTTGCCGGTCGTGCTGGTCGGCGAAAGCTACTGGCGCAAGGCAGTCGACCTGGACTTCCTGGTCGCGGAAGGGGTGATCGATCCCGAGGACCGTGAACTGTTCTGGTTTGCCGAGACCGCGCAGGAAATCTGGGACGGCATCGCGCACTGGTATCGCCTCGCCGGCGAACCGCTGTTTCCGGCGGACTGACATCCGCCGCAATGAAAGGAATGCCTCGTGAAGATCTCCTTCCATGGTGCTGACCGGGGCGTCACCGGCTCCTGCCACCTCGTCGAGTGCGGTGATCATCAGGTGCTCGTCGACTGCGGCCTGTATCAGGGCGGGCGCGAACTCGAAGAAGAGAACGCCGAACCGTTTGGTTTCGAGCCCGCGCGCATCGACGCCGTCCTGCTGACCCACGCCCATCTCGACCATTGCGGCCGGCTGCCGCTGCTCGCAAAGCGCGGATTCCGTGGCGAGATCGTCTGCACGGCACCGACGCGCGAACTGGCGCGCCTGGTCATGCTCGATGCCGCCCATCTGCAGGAAGAGGAAGCGCAGCATCGCGCGCGCTGGGCGGAGCGGCACGGCCGCGAGCACGAAGCGATCGCCCCGCTCTATACGATTCTCGATGCGCTCAACGTCCAGGACTCGTT
>JBLMYK010000161.1:0-4245 GCA_050258235.1 Gemmatimonadota bacterium | reverse complement strand
AACTCGACGTAGCCGTGCGCGATCTGCTCCGGCGCGCCGATCGTGAAGCCGCTCGCATGGGTCGCCACCTCGCTCGCAAACGCGAGCTCGGTCGGGGTATCGGCGAGGATCCGGTACAGCGGCTCGCCGCGCTCGACGCTTTCGCCCAGCTTCTTCAGCAGGTCCACTCCCGCCCCTTTCACCGTCGGCGCGCCGGCCAGCCGCGCCAGCCGCGCCATTCTCTCGCAGTCGATCGCCGTCACGGTGCCGGCGGCGGGGGATTCGACCACATGCGTGATGCGCGCGGGCGGCGGCAGTTCGGCCGCACGCCCCTGCGCGTCGATGATCGCGTTCATCTTCGCCAGCGCGCGGCCGGAATCGAGGATGTCGCGCGCCAGCGCGAAGCCGTCGCCGCCGCGCACGTCGCGATCGAACTCCAGCACGCGGCCGGCCAGGCGCAGCGCCTTGTTGCGCAGGTCGATCGGCGCGTTCGGATCGTTGTTCAGCACCTGCAGCACGTCGCGCGCTTCAAGCGCCGGGCCGATGCCACGGCCAACGGGCTGGCGGCCGTCGGTGATCACGACGTCGAGCGCCATGCCGACGTGGCGGGCCACGTACTCGAACAGCTTCTTCAGCCGCTGCGCGTCGTCCATGTGCCGCACCTTCGCGGTCGGGCCGAGCGGGATGTCCAGCACCAGATGCGTGGACCCGGCGGCGATCTTCTTCGACAGGATCGACGCCACCATCTGGCCCGGCGAGTCGATCGAAAGCGGGCGCTCGACCGAGATCAGCACGTCATCTGCCGGCGACAGCGCCGCGCGGCCGCCCCACGCGAGGCAGCCGCGGTGCGCATGCACGATCTCGCGCATGCGTTCGAACGGCAGATCCACGCGGGCCAGGCATTCCATCGTGTCGGCGGTTCCCGCGGGCGAGGTGATCGCACGGCTCGACGTCTTCGGGATCAGCATGCCGTGCGCCGCCACGATCGGCACCACGATCATCGATGTGCGGTTGCCGGGCAGCCCGCCGATGCAGTGCTTGTCGACCACCGGCTTTTCGTCCCAGTCGAGGGTGCGCCCGACCGCGGCCATCGCCTCGGTCAGGTAGAGCACCTCGTCGCGATCGAGTTCGAACTGGTTCGCCGCGACGACGAATGCCGCCAGTTCGATCTTCGAGTAGCGGTAGGAGGCGATGTCGCGCACGATTGCCTGCAGTTCGGCGGGCGCGAGTCGTTCGCCGGCGATCTTGCGCTTCAGCGCGCCCATCGACGGCGGCGGCTCCGCGTGCGAGATGTGCACCGGTTCGCCTTCGCGGGTGGCGAGCAATGCGAAAGCCACTTCCGACAGGCCGAGTTCGCACTCGCCCAGCAGGTTCGGATCGTCGACGACGTTGACGACCGCGAGAATCGATTTGCGGCCTGTGCCGTTGTGCGCGGTCACCTCGACCTTCGACAGCGCCTGGAATCCTTCCGCGCGGTACACGGGACAGTCGCGGCGCAGGTAGGCGACGTTCTCGCGGTAGGTGTCGATGCCCAGACGGCGCGCGACCAGCGCGGTGCCTTCCGCACCGGGTCGGCCAGATGCTTCAGCGGACGGAGCGACGTCGCGCTGCGGCGGTGCCGGTTGATCAGACGGCATAGGTCTTCTCTGCTTCGGCGACGGTCGGGCTCCAGCGCAGCTCTCTCGCGACGCGGGCGCTGAGCGCATGCGCTGCCTCGGGCTCGCCGTGCGCGACGAACAATGCCTGCGACCCCCGCCGCGCGGCGCGCAGCCAGTCGACCAGCGAATCCTGTCCGGCGTGCGCCGACAGTCCGCCCAGCGTGTGAACGGATGCGCGCACCGGAATCGATTCGCCGAACAGCGAGACACTGGCGGCGCCGTCGATGATGCGCCGGCCCAGGGTGCCGGCGGCCTGAAAGCCGGTGAACAGCACGCCGCACTCCCGCCGCGACAGGTTGTGCCGCAGATGATGGCGCACGCGCCCGGCCTCGCACATGCCGCTGGCGGCGACGATCACCGCACCCTGGCGGATCGAGTTCAGGAACATCGAGTCCTCGGCGCTCTCGGTGTAGCGCAGCGCGAACGGCAGCTTGCGCGCACGCTGCGCAGCGTGGAATTCGCCGGCCAGTTCGTCCAGCGCGTCCAGATGCGCGAATGTCACCTCGCTCGCCTGCCGGGCCAGCGGCGAATCGACGAACACGAGCGGCGCGCGGATGCGGCCGTCCCGTGCGAGCCGGTACAGCAGCACCAGGAACTCCTGCGTGCGGCCGAGCGCGAACGCCGGCACGATCAGGTTGCCGTGGCGCCGGTGCAGCACGTCGTCGAGCACCTCGATCAGTTCGGCTTCGGTGTCCTGCAGCGAGCGGTGATTGCGGTCGCCATAGGTGGACTCGACGACGACCGCGTCGGCCGCAACCGGCGGCGCGCGGTCGCTGACCAGCAGCGGGGAGGCCTCGCCCAGATCGCCCGACGCGAGCAGGCTGCGCTCGCGGCGCCCGTCGCGCATGCGCGCATGCACGGAGGCGGCGCCGACGATGTGGCCGGCATTGCGCAGGCAGATCCGCACGTCGGGGTGCGGCTGGAACTCGACGTCGTACGGCACGCTGTGCAGCCGCATCGAGAGCCGATCGACGTCCTCCATCGTGTACAGGGGCTCGTCGGTCGCGGCACCGCGCCGGCGATGCCGCCCGGAACCCGTGTCGCGCGACTGAACGTGCGCGCTGTCCTTCAGCATCACCGGCACCAGGTCCGCGGTCGGGCGGGTGCAGTAGATCGACGGCTGCGCCTGCGCGCGCGGCGCATGTGCAAAGCGCGGCAGCAGGCCGCAATGGTCGATGTGCGCGTGCGTGAGCACGATGAAATCGATGCGGCCGAGGTCGCGTTCGTACGCGCGCCGGTTCTTCGCCGCGGCCGACAAAGGCCCGCGGCTGGCGCCCTGGAACATGCCGCAATCGATCAGGAAGCGCGTTCCTCCGGACTCGACCAGAGTGCACGAGCCGGTCACCTCGCCGGCGGCGCCGAGGAATGTCAGCCGCATGTGCTCGCACGATGAGTTGGCGAGCACTGTAGCGCAGCCGCGCCGCGCGCGGCCACGCGTTAATTGACCGGGGTCAGGGCACCTTGAAGGTCTGCCCGTCCCAGACCCAGTCGAGCGCTTCGCGCAGCACCGATGCGGCGATCTCCGGCCGCGCAAAGCGCTGGCTTATCTCGTCGCCGAATTTGCTCACGCCGGCGACGAGCCCCGTGATGTTGGTCCAGCGCGACCAGTTGCCTGGGCTGGCGAGCTTGGCCGGCGCCACCAGCGCGGGCTGGTACCAGCCGGCCGCGTTGAGGATCGGCGCGAGCGGCAGGTACTTGCGGTCTGCGGTCGATTCTGCGCACGCATTCGCGTCGCATTTCCAGGCCACCCACTTCTGCGTCACCAGCGTCCCCGCCTGGGGAGCGGTTGCATCGAGCTGGCGCGACGCGACCAGCAAGGTCACCGTGCCGTCGAGCCGCGCAACCGCGAGCGCATCGGCGTCCGGATCGGCGAGCGCGGATGTCGGCATCAGGTCGAGCGTGCGGCCGAGGAACGGGAGCAGATCCGCCGGTGGCGCCGCACCGCTCGTTGCGGGCGGCAGGACCGGCGCCGTGCTGAGGATCGGCAGCATGCAGCCGGCGTCGTGGATCGTCTTCAGTGCCGCATCGAACGCGGGCGCGAAGTCGTTTCGGACGCGAAACTGCACCGGGATCGTCGCCTGCGCGGCGCCGGCCGGACGATCGTTGGCGCGCATCGCGTCGTACAGCATGGGCCCGGTCGGAACGAAGCCGGGGATCGGATTCGGCCCGGCGACGCCGAGGATCGCTGCCAGCGCCTGTGTGCGCATCTCGGGTTCGTTCAGTGTCTCGAGCAGGTTCAGATATCCGCCGACCTCGGTGATGTTCTTCGGCGGCGGTACGCGCGACGGAAAGACGTCGCCTTCGAGCGCCATTCGCTTGAGCAGCAGGTTCTGCGCGGCCAGCGCGTCGGGCGAGGTCGATGTGCGCAGGATGTCGGCCAGCGCGTCCATCACCTTGCCGGCGAGGGTTTCGACGTTCGCGAGGGTGTTGTCATCGGCCATGATCGGGATCCTTTCGTGAGCGGTTTGGTTGCCTCATTGGGTGTGCCGGCAACATCAGCCGCCGCCGCCTCCACCTCCTCCACTTCCTCCTCCGCCGCCACCGCTACCACCGCCACCACCGCCGCCACCGCTACCCCCGCCTACGACGGGTCTCCCCCGATTACCCG
>JBLMYK010000160.1:0-6548 GCA_050258235.1 Gemmatimonadota bacterium | reverse complement strand
GACGATCGCGTACGCCGCCGCGGCCGGAAAGAAGATCGCGTTGCCGGCAACGCGTCGCGGTGTTGGCGCGGCGGTGCTCGGAAGCTCCGGGGTGGCCATCCAGCCATTTTCGACTGACGGCTGGCGCCCACCGGGCGGCAGGCCCGCTTGCCGATCGACTCCCATCGTGTCGTAACTGCGTATAATTGTTATTATGTAAAATCGCTCGGACAGCGGAAAACAACGACCCAGGCGTTGACGCCCGATCGTCCCTCGGCTCCCCTTGGCGAGGACGTAGTCTCGTCACGCACGCCGAGCCCGCGGATCGCCATTCGGGGCCGGCATCTCGATGACCGCACGCGAACCGTCGATCGTCAGCGCTGCGCGCGCCCCGAAATACTGGACGAGCGTCGCCCGCAGCGGCGCGAGCCGTTCGTCGCTCCACGCCGCCAAAAGCGGCGGTGCGACGTCGACGATCAGCCGGACCCGGTCGAGCGCGGAAGCGACTGCGAGCGCCACGCGGGATGGCTGTTCCTGGGACGCCGCCTGCACGAGCGGCAGCAGCACCATCGGCGGAAACGGGACGAGGTCCGGGGATCCGCCCGCGTCGACGCGGACACGCATCGCGCCGGCGCGCGCGGCCGGATGCAGCCGCAGGTACGCGGCGGCGAGTGCGACCTCGCGCCCGAGCGTCGACGCTTCGCTGCGCATCTGCGGCAGCGCCGCGCGCAGGTACGCGATCAAGTCGTCGAGCAGCGCATCGGCCGCCAGGGCATCGCGCGCATAGTTGCGGAGTACGTCTTCCAGCACGCCGAAAAGTAGCGCGGGCTCGACCTGCGCTTGCAGCACCTTGAGTCGCGCCGTCAGGGTCACGCGCTGAGCCGTCGCACGCTCGAGCTCGACGGCGCGCGCGAAACGCACGCTCGCCGCCTCGCGGTCCTTGATCGCCAGGTACAGGACGAGCAGCATCATGCTGACCAAATTGAACCAGATCATCCTCGCGAGGAACGCGCCGTCCGACACGATGTAGTGCGGCCCGACGAGCAGAGGAGCCAGCACGCCGCCCCGGAGCCATGTGATCATGGCGGCGGCCGCCAGGATCGCAAGCAGCAGCGCCCCGCACGACGTCAACGCGTGGCGCAAGCCGCGCAGTCCAAGCGCCTCGGACAGCACGAGCGCGGCAAAGCACAGCGGCGCCCACGCCAGCGTATGGGCACCCACGTCCATCAGCCACGAAACCTCAAGGAAACCGATCGACATCGCATGGAGAGAATTCACCAGCGACATCGCCGCGGCGAGCACGACGAACGGCCGCCAGCGCGCGCGGGCGATCACGACGACGCGGTGCCAGTAGGCCTGGGGCGCCCTGCCGGCGCCGGCCGGATTTGCAGCGAGCGCCGCGAATGGCGGTGCAATCGATTCGGCCACGCGCGCTGGCGCTCGATCGTCGGCCTGCGCGTCGGTCGCGCTACGCCTGCTTGAACTCGATCAGGAACGCGAGCGAGTCGCGGCTCGCGAGGTTCTCGATCGCATGCAGGCCGCCCGCGTCCCAGAACACGGCACCCGCTTTCACGTCACGGATCACGGGGTCGACGTTCGGCTCGATGACTTTGATTCTGCCATCGCGAAGACCGATCGTCAGGTGCGGCGGATGAGTGTGCATGCCCATGCCGCAGACGCCCATCCGTGGCCGCGCCGAATGCTGGATGACGCGTACCCACGCGTTGTCGAGCATCACTTTGCCGCCGGTGTTTGGAGCCGAGCCACGCGCGTCGGGCGTCGGGGCTGCGCCCGGTGCCCCCGCCTTGGGCAATACCACATAGACGGTCGTGGCGCGCGCGCCGGCGTTCAGCGCGCCTGCGTCCGCCGGGTTCCACAGCAGAGCGCCCTGCCGATAGCGCGCCGGCTTCACCCGCGCGCCCGTCGCGGCCACTTCCGCGTCGATCATGAACAGCACGAGGTTCGGCGCATCCGACGGCAGTGTGCCGAATGCCGGCTGTCCCGGCGCCGCGGTCCGGCGCAGCACGCGGGCCTGCGCGTTGTCGAAAACGATGCCGTCCGGCAGGTTCGCGTCGACGCCGGGCGCGACGCTCGCGTCAGCCGACTTCGCGCGCGCGTATCC
The DNA here is from genome assembly GCA_050258235.1 of Gemmatimonadota bacterium. GTDB lineage: Bacteria > Pseudomonadota > Gammaproteobacteria > Burkholderiales > Burkholderiaceae_F > JAKOQB01. The sequence goes on along the minus strand of JBLMYK010000160.1, from coordinate 4,447 downwards.
GGCCGCTCCAACTGCAAAGCCTGCGGCGGCCAGCATCCGGAGCGCGTCGCGCCGCTTCGCATCGAACGTTTCCATGTCGCCTCCCTCGGTCGTGTTCACATCTGCCGGAACAGGTGCGTGTAACTCTCGCTGACGGGCAGGAGCTCCGGCCGCTGCTTGAGCTTGAGCTGCAGGTGCCCGCGCACGTCGCGAGTCACGCCCGCGATCGATGCGACGTTGACGAGCGTCGAGCGGTGAATCTGCCAGAACAGGCTCGGGTCCAACTCGTCGATCAGCTCCTTGATCGTCTTGCGGATTAGCGACTCGGCGCCCGGGGTCACGACCAGCGTGTATTTCGCGTCGGCGCGGAAGTAGCAGATCTCGTCCACGGTGATCAGCTTGATCGACTTGCCGGCGGACGCGTTGACCCAGCGCAGGTACGCCCTGCCCTCGCCCGCCTGGCGCTGGAGTTGCACGAGCACCTTCGACAGGTCCGCGGGCGGCTGCGTAATCCGGTCCTTGATGCGCGTGACGGTGGCCGCGAGCCGCTGCAACCCGACCGGCTTCATCACGTAGTCGATCGCGCCCTGCTCGAACGCGGAAATCGCGTACTGGTCGAACGCCGTCACGAAGACGACATGGCAGCGTCCCGCCGCGAGGCGCGCGACCTCGAGGCCGGTCATGCCGGGCATCTGGATGTCGAGGAACAGCACATTTGGCTCGTGTGCCGTCAACAGCCGCAGCGCCTCGACGCCGTCGGCCGCGCTGCCGGCGATCACGAGCTCCGGCCACAGCTTCGCCAGGTGCTCCGCCAGTTCCGCGCGGAGCAGCGGCTCGTCCTCGGCGATGAGCGCGGTGATCGTCATCGCACACGCTCGTCATCGACGGTGCCCGCGCCGTCCTCCGCCGCCGTGTCGAAGGGTATGCGAACGCTCGCGACCACGCCGGAAGGCTCGTTCGGCGCGAGCTCGAGCGATCCGGCATCGCCGTACAGCGCGCCCAGCCGCGCACGCGTGTTGGCGAGCCCGACGCCGGTTCCGCCCGCTGCGGTTCCGCCGAATCCGACGCCGGTGTCGGCGACCGCGAGCACCAGGCCCTGCGGGTGGCGCGTCGCCCGGACGGAGAGCGTTCCGCCCTGCGGCGACGGATTGAGCCCGTGCTTGATCGCATTTTCGACGAGCGTCAGGAGCATCATCGGCGGAAACGGCTGCGCGCGCAGCGCGCTCGGAACGTCGATTGAAAAGCGCAGGCGCTCGCCCATCCGGATGCGCAGCACGTCGAGATAAGCCTGCGCGAGGTCCGCCTCCTGTCCGAGGGTCGCGTGCTCTTCGCGCATGCGCGGCAGCGCGGCGCGAAGGTAGCGGACCAGGTTGTCCAGCATCGCGGCGCCGCTGCCTACGTCCGTATGCGCGAGCCGCTTGACGTTGGCCAGCGTGTTGAACAGGAAATGCGGCTCGATTTGCGCCCGCATCACCTGCAGTTGCGCTTCCATCATTTGCTTCGAGAACGCGATGCGGTCGACCTGCGCCTGGTGCGCGGCAGCCTCGGCGCGGGCCGCGCTCTGCTGCAGCGCGTAGATCATGACGATCCCGGTGGCGATCAGCGACCAGTACGCGACACCGGAGACGAAGCGGCCGTCGAATGCCCATTCCGCCGGCGAATCGTAATACGGGATCAGCAGCAGCGCGCCGGCGGTCGCGCCGGCGAACAGCGCTAGTGCGAGCAGCGGCAAAGCCCAGGCCCGCCGCACGCCGTCGAGCAGCACCTCGGCGGTGCTGATCGCGACCATGATCGGAACGCTCATCAGCAGACACTCGCCGGCGTAGTCGAGCCAGGTTCGAATCAGGCCCTCGGCGTCGAACGGCGAGTAGAGCGTCGGCTGGAAGAACGCCTGCGTCGACACGAGCACGCAGATGGCCAGCGTGAATGCGATCCGCTGCCAGCCGAGGCTCGCTCGGAGCGCCGCGGCCAACGCGGTCATGCTGCGGCCGGCGACGGCAGGAGCCGCGCGATGCGGCCGTGGGGAAGGTGCTCCTGCCATCAGGGTCCTCGCTGCCAGTGCGCGGATTGTGGCTCCATCGGAGGCACCGCGGCAATGCCGGTCGACAAAACCGCCCCCGAGGGGTTTCAATCCCGAAAATCGCGGTGCGAAAGCGGTTCCGTCCGGCCGCCGCCGGCCCCACAATGCGGGGGTGAAACGGGGGATTCGCGGGCAACATGCCCGCCGGGAGGACTCCTTCATGCGTAGCGCGCTCGGCTGTGTTCTTGTGTGGTCGCTGACCGCGGCGGGCGCTTCCGCAACGACGCCCGACATCGCGCTCGAGCTCAATGAGGTCGTCGTCCGTGTCATGGCGGCCGCGCGCGTTCCGCTTCCGGATCAGGCGCGCACGCTACTTTTTGCGCATGTCGCGATGTTCGATGCCATCAACGCGATTGAGGCGGGCCGGTATTCTCCCTACGTTGTGCTACCGGCGCCGCCGGCGGGCGCGTCGGCGGCGGATGCCGCGCTCGGTGCCGTCTGCGGCGTGCTGCTCGCGCATCACGCGGCGCATCGCGCGGCGATCGAAAGCGAATGCCGGATCGTCGCGTCGCGCTTCGGCGTCGAGCCCGGCTCTGCATCGGCGCGCTACGGCGAGCGCGCCGGCCACGCGCTGATCGAGGCGCGCGCGGTCAGCGGCACGCCCGACCCGTACCGGCCGGCGACCACGCCGGGCGTCTACGTTCCGACGACGCTTCCGGTCGGCTGGGAAGCGCGGACCGCGCAACCCCTCGCAATGCGCGCACCCGACCAGTTCAGGCCGGGCCCGCCGCCGGCGCTGTCCAGCGCGGTGTGGGCGCGCGACTACAACGAGACGCGGCGGGTCGGTAGTCGCGACAGCACCGCGCGCACGGAAGAGCAAACGCGCGTCGCCCGCGACTGGGCGGTCTCCGGCGTGACGATCTACAACCCGGTCATCCGCCAGGCGGCTGCCGTCCCGGGCACGCTCGTCGAGCGCGCGCGCGTATTCGCGCTCGCCTACATTGCGCTGGCCGACTCGACGATCGCCGTGTTCGACGCGAAGTACGCGTACAACTTCTGGCGGCCGCTCACGGCGATCCGCAATGGCGACGTCGACGGCAACGACTCGACCGAGCGCGATGCGGCGTGGATGCCGCTCGTCGACGCGCCGATGCATCCCGAGTACCCGTGCGCGCACTGCATTTCGGCGGCGGCGCTCGGCGAAATCCTCGTTTCCGTTCTCGGCGACGGCGCGCTGGCCACGCCATTGACGATGAGCGCGCCCGCGGCCCAGCCGGGCGCACCGAAACGATCGTGGATGCGCGTCGCGGACTTCGTCGCCGAGCCGATCAACGCACGCATCTGGGGCGGCGTCCACTTCCGCAACTCGGCGGAAGTGGGCGCCGCGATGGGCCGGCAGGTCGGCCGGCACACGCTCGAGACGGTGCTGGTGCCGCGCTGACCGAAACGCGCCGCCTGCGCCTTTGCCACTCGGTTCTCCGGCGCCGCGCCAGCAGGCGCCCGGCGGCAGCCGGACGGTGCAGCATCGACCCGCCTGGCGCTACCGGCCCGGGAAGATGCTCTTCTTCACGCGCGCGTGGACGCCCCAGTTGCCGTCGACGACCTGCGTCACGCCGAAGTCCACGGCAACCGACATCAGGGAAATCGCCTCGTCCTCGGTGAGGTTCTGCGTCTTCATCAGGAAGTGCCGCATCTTGCGATACGCGTCGCGCAACGCGCGATCGACCGACGACTTCTCGAAGATCGTCTTTTGCGCGTCGGCGCCCAGCTCGGCGAGGTAGTTCGCATAACTGAAGCCGTGCACGACCCATTCGTCCTGCGTGGCGAGCAGCGGGTAGTACTGCTCGGCGAGCGCCGTCCCGGCGAGCGACGCCTTCTTGTGCAGGATGAGCTGAAACGTCCCGGTGAGCGAGCATTCGATCGCCGTGCCGCAAAGCTCGGAATCGCCCTGCGACGCGTGCGAGTCGCCGACCGAGAGCAGGGCTCCGGGCACCGACACGGGGTAGTACATCGTGGCGCCCTTCCCGATGCGCCAATCGTCGATGTTGCCGCCGGTGTAGCTCGGCGGTATCGAGTTGACGATTTCCGCTTCGGCGGGCGCGAGACCGAGCACGCCGAAGTGCGGACGGATCGGCACGCGAATGTTCTTCAGCACGTCATGGTTTTCCTTGACCGTCGCGTGGTCTACCGGAACGCCGGGGTAATCGATGATCGGATGCACGACGCCGAAGGGATCGCGCTGCGGAGTCCAGCGGAAGTTGTACACGGCGCGCGCCCAATTGCGCTCGCCCGTCGCGTCCACTTCGTAGATCGTCACCACTTCACGCGGCTTGGGATCCTCGAGGAGGTCGTGGTACTGGAAGCCCCACCATGCCGCGGCGGTCGAGCCGCACGCCTTGCCCGTGTACGTGGGATTCGCCGCCGGCCGCGGCCCGCCGGCGATGATGC
>JBLMYK010000159.1:0-3295 GCA_050258235.1 Gemmatimonadota bacterium | reverse complement strand
CGTACCGACCTGCGGCAATTCATGCAACGTCAAGGAGCCGGCGGATGACGATCAGGACCGAAACTGCGGACGGCTTGGCCCGCATCGAGATTGCGCGTCCCGAGAAGAAGAACGCCATCACCGTGGCGATGTACACGCAGCTTGCCGAGGCGATCGGCGCCGCGCACGACGACGCGTCCGTGCGCGCGCTGCTGATCCATGGACAGCCGGACATCTTCACCGCGGGCAACGACCTGGAGGACTTCCTGAAGAACCCGCCGCGCGAGGGCATGAACGCGCCCGTGTTCAGGTTCATGCAGGCGCTCGGCTATGCAGAAAAGCCGGTGATCGCAGCCGTCAACGGCGCGGCCGTCGGCATCGGCACCACGATGCTGATGCACTGCGACCTCGTCTACTGCGCCGACAACGCGATGTTCTCGATGCCCTTCGTCTCGCTCGGCCTGTGCTCCGAGTTCGCGTCTTCGCTGCTGGTGCCGCTGGCGGCCGGCTATCACAAGGCGGCCGAAAAGCTGCTGCTGTCGGAGCCGATCAGCGCCGAGGAGGCGGTCGAGATGAAGATCGTCAACCGCATCCTGCCGCCGGACGAAGTGCTCCCGTATGCGAAGAAGCAGGCAGCGCGCTTCACCGCGCTGCCGCCCGCGTCGGTGCGCGAAACCAAGCGACTGATGAAGTCGGGGTGGAAGGCGGTGGTCGAGAAGACCATCGTCGACGAGGCGACCACGTTCGGCAGGATGCTCGGCAGCCCGGAGGCCAAGGAAGCCTTCACCGCCTTCTTCGAGCGACGCAAGCCGGACTTCTCCAGGTTCGCATGAGGCGGCAATGCGGCTGCGTCGTGAGATCACGGTCGAATCGCTGAATGCGCGTGGCGCGGGCCGCCTGCCCGGCCTGATGGGACTGCAGGTGCTGCGCCTCGACGAGCGCGAGCTGCACGTGCGCCTGCCGATCCGGGACGAACTCCTGGCGCCGAACGGGTTCCTGCACGCCGCCAGCGTGATCGCGCTGGCCGATACCGCCTGCGGCTATGCGTGCGCCGCGCATCTTCCCGACGGTGCGGAGAACTTCACCACGGTCGAGTTGAAGACGAACTTTCTCGGCACTGCGACGGCGGGCGCCATCGAGACCGTCGCGCGCGCCGTGCACCTCGGGCGCACCACGCAGGTGTGGGATGCCGTGGTGACCGAGGCAGGCAGCGAAGGCCGGGCGGGCAAGACGATCGCGCTGTTTCGCTGCACGCAGATGATCCTGTGGCCGCGGCCCGAGCGGACCTGACGCGCGGCTTCGCGTCGCACGAAGGAATCGCGATGATGCACGCCGCCGCCAAGGTGCTGCTCGCTCCGCTGATCTACGCGCAGGCGCGGCGCGTGCGCGCATCGGCACTCGAACTGCCCGAGCCGCCGGGGCCGCGCACAGGCGTGGCCGGGGCGGGCGCAGTGGTACTGCGTCTCCTGGTTGCCGGTGATTCGAGCGCGGCCGGCGTCGGGGCGCGCGCACAGGACGAGGCACTCGCCCTGCCGCTGGCGCGCGAACTCGCGCGACGCCTGGGCGGTGCAGTGCGCTGGCAGCTGGTCGCGCAAACCGGACTGACGTCTGAGGGCGTCCTGCACAAGCTGATGCATGGGCACGTCGATGCGGCCGACGTGGCGGTGATCGTGGTCGGCGTGAACGACATCACGAAAGAGGTGCCGCTGCAGCAGGCGTTGCGCCGGCGTGGCGAGATCGCGGCCTGGCTGCGCACGCACGCCGGGGTGAGCCACGTCGTGTTTCCGGCCGCGCCGGACCTCGATCTGTTTCCCGCGCTGCCGCAGCCGCTCGCCTGGCTCGGCGGCAAGCTGTCCCGACGCAACAACGATGCGCAGGCGCGCTGGGCGAAGACCCAGCCTGGCGTTTCGCACGTGGCGATGGGTGGCGTCACCCACGGTTCGCTGTTTGCCGAAGACGGATTTCATCCCGGCCCCGCGTTGTACGCGCGTGTGCGCGCGCAGCTGGTGCCGCACATCGCGACGCTGGTACGCGAAAGACAGGGAATCGAAGCCGGTGCGCGCTGATTCCACGCTGGCCGCCTACGATCGCCATGCGGCCGAATACGCGGACGAATGGCTCGCACAGGACACCCCCGCCGACCTGTACGCGGACCTGCAGCGATGGTTTGCGCGCGGCGCTGCGACCGTTGACGTCGGCTGTGGCAGCGGACGCGACGTCGCGTGGCTGCGCGCACACGGCTATCCGGCGGTCGGCTGCGACGCATCGGATGGACTGCTCGCGGAAGCGCGGCGGCGCTTCCCTGCGCTGGAGTTCCACCGCGCCGCGCTGCCGCTGCTGGCGGAGATCAGCGATCGGTTCGCCAACGTCCTGTGCGAAACCGTGATCATGCATCTGCCGCGCGACGAAATCCCGGCCGCGGTGCGCAGCCTGGCGCGCATCACGCGGCCCGGCGGCACCCTGTACCTGAGCTGGCGCGTGACCGAGGCGCCAGACGGCGCGGATCAATTCGACGCCCGAGGCCGGCGCTACGCTTGTTTCGCGCCGGCGCTGGTCACCGACGCGCTCGATGGCATGACGATCATCAACCGCGAAGACCGGATCAGCCGGTCGTCGGGCAAGCGCATCGCGATCGCGGTGGCGCGCAAATCGGAGGAATCATGAGCCTGAAAGGAAAGACCATATTCATCAGCGGCGCCTCGCGCGGCATCGGACTGGCCATCGCCACGCGCTGCGCGGCCGACGGTGCCAACGTCGCCATCGCCGCGAAGACGACGGAACCGCACCCGAAACTGCCGGGCACCATCTACACCGCCGCCAAGGAGATCGAGCAGGCAGGCGGCCAGTGCCTGCCGCTGCAGGTCGACATCCGCGAAGAGGTCCAGGTCGTCGAAGCGGCGAAACGGACCGCGGAGAAGTTCGGCGGCATCGACATCGTGATCAACAATGCCAGCGCGATCAATCTGACCAACACCGAGGCGACGCCGATCAAGCGCTTCGACCTGATGTTCGGCGTCAATGTGCGCGGCACGTTTCTCGTCACCCAAGCCTGCCTGCCCTACCTGAAGCAGTCCGGAGAACGTCGACGCAATCCGCACGTGCTGACGCTGTCGCCGCCGCTGAACATGAATCCGCGCTGGTTTGCTCCGCATGTCGCCTACACGATGGCCAAGTACGGGATGAGCATGTGCGTGCTCGGTCATGCGGAGGAGTTCCGCAGCTACGGCATCGCGGTCAATGCGCTGTGGCCGCGCACCGTGATCCAGACCGCGGCGTTGCAGATGATTCCGGGCGTGAAGCCCGAGCATTGCCGCAC
>JBLMYK010000158.1:0-17042 GCA_050258235.1 Gemmatimonadota bacterium | reverse complement strand
CGGCGCTCGAGATCCTGAACCTGCGCGTGCTGTCCGAGGCGCGGACGCGCGGCGCGCCGGGGCCTATGTCGTCGATGCTGAAGATCAAGGGCGCGGAGATCATTCAGCGCATCGGCGAGCTGATCGCCGACATGCAGGGCACGGCCGCGCTGCCGACGCGCGACGGACGCCTGCGGCCGGAGCCCGCGATGTACCTGAACCTGCGCAAGACGACGATCTACGGGGGATCGAACGAAATTCAGCGCGGCATCATTGCGAAGCACGTGCTGGAGCTGTAGCGATGAACTTCGACCTGTCCGAAGAGCAGCGGATGCTCATCGATTCGTGCGACCGCTGGCAGCGCGAGCGCTGCACGATCGACGCGCGCCGCGCGCAGGCGAAGGCCGACGCTGCCGTCGTTCCGGCGACCTGGCGCGAACTGGTCGACCTCGGTCTGTCGGCGCTGCTGGTGCCAGAGGGCAATGGCGGGCTCGCGCGGCCGCTGATCGACGCGGTGCTGGTCGCGCAGGTGCTCGGACGTGGCTGGCTGCTCGACCCGTTCATCGACAGCGCGATCGCCGCCGCGGTCACGCTTTCCCGCTGCGACGCTTCGCCGGAGCGCGACGCCTCGCTCGCCGGGCTGGCCGAAGGGGCGATCGTGATCCCGCTGCGCGATGTGCGTGCCGACGGCACGCGCCTGCGCGGCTGGGCGCCGCATGCGAGCTACGCCGACGTGATCCTGGCGGCGCTCGACGAGCGGATCTACGAGGTCCATGCGCGCGACTGCGACCGGCGTGTGTACCGTCAGCTCGACGGCAGCGCGGCCGCCGAAGTCGAATTCGACGCCGGCGCGGCAGTGCTGGCGGAGGGCGGGGTCGCGCACAATGCGTGGCAGGCCGGCGCCGATGCCGCGCGCATCGGCCGCATCGCGGAGGGCATCGGGTTGGCGAAGACGGTTCTCGACCTTACCGCCGAGTACCTGCGCACGCGCAAGCAGTTCGGCCAGCCGATTGGCCGCTTCCAGGCGCTCGCGCACCGGATGGCGGACCTCGCGGTGCTGTACGAGCAGGCGCAGTCGCTGATGCTTGCTGCGGCGATGAGGATGGACGCGCGCACGCTCGACGCCGCGCAGGCGCTCGCGCACCGGGCGCTGCGCACGATCGCGCAGCAGTCGATCCAGCTGCACGGCGGCATCGGCATGACCCAGGAATACGCGCTGTCGAGCTACGCCAAGCGCATGTTCGCGATCGAGGTCGAACTGGGCGACGCGGAAACCGCGCTCGCGCGATTCGCGGCAGGCTACGCACACGCGTGATCCCGCGCGGCGCCGTCGCCCGCATGCGGGACGCGGGTGTGATGGGCGTCACAGCCGGGCTTTTCCACCTTGGCAAGCGTCAAGGTCTTGCGTGCGGATGCGCGCAGCATTCGGGCTGACCGAACGATTTCCTTTCCGTCCGATCAGAGGTGCATCGATGAAGACTTCCATCGCACGTGGCTTGATTCCCATTGCCCTTGCGCTTGCCGCGGCGGGCGCGTTCGCCGACGAGGCCAAACTGCTCGAGGAGGCGCGCGGGGTCGCGACCAGCGTGCCGCCGAAGCTGCTCGCGGTGCTGCAGGAAGAGATTGCCAGGGGCGGTCCCGAGGGCGCGATCGACGTCTGCAGCGAAAGGGCGCCGCAGCTGGCGAAACAAGCTTCGGAGAAGACCGGCTGGAACATCCGCCGCGTGAGCCTGAAGAATCGCAATCCCAAGGCAGTGCCGGACGCATGGGAGCAGGCGGTGCTGCAGGACTTCGACCGCCGCGCCGCGGCCGGCGAGAATCCCGCCACCCTGGAAAAGGGCGAAGTCGTCGTCGACAACGGCGTGAAGGTCTATCGCTACATGAAGGCGCTGCCGGTGCAGCCGCTTTGCCTGAACTGTCATGGCGCCCCGGAGAACATGAGCCCGGCGACCAAGGCGAAGCTGGCCGAGCGCTATCCGGACGACAAGGGCACCGGCTATGCGGTCGGCCAGATCCGCGGCGCGATGACGATCAGGCGTCCGATCTGACCCGGGCGAGAGAGGAACAACGATGGCACACGAAGTCTCCGTCACCATCACGCAGCAGACCGACTTCCAGTTTCTGCTCGATTTCGGCGAGGGCCGGCCGCCGCTGCTGGCCGACGAAAGCCCACCGCTCGGCAAGGGGCAGGGACCGACGCCCAACCAGTTGCTTGCGGCGGCGGTCGGCAACTGCCTGTCCGCGAGCCTGCTGTTTGCGCTGCGCAAGTACAAGCAGGATCCCGGCGGCATCACGACGACGGCGACGTGCACGATCGACCGCAACGAAAAAGGCCGGCTGCGCGTGCACAGGATCGACGTGCAGATCCGGCTGGGTCGCGCCGCTGCGGAACTGGCGCACGCGGAGCGCGCGTTCGCGCAGTTCGAGGATTTCTGCACGGTGACGGCGAGCGTGCGCCAGGGCATCCCGATCGGCATCCGCGTGATCGACGCGAGCGGCACGGTGGTCCATACCGCCAACGCGCCGGCACGCGCTGCCTGAGGCATTCACCGGGACCGATGGATCCGTGAAGACAGGAATGCCGATCAGGGCTTCGGTCGTCGTCGCCGCCGCGCAGAGCCGGATCGCTGCTACACCGGCAAAAACAGCGCCGGATCGATTGCGACCGTATTGAGATAGACGGAGAAGTGCAGGTGTGGCCCGGTGGCGCGGCCGGTGGCGCCCACCTTGCCGATGGGTGCTCCCGCGTCAACGCTCTGCGCGACCTGCGTATCGACCGCGCTCAGGTGCGCGTACAGCGACAGCAGTCCCTCGCCGTGATCGAGCACGATCGTGTTGCCCGAGAAGAAGTAGTCGCCGATATCGATCACGCGGCCCGCGCCGGCGGCGATGATGGGCGTTCCCTCCGCCGCCGCGATATCCATGCCCGAATGCGGAGCGCGCGCCTGGCCGTTGAAGAAGCGCCGCAATCCGAACGTTCCCGAGCGCACGCCGGGCACCGGCTGCAGCATCTCCAGCGAGGCCGGCGGCGTGTCCGTGAAGGTACCTAGCACCTCGGCCAGGTGCAGATGCTCGCGCTGGTAGCGCGCCAGATCCTTGGGCGAGAGTTCGACCTGGCCGGGCGCTACCTTCAGGTGCTGCTCTGCATACTGCTTACGCCCCACCGCGACCTCGTAGCGCTCGGTCCGTCCGCCCGCGCGCTGCGCCTCGACGCGCAGTTTGGTGCCCGGCTTGGTCGCCAGCGCAATGCCGACGAGCGCGAACCACTCGCCGCCCTCGCGCACGACCAGCACGCGCTGCGCGCCGATATGTGCACGCGGCGCCTGCGCGGCGGCGCCCAGGCGGATGCGCGCGATACCGCCGGGGACGCAGTCCGCCCGCGGCGCGCTCAACGCTGCAGCGCGCGCCAGCGCCGCGGGGGCAAGCACCAAGGGCGTCAAGCAAGCGAGGAAATGCCGCCGATCCATGTGATCGAGTTTATTCAATCGCGCGATGGCTCGCACCGCCCGACGTGATTGCGGACGCATCGCGATCAAGGTATGAATGTCATCGCCCGCGCAAGGGAGAGTCGAGGTTCTGGATGTTGGTGCTCGCCGACTTTCTGTGGTGGATCGTCCTGGGCGTGTTGCTGGGCTGGCTTGCGAGCTGGCTCGTCGGGCGCGGCCCCCGTCGCACGGTGGCCGTGTCGATCGGGCGCGTGGTGGAGACGCCCGTCGACAACCCGGCGCACGTGCGCCAGATCGCCGCGCTGGAACAGGAGGTCAGCGAGCTGCACGCGTCGCGTGAGCGTGCGGACGCCGCGATGGCGACTGCAGCCGGGCTGCCGAACACGGAATTGCAGGAGCACCTCGCCGCCGCGGAGGAGACGCTCGCTGCCGCGCGCCGCCGCGCGAGCGAACTCGAAGTCCAGGTGCTGCGACTACGGCCGCCGCCGATCGATCCGGAGGCGGCGCGTGCCGCGGGTTTCGCGCTGCAGGGACCGGACGACCTCGCGGTCGTCCACGGCGTCGACGCACGCATTGGCGAGGTGCTCAATCGCGCCGGCATCCATTCGCTGCACGATCTGGCGCGCAGCGCGCCGGCGCGCTTGCGCGCCATCCTGTCCGAGGCGGGCCCCGACTTTCGCGTCGTCGATCCTGAGACGTGGCCCGAGCAGGCGGAACTCGCGGCACACAACCATTGGCGTGGGCTGAAATCGCTGCATGGGGTGCTGGGCGCCGGCGCGCGCGAGGACGCGGAGCGCGAGCGCGCGCGGCTGGCACGCGAAGTGCGCGTGCTGAGGAGCCAGTTGGCGGAGCGAGAGGCCGAGATCGCGCAGTTGTCCGCAACGCCGGCGCTCGACCGCGCTGCAGCGCGCGCGGCGGGCTTCCCGCTGGAACGCGACGACGACCTGCACGTGATCGAGGGCATCGGCCCGGCGATCGCCGACGTGCTGCGCGGCGCGGGCATCGCCAGCTTCGCCGCGCTCGCGCACCTGACCCCGGCGCAGATCAAGTCCGTGCTCGAACGCGGCGGGCCCAACTTCCGGCTTGTCAATCCGCAGACCTGGAGCGATCAGGCGCTGCTTGCGGCTAACAACCGCTGGAGCGCGCTGGCGATGCTGCGGACGGCGCTCGCGGCCACACGCCGCACGTAGCGGATGGCGATCATGGGTGCACCGACCGAAAACTCCATCGCCGCATATCCGCATTCGAACGCGTGCCACCTTATCGGCGCGCTGTTGCTGGCGGTCCTATTGGCAGTGCTGCCGCTTATCGGCATCGGACCGACCACGTGGCGCGATCGTCCCGCGGCCGCCGACACGCGCCCGCTCGCTAAGTCGTCGGCACCGGCGCTGCTATCGCTGAACGTTCACGCAAGTCCACCCGCCGTGGCGGCGTCGCCGGTACCGCCTGCACCGGAACCCGCTGCAATCGCCGTGCCGTCGCCCGAAGCTTCCGCATCCGCGTCCGCGGAGCCCATGCCGGCGCCTTCGCCCGCGCCGAGTCCGGCCGCCGCCGCACCGGCGCCGCTGCCACGCGCGGACATCCACTTCGAATTGGAGGACGATGACCCCCCTGCCGATGCGCGGCAACGCCTGGCGCCGATCGTTGCCTACCTGAAAGCCGAGCCCGACGCCAAGGTGCGAATCAGCGGCTACCACGAAGCGGGCGGCAATCGCACCTACAACCAGGACCTCGCCGCACGGCGCGAGGTCGCCGTACGCGGCGCACTGGAACGCGCCGGAATCCGGCGTGACCGCATCATCATCGCCAAGCCGGTCGAGACCGTCAGTAGCGGCAAGCCGCAGCAGGCGCGGCGGACGGCAGTCACTATCGTCCGTTAGCGCACGCGCTGCGATGCGCGACCCGGCTCGCGGCTTGTCGCGCGCCTCGTGCTCGGGATTGAAATGACCGGCAACATGAAGTGCGATTCCGTCGCTCATGTTGTCTTTCCCTCCGCATTTGGTTGCCCGTGCCAACCGGATCGGAAGCCGGGGTTCGTGATGCCAGGCGAACGTGGGTTGCCGGGTCTCCGGTCACGGTCCAATTCAGTTGTGGATTTCGCGGTGCGAGATTGCTGCTGGCGGAGCCGTGCCAGAAACGAACGGCCCCAACCTCCTTCACTCCTGTAACGCTGCGCCGATTCGGCTGCTGCGACCCGTTCATTCCTCGAACGAACGTGGCCGGGTGCTTTGATGTCGCCCCGGGGCGCTTTGGCTCCGCGTTGACGCCCACGACGGTGAACAACAAGTTGTCCTGATGGCGAGCCTCGCGGGCGGCGCTTCGGTGAACGTCGCGAGCAGGGCAGCCATCTGTGCGCGTGACGCCCTTTGCCGCCGAGGCTTGATCAGCGGCAAGTGCAAGAGCGATTGCCTTGGGTAAAAGGCGACATTGCCAGACTGGCATTACCGCGCGGTGCGCACGCGGCGCATGCGCTCGCCGCCGCTGGCGCCATCTGAACTGGGAGAAGAGCAATGACTGAAGAAGTGCGCGCGCCGCTGGCGGGCAACGTTTTCGAGGTGCTGGTCGAGGTCGGCGCCAAGGTCGAGGAAGACGACGACCTGCTGATCATCGAGGCGCTGAAGATGGAGAACCCGATCGCGGCGCCCTGCAGCGGCACGGTGAAGGAGATCCGTGTGAAGAAGGGCGACAAGGTCGCCGAAGACGCGCTGTTAATCGTGATCGAGTAGCCGCGGGGCCACCATGAACTTCGAACTCACCCCCGAGCAGCAACTGATCCAGGACACGGCCAGGCGATTCGCCGCCGAGGACATCGCGCCCACGCTGGAGCAGGAGGAACAGAAGCACGAGTTCCGCGCCGATCGCGTCGCGAAGATGGGTTCGCTCGGCTTCTTCTCCTGCGCGCTGCCCGAGGAACTCGGCGGCAGCGGCATGGGCTTCATGGAATCCGTGCTGATGGCCGAGCAGATCGCCAAGGTTTCGGCCTCGTGGCGCCTGCCGTTCAACATGCAGAACCTCGGCCCGGCACTCACGGTCGCGAAGTTCGGCACGCCCGAGCAGAAGAAGAAGTACATCGCGGGCTGGGTCGCCGGAACGCAGCTCGGCTTCTTTGCGATGACGGAGCCCAACACCGGCTCGGACGTCGCCAGCATGAAGACGCACGCGATCGACCGCGGCGACCACTGGGAAGTGCACGGCACCAAGATGTGGATCTCGCAGGCGCACGTTGGCGACGCGGGGCTGCTGTACGCGTACACCGACAAGTCGGCCGGCAACAAGGGCATGACCGCGTTCATCATCGAACCGAAGAGGATGAAAGGCTGCACCGCGCGCGCGATCGAGACCAAGCTCGGCCTGCGTTGCGCGCCGACCGGCGAGTTCGTGTTCGAAGGCATGAAAGTGCCCAAGGAGAACGTGCTCGGCAAGCCCGGCGACGGCTTCCGCATCTGCATGTGGCAGCTGAACCAGACGCGGCTGGGCTGCGCCGCGGGCGCGCTGGGGGTGGCGGGCGGTGCGCTCGATCTGGCGATCCAGTACGCCAACGAGCGCACGCAGTTCGGCAAGCCGATCTCGCAGCACCAGATGATCCAGGCACAGATCGCCGAGATGACGGTCGAGCACCACGCCGCGCAGATGCTCGTCTACCGCGCCGCGTGGCTGAAGGACCAGGGCAAGCCCAACCAGTTCGAGACCTCGATCGCCAAGTACGCTGCGTCCGAAGCCGCCGTGCGCGCGGCCAACGAGTGCATGAAGATCTACGGCTCGTACGGCTTTTCCACGGAGTACCCGGCCGAGCGCTTCTACCGCGACGCCAAGTCGCTGCAGGTGGTCGAAGGCACGTCGAACATCCAGAAGGTCATCATCTCCGGCATGGCCTGTGGCCACACGCCGAACCGCGAATGAGCTGTGTCAGGTCGGCACGGAGCAAGCGTCATCCCCGCGAAAGCGGGGATCCAGTGAGTTTGGACGGGAAGACGCTGGGTTCCCGCTTCCGCGGGAACGACGTGTTGTTGACGGCCGGGACGTGTCATCCGCGGGAACGACACAGTGCATGACAACGCAATCAGCGTTCTGAAGGAACCCGAATGAGGCCCTACTTCCAGAAGATGCCCGCGCTGGGCAAGGCGCTCAAGGAAGCGCGCATCACGCGATCGAAGGACAGCCGCGCCAAGCTCGAAGCCATCGAAGCGCAACTCGCCGCGGCCCGCAAGGTGCGCGAGAACGTCGGCATCCCGACGGCCGAGATCAACAAGCGCGGCGCGTTGACGGTGTGGCAGCGGTTGGAGTACCTGATCGACCCCGGCACCTGGCATCCGCTGCACAGCCTGTACAACCCGGACGACAACGAAGAAGGCACGACCAACGTCGTCGACGGCCTGGCCAAGATCGCCGGCCGCTGGGCAGTGGTGATCGGCTTCGACAACAAGGTGCTCGCCGGCGCGTGGATTCCGGGGCAGGCGGACAACATCCTGCGCGTGACCAATCTCTCCAAACGCCTGCGTTTGCCTCTTGTCTGGCTGGTCAACTGCAGCGGCGTGAAGCTGCCCGATCAGGAGAAGTTCTATGCCGACCGGCGCGGCGGCGGAACGCCGTTCTACCGCCATGCCGAGCTCGAGCAGGCGGGGATTCCGGTGCTCGCCGGCATCTACGGCACCAATCCCGCGGGCGGCGGCTATCAGAGCATCAGCCCGACGATCCTGCTCGCGCACAAGGACGCCAACATGGCGGTGGGCGGCGCGGGCATCGTTTCCGGCATGTCGCCGCGCGGACACTTCGACCTCGAAGGACTCGAGGAACTGATCGCGCGCACGCGCGAATTCAAGGAGAAGCCGCCGGGCCGCGTCGACATCCACAGCGACGCAACCGGCTTCTTCACCCGCGTGTACGACGACGAGCGCGGCGTGCTCGACGGACTGAAGGAATACATGCGCGCGATCCCCGCCTACGAGCCGACGTTCTTCCGCGTCGCAGAGCCGGCGGAGCCCGCGTTCGCGGCCGAAGACCTGTACCACCTGCTGCCGATCAACCAGAAGGAGACCTACTCGTTCGACGACCTGCTCGCGCGCGTGGTCGACGGCAGCGAGCACATGGAATTCAAGCCGGACTACGGGCCGGAGATCTATGCCGGGCTGGTCAAGATCGACGGCATGCTGGTCGGCGTGATCGGCAACCGCCAAGGGTTGCTGCCCAAGGGCTATCCCGAGTACGCCGACTACCCCGGCATCGGCGGCAAGCTGTATCGCCAGGGCCTGATCAAGATGAACGAGTTCGTCACGCTGTGCGGCCGTGACCGCGTGCCGATCATCTGGTTCCAGGACACCAGCGGCATCGACGTCGGCGACATCGCGGAGAAGGCCGAGCTGCTCGGCCTGGGCCAGTCACTGATCTACTCGATCCAGTCGACCGACGTGCCGATGATGCTGGTCGTGCTGCGCAAGGGCACTGCCGCCGCGCACTACGTGATGGGCGGACCGACCGCCAACCGGCACAACGCGTTCACGCTCGGCACCGCGGCCACCGAGATCTACGTGATGCACGGCGAGACGGCCGCGGTGGCCACCTACGCGCGCCGCGCGGTCAAGGACAAGGACGCCGGCAAGCCGCTCGAGCCGATCGCCGCGAAGATGAACGAGATGGCGAAGAAGTACCACGACACCTCGCGGCCGGACTACTGCGCGAGGCATGGGTTCGTCGACGAAATCGTGGACCTGAAGGCGCTGCGAGGATATCTGAAGGCGTTTGCCGGGGCGGTGTACCAGAACCCGGCGTCGATCTGTCCAAGGCATCAGATGCTGTTGCCGAGGGTGATCAAGGGGTAGAAGGGACCTCGATTCTCGACGAGGCGCATCCTCCGCGTTTGCGCCAGAGAGGGCACCCCGCGCATAGCCCGGAAGCCCGATACATACGCCTGCGTCCGAGTACGGTTCCGAGCACGGGCGTGGTCGAGTTGTGCAAGAGGCCTGAGTAGGATGCATCTCGGCTGCCGCGATAACTGCCGAGAAGTCTGCATCCGCGAGTCATGCGGACTGACGTCTGTCGCGCGAGCTTGAATGAATCTTCCGGATAACCGGGATAGATCTCAGTCTGCACGGCGATTTGATAGGCGACAGGATCGCTTCGGATTCTGGGAATCGTGCCCGCGCAGCATGCGGAGGGATTTGTCGATCTTGTGCCGCAGCATCAGAACCGTGCAAGCTGGCCCAGAGTGGTCGCGGTAGATTGCGCTAGCGGACGTTCAGAGACGCAGTCAAAATGCCTGCAAGCGGACACCTTCGGACCGTCTCGAATGGGAACTGAGCACCTGGCAGCAAGCGATGAGGTGAGCACTGCCACCCTGAGCGATCTTGCGGATCTGCGATTGATCGCTCCGCCTTTGCGCGCGAATCCCGACCGGGCCGCGTCGGTACGGCACGCCGTCGAGCAAGGCGGTCGCCTCGCTGCGCTGGAAGGTGACGAAGTCGCCGGCTACGCGGTCTTCAACGCGCGCTTTTTCGGACCGGCCTTCGCGGAGCTGCCCATCGCCTGGCCAGCGCATCGTCGCCCGGGCATCGGAACGCTGCTGCCAAGCGAGGCGGAGAATCGCCGCTCCAGGAAGAACCTCTTTACATCCAGCGATGGATCCGGCCTGTCTGCCCGACTTCTGATCGAAACGTGCGGCTTGCCGCGCCGCGGGCAGCTCTTGGAACGGAATGAAGGCGACCCTGAGCTTGGGTACTTCAGGGCCGTCACCTCAACGCCGGCGCCGCGTTCATCGTAAGCCCGCGACGAAGAAATGGACGGCCACACAACGCCGGCAGAAGCGGCATCTAACCGACTGCAGCTTGGCCAGTTCGTGCTCGATCGGGCGGCCGGCGAACTATTCACCGCCGACGGCCAACTCGCGGCCCTTCGAAAGCAGGCACTCGACGTGCTGGTGGTGCTAGGACGCCGCGCCGGACAGGTGGTCAGCAAAGACGAGCTGATGCGGCAGGTGTGGCCGAACGTGGTGGTGGGGGAGGGGTCGCTCACGCAGGCGATTGCCGATATCCGCCGTGTGCTGGGCGACGGCGAGCACCGGGTGATCCGCAATGTGGCGCGGCGCGGCTACATGCTGGTGCCAGACGCGATGCCGGCGGGCGCGATCGCGCGGTCTGACGTCGATTCGGAGCCGTCCGCGCCGGCGCCGGTGCCGGCACCGGCACTCGGCGTGAACGCCCGTCCATGGCCGTGGCGCTGGATGTTCGCCGTGATCATCCCGGTGCTGCTGATCGTTGCCGGCATCTGGGTGGCCTGGCTGAACTGGCACGAATCGCCTCCGTCTTGGCAGACGCCGGCCACCCTGACGCGCGCCCCGCTCCCGCGCGACGTGCCGCCGCTATCCATCATCGTCCTGCCGCTGACGGTCGAGGGCGAGACGAAGGACATGGAGTGGTTCGCCGACGCGCTGCACGGCGACCTGGTGATCGAGGTGGCGCGGCTGCACCACAGCCTAGTGATCGCGCGCGATACCGCGGCCACCTACAAGGGCAAGGTGGTCGACCCGCGCCAGGTGGCGCGCGAAATGGGTGTACGCCACGTCGTGAGCGGTAGCCTGCGCCAGGAAGGTCCGAAGATCCTCCTGAACCTGGCGCTGATCGACGGCGAGACCGGCGTGCAGCAGTGGGCCGAGACCTTTAGCACCGACCGTGCGCGGCTGCCGCAAACGCTGGGCGACTTCGCGGTGGCGATCGAGCGCGCGCTGGCCGCGGAACTGTTCCGTTCGACAGTGGAGCGGCGGGCCGCCCTGTCGCCCATCGAGGTCACCGCGGACGACCTGGCGATGCAGGGTTATGCGCTCTGGTACCGCGGCGTTACGCGCGAGAACGTGCTCGCGGCGCTGGCGCTGTTCGAGCGCGCCGTGGTGATGGACCCGGACTCGGCGCGTGCCTGGGCCGGCATCACATTCACGACGATGAACGGCATCGTGAACGGCTGGGTGCCCGACCGCGCGGCTGCGATCGGCCGCATCGACGAAGCCACGGCAGAGCTGGAGCGACTCGATCGCGACGGACACTACACCTACCAGGCCAAGTCCATGCAGTTCTTCCTGAGGCGGGACTTCCCGGCATTGTTGCGCCATACGACGGCCTGGACCGAGCGCTACCGTCTGCCGTTGGCGTTTGGCGCCCACGGTACGGCACTGATGTTGAACGGGCGCTTCGACGAGGCGGTACCGGCGCTCGAACGCGCGCTGCGCCTGAGCCCGCGCGACCCCTATCGCGTCGAATGGCAGTACCGACTGGCGCTGGCGCACTTCGCGGCCGGGCGCTACGAGTTGGCGCGCGACTGGAGCGAGACCGCCGTCACGACCAATTCCGTGCTGGCCTGGCCGCCGATCCACGCCGCGGCGCTGCAGCGGATGGGGCAACTCGACGCCGCACAGCGGGCTTTCGACGAGCACATGCGTCGCCACCCTGACTTCTCGGCCCGCCAGATCAAGCAGCGCATGCCGAGCGACGAACCGGCATTCGCCGAGGCGCGCGAACGGCTGGTCGCGAGCCTGCGCCAGCTGGGCATGCGCGACTAGGCGCCGCGCGGGCCCGCCGGGTCTGTGCGGGCGCCTCGGGCCGCTCGCCCGCGGCTGATATGGGCGAAATTTGAGCCTTTTATGAGAAGAGGTTCAAGACTCCTACATGCCGTTGCAGGACAGTGGCAGCACCGATCGGCGCGACGCCGACGGTCACGTCCACCTTCAGGAGCCTGCCATGAAACGTACATACTTCATCGCCATCTGTGGCCTTGCCGCCCTGTTGTTCATCGTTCTCGTGCAGTCCAACGGCGTCATCGCGCATTCCGCTGCCCGCGTGCCGTCGGAATCGAGCACCGCGGACCCTGCCGCTACCGTCACCCCCGAGATCGATGGCCTCTATTTGGCGCCATGATCTTGAAGGCACCCCTCCTGCTACTACGTCCACCCCGAGCCCGATGCCCTCTAAAGCTCGATCGAGGACCTAGCCACAACTACGAGCCGGCAAGTTCAACGGGCTGGCATTCGCATCCAGGTCCGGTCTTCATCACGGTTCTGGAAGGGAAGGTGCTGTTCTACGAGAAAGACACCCGACCCGCACGCCGAAGGTGGTCTCGAAAGGCAAGGGCTATGTCGAAACGGGCCGCGGACATATCGGTCGCAACGAATCGGGAGCGCCTGCTAAGGGCGTGACCGTCTTCTTCGCGCCGGTGGGCCTGCCGTTCCGCGGCGAACTCCCGGCCACGGCCGCGCGAAGCGCGTCGTGATGGCGGGGCCCGCTTCGGACCTACACTGTGCGCCCCGGCAGCGCGGCGATCGCCGCGCGCCGCTTCGTTTCACGCGCGAACCATGCCGAACCCCAGTGAATTCCTGCATGCCATGGCATTGGTGCCGCTGGCTCTGCTGCCGATCATCAACCCGCTGGCCGGCGCCCCGGTGTTCAACATGACCGCCGGCGACGACCCGGCGACCAGCCGCCGTTTCGCGCGCCAGGTGGCGATCAACTGCTGGTTCATCCTGGTGGGCTCGTTGTTCATCGGTACCTATGTGCTGGAACTGTTCGGCATATCGCTGCCGATCGTGCGCGTGGGCGGCGGCCTGCTGGTGGCCGCTTCGGCGTGGCGCATGCTGAATCATGGCGGAGAGGACGAAGTGCGCGCCGCGGTCAGGCGCTCGCAAACCGCTGCGTTGTCGCGCACCGATGTCGTCAAGCGCAGCCTTTTCCCGCTGACCTTTCCGCTCACCACGGGTCCGGGAACGATCGCCACGGCGATCGCGATCGGCGCCGGCCTGCCGCGCCAGCCCGCGTTGTACTTCGTGCAGGCACTCGTCGTGATGCTCGGCGCTACGCTGACAGTCGCGGTGATCTACCTCGTTTACCGCCACTCCTCCGCGTTGATGGCGCGGCTGGGCGAGGTGGGCAGCCTGGTAATGACCCGGCTGATGGCTTTCGTGCTGTTGTGCATCGGCATCCAGATCCTCTGGACGGGCTGGGCGGAGCTGAACAGCGGAATCACCCGCTGAACGCCGCCGCTCACAACGTCATCGCTCGACCGGCGAGGCGAAGTCCTCTCCCGCGAGGCGGCCCGCGCGGCGGGCGCGATCAGGCCCGCCGCCGATGGCGATTCCGGGCTAGATGAGCCCCATCCCCTTCAGCACCGACAGCATCACCGCCGCGGCGACGACCGAGCCGATCTGCCCGCCGGTGTTGGCGCCGGCCGCGTGCATCAGCAGGTGGTTCTTCTTGTTGTAGCGAAGCCCCTGCGTCTGCACCACGCGCGCGGCCATCGGGTAGGCGGAGATGCCCGCCGCGCCGATCAGCGGGTTGACCTTGCCGCCGGTGAGCAGGCAGACCAGCTTGCCGAACAGCACGCCGGCCACGGTGTCGAGGCTGATCGCCAGGAAGCCCAGGGCGAAGATCATCAGCGTCTGCGGCTTCAGGAACGCGTGTCCCTCCATCGTGCCGCCGATCGCCAGCCCCAGGAACAGCGTGACGATGTTGGCGATCTCGTTCTCGGACGCCCTGGTCAGGCGCAAGACGACGCCGGACTCGCGCATGAAATTGCCGAGCATGATCGTGCCGAGCAGCGGCAGCCCCTTGGGGGCGATCAATCCGCCGACGAGCGTGACGACGATCGGAAAAAGGAGCTTCGTCTGCGGCGAGACGCTGCGCTTGATCGTGGCCATCTTGATCACGCGTTCCTTTTCGGTGGTGAGCGCCTTCATGATCGGCGGCTGGATGATCGGCACCAGCGCCATGTACGAGTACGCGGCGACCGAGATCGGCCCGAGCAACTGCGGCGCGTACTGCGAGGAGACGTAGATCGCCGTCGGCCCGTCGCACGCGCCGATCACCGCGATCGCCACCGCTTCGAGTTGCGGAAATCCGAGTGCGAGCGCGAGCAGCAGCGTCAGGAAGATGCCGACCTGGCCCGCGGCCCCGAACAGCAGTATGCGCGGGTTCTCCAGCAGCGGCCCGAAATCGGTCATCGCGCCGATGCCGACGAAGATCAGCAGCGGAAAGAGCTCGTTCGCGATACCCGCCTGGTACAGCGTTCTGATGAAACCTTCCTTGTCCATCAGCTCGCTCAACGGGATGTTCACCAGGATGCAGCCGAACCCGATCGGGACCAGCAGCAGCGGCTCGACCTCCTTCTTTGTTCCGAGCCACAGCAGCGTGCCGCCGACCGCGAGCATCACCACGTTCGGCAGCCCGTCGGCGAACAGGAAGTGGATGCCGGCGGCCAGTCCGGAAAGACCTGCAACGATGCTTTCGAACATGTCGGTCTCCCGGCTCAGGCCTTCTTCTCGGCTTCTTCCTGCGCCCGCAGCGGAAAGACCTTCTTCAGCAAATCGACCACCAGGCTGAGGATCCACAGCGTGAGGAAGGTTCCGCCCACGCCGACCAGCGTCATCGTCATGCCGAAGCTCAGGTTGTCCATCGTATTGCCCCCGTGTCGACTGTTGCTGCACCGCGCCCGCTACGCCTCGCCTCCGGGCACTCGCGCCGGCGCGTCGAGGCGGATTCTGTGATTCGCGTCGCGGCATCGGCCTTGCGGTGGATCAACGGCATCGACAATCCCTTTCTTCTTCCCTGCAACGCCCGTCGCTGTGTACGATCGCGTCGCCAAGGATGCGGCGTCGCAACGGCGGCATCGCAGGACGAGAAGAACAGGGAGACAGGACGAAATGCCGAACTTTCGGACTTCGGCCGCAGCGCACGCGAACTTGCGGCCGATGAGCGCTCCAGCGGAAACCTTCTCCTCGCAACCGGACACGTGGTCCAACGGCGGGCAACGCACACGAACGAGCGGCCGCTGACCGAGCGGCCGGGCGCGACGCGCGCGCAGCGGTCGATACAACAATCAAACCCAGGGAGCGAATCGATGCTGAGAGTTCCTGCAATTCTTGCCGGCCTGTTGTCCGCGGCATTGCCGGCCGCGGCACAGGAATATCCGAGCCACCCGGTGAAGATCATCGTGCCGTTCGCCTCCGGCGGGCCGGCCGACGTCTACGCGCGCTTCCTCGGCCAGCGGCTGCAGGAAGCGATGGGGCAGCCGATCGTGGTCGAGGACCGGCCCGGCGGCGGTTCGCTGATCGGCACCGACGTGGTCGCGAAGGCGGCCCCCGACGGATATACGTTGCTGATGATGTCGAACACGCACACCGTCAACGAGTCGCTGATCCCCAACAAGCCGTTCCAGCTGATGCGCGACTTCGTTCCGATCGCGCCGGTGAATTACTCCGACCTGCTGCTGGTGGTGCATCCTGCGGTGCCGGCGAAGACGGTGAAGGAACTGCTCGACCTCGCGAAGGCGAAGCCGGGCGGGCTGAACTACGCGTCGTCGGGGCCGGGAACGCCGTATCACATGGCCGGAGAGCTGTTCAAGGCGATGGCGGGCGTGGACATCGTGCACGTGCCGTACAAGGGAAGCTCGGGCGCGCGCACCGATGTGATCGGCGGGCAGGTGCAGATGATGTTCGATGCGATCACGACGATGGCGCCGCAGGCGCGTGCGGGCAAGGTGCGCGCGCTGGCGACCACCGGCAAGACGCGTTCGGCGATCCTGCCTGACGTGCCGACAGTCTCCGAGGCGGGCGTCCCCGGATACGAGGCGACGATCTGGCTCGGCCTGATGGCGCCGGCCGGAACGCCGAAGCCGATCGTCGACAAGCTGAATGCCGCGATCACCCGCATCGTCAGCCAGCCCGACGTGCGCACCGCATGGCAGCAGCAGGGCGCAGTGCCGATGACGATGACGCCCGAGGAATTCGACCGCTTCCTGCGCGACGACATCGCCAAATGGGCGAACGTCGTGAAGATCGCCAAGGTCAAGGTCGACTGATGCAGTTCGACCTGCTGAGCGCGGGCGCCGCGCAGGGACTAGTGGGTGCGATTCAGGAGCAGTTCACGCGCGAGAGCGGCTGCGCCCTGAATGCAACTTTCGGCGCGGTCGGTGCGATGCTGGAGAAGTTCGACGCTGGCGCGCCGGCCGACGCGATCATCCTGACGCGCAAGCAGATCGACGCGCTGGCGCAGGCGGGCCGTGTGCGCGCCGAATCGGTGGTCGATCTCGGTGTGGTGCGAACCGGCGTTGCACTGAAAGACGGCGCGGCCGCGGTCAGCGTCGCGACCGCCGATGCGCTGCGCGCGGCCCTGCGCGCGGCGGCCGAGATCCACTTCCCCGATCCGCAGCGCGCAACTGCCGGCATTCATTTCGCAAGGGTGGTCGATGCACTCGGCATCCGCGCCGAAATCGAATCCCGGTTGCGGCCGCATCCGAATGGCGCCACCGCGATGCGCGCGCTTGCCGCATCGCCGCAGGCTGGCGCAATTGGCTGCACGCAGAAGACCGAGATCCTTGCCACCCCCGGTGTGCGTTGGATCGGTGCGCTGCCGCAGGAGTTCGAACTCGCCACCGTCTACGCGTCGGCGGTCGCGGCGTCGGCCCGATCGCCGCGCCAGGCGGCGGAACTGCTTGCGCTGCTTGGCGGCGCAGCGACCCGCGAACTTCGCCGGCGCCTCGGCTTCGAGGAGCGCTGACCGGCGCACTGACGGAAACGCGTCCGGCGATTGACTTGCGCGGTCGCACGAGTATCACTGGCAGCGCCGGACGCGGCGGAGCTTGCAACGT
>JBLMYK010000157.1:0-10723 GCA_050258235.1 Gemmatimonadota bacterium | reverse complement strand
AGGCGTTGGTGGCGCAGGCTCCGGACTGGCGCTCGGTGGCGGCGGGACGCTGACCTGCGGCGCCGGGGCGGGGGTCTCCTGCTCCGCGGGCCACAAATACCACGCGCCGATCGCCACACCGATCACCACGCCGGCCACCGTTGCGCCGATCCACTTGCTTCTTTCGACGACCTGCGCAGTGCGCGACGGCGGGCGCGGGGGATCGCCCGCGAACTCACGCTGGCCGGCGAATGCCGCCAGGTCATTGCGCAGATCGCCGGCGGTCTGGTAGCGATCCCCCGGCGATTTCGCCATCGCGCGCCGGATGATCCGCACCAGTTCCGGCGGCGCATCGGTGCGCAACGATTCGACCGCTGCCGGGGCGCACTTGATCACCGCGGCGATCGTGTCCTCGATGGTCTTGCCGTCAAAAGCGCGCTTTCCCGTCACCAGCTCGTACAGGATCGTGCCTGCCGAAAACACGTCGCTGCGCGGGTCGAGCGGCTTGCCAAGCGCCTGCTCGGGCGACATGTAGTTCGGTGTCCCGACCAGCTGGCGCCGATGCGACGGGTCGAGATCGGACTGCGCCGCCAGCGCGACGCCGAAGTCGAGGATCTTCGGCTTCAGGTCGCGCGTGAGAAAGATGTTGCTCGGCTTGATGTCGCGATGGATCAGGCCGCGCTTGTGCGCGTAGTGCAAGGCGTCGGCCACGCGCGCAACCAGCCCCGCCGCCTGCCGGAAGCTCATCGGCGGACCGACCGCGAGGTGCTCGTGCAGGTCGCGGCCGTGCAGCCGCTCCATCGCCAGGTAGGCGAGCGACTCGGTCTTGCCGGCGTCGAACACCGTGACGATGTGCGGGTGGTTCAGCCCGGCCGCCGCCTGTGCTTCCTTGACGAAGTCTTCCTCGACCTTCTGCCGGAATTCGTTCTCCGAGGTCAGCGGAATCGCCTTGATCGCGACTTCGCGCCCGAGCACCGGATCGCGCGCGGCGTAGACGACGCCGTTGGATCCGCGCCCGATCTCGCCGAGGATGTTGAAGCGCCCGATCGTCGACGGCGCCGTCTCGAGCGACGGCGACGCATCGGCAGAGATCGTGATCGGCGCGCGCGCAGTCATCGCGTCGATTATGTCACCGGCATCTCGCGCCCGGCGCCCGACGCGACGCGTTGCGCGGTCACGCGATCACGCGCGCGAAAAGATGATCTCCTCCCGACGCAGCAAGCGGCCCTGCAGCAGCAGGCACAGCGCGGCGATCGCGATACAGACGCCCGCCGGTACGAGCACATCGAATGCGCCGACCGCATCGCCGCGCAGCGCGCGCATCAGCACCATCAGCTGCCCGAGGGACGGCACGAGAAGCTGCCAGGTCGAGTCGCGTTCGGTCAGGAACAGCGGTACCAGCGGGGCCAGATTCACCAGCAGCGTGAAATAGCTGACGTAGGTCTGCGCTTCCTTGAAGCTGCGGCCCCAGGTCGCCACCAGCATGTTGACCGCCGCGACCAGCAGACAGAAGGGCAGCAGCATCGCGACGAACAGCGCAATCTCGGGCGCGCCGAACTGCAGTGCCGCCGCCAGCGTCTCGTCGCGGATGAACTGCTGCGCGCCAATGAATCCGGCCAGAGTCAGCATCACGACCAGTGCGGAAACGCTCGCGACCACGCCCCACTTGCCGAGGACGACCGCGGCCATGTCGACCGGATTCATCAGCAGCGGCTCCAGCGACCCGCGTTCACGTTCGCCCGCCGTCACGTCGATCGCCACGCTGATCGACCCGGCGACCGCGACCAGCAGGGTCACCCACGGAATGATGAACAGCAGGCGCGCGGCGCGGCCGCCGCTGGCCGCGACATTCTTCTCGTCGATCGCGATCGCCGCCAGCAGCTGCGGGCTGACGCCGCGCGCGATCAGGCGCTGCGCGCCGAGTTCGCGGTTGAACCCCTCGACCAGGCGCAGGCTGGTGCGGACCACCGGTTGCGCCTGGTCGTGGCTGTCGTCGTAGACGAAATCGATGTCGACCGTGTCGCCGCGCGCCAGCTTCTCCTCGAAGTCTGGCGGCGGCACGACGACGCCGTTCTTCAGCAGCCCGGTCTTCAGCCTCGCCTCGTAGTCGGCGGGTGCCTCGATGACGGTGGCGCCGGCGCGCTGCAGGTAGTTGACCAGGGTCGGCGCGCGCGCGAGACCGGCCATCACGATCTCCCGCTTCGCGGCGCGCTCCTGCACGCTTCCGATCAGGTTGGAGATGATCAGCAGCACGGCCGGCCCGGCGATCATGGAGCTCACGATGACGATGATCCACGCGCGGCGATCGCGCGCCGCGTCGCGCAGTTCCTTCAGGAAGACGGTCCATGCGGTTCTCAAGTGGCGTCCTTCAGCTCGGCCAGGCGCACGAAGGCGTCTTCCAGCGTCGCGACGCCGGCGGCTGCGCGCAGAGCAGCCGCATCGCCATGCGCGACCGAACGGCCACGCGCGACCACGACGATCTCGTCGCACAGCTGCTCGACCTCCTGCATGATGTGCGTGGAAAACACGATGCACTTGCCTTGCGCGCGCAGGTACGCGAGCAGGCGGCGCAATGCGCGCGTCGACATCACGTCCAGGCCGTTGGTCGGTTCGTCGAGGATCAGATGCGAGGGATCGTGGATCAGCGCGCGCGCGAGCGCGACCTTCATCTTTTCGCCGTTCGAGAATCCCTCGCTGCGGCGGTCGAGCAGGTCGCGCATGTCCAGCAGGTCGGCTAGCGGCGCAAGACGGGATTCGATGTCCCGGTCGGACACTCCGCGCAGGCGCGCGTGGTACGCGATGTTCTCGCGCGCGGTCAGCCGCACGTACAGGCCGCGCGCGTCCGACAGCACGCCGAGACGGGCGCGCACCTCGCGCGGGTCGGCCACTACGTCGATGTCGCCGACGCGCGCGCTGCCGCGGTCGGGCGGCATCAGCGTGGCCAGGATGCGCAGCGTGGTGGTCTTGCCGGCGCCGTTCGGGCCGAGCAGCGCCGTGATGCGGCCATCGTGCGCGACGAAGCTGACGTCGTCGACCGCGCGCACCTGTGTCCGCGCACGACCGATGCGGGCATTGAACGATTTTCCCAGGTGCGACACTTCGATCACGGCTCCTCCGCGCGCGGCATCGCGAAGAAGGTCGGTGCCGGAAGGCCCGCCAGGCAGGCGCCGTCGATGCCTGCAAAGCCGGCCTGGCGGACGAACCTGGTGATGAGGTCCGGCGCGCATCCATGCGAGCTCACGCCATGGCCGAGATTGGGTGCGACGAGGTGCAGCGAGTTCTTCAGCCGTTTCGCGACCGCATCGCCATGCCGTGGCGGGGTTGCCGGATCGCTGCCGCCGGACAGGATCAGCACCGGCGCGTCAGCGGGCGGGATTGCATAGAAGTCCGCTGGCACCGGGCGCACGGCGACCAGCGGGCACACATCGTCGTAGACCTTGACGAATGACAGGCCGAAGCGCGTTCTTAGCGCGGCCGCGCGGCTCGCGCCATCGATGCGAGGCATGTCTTCGGCGCAGATCACTGCATAGTGCATCGCCTCGGCGAAATCGTCGGCCAGGCTGCCGGTCAGCGCCCCCGCCAGCGTCAGGAGCGGGCCGAATTCGCCGTGGGTCGCGGTTGCAACCGCATGCGGCAGCACCGCCGACAGGACCGGCGCATACAGGGGGGCGCGCAACGCCGCGGCGATCAGGGGCTGGTCGATCGCGACCGTTTCGCGCGCACCGGTGAGCGGATGGTCCAGCTCGACCTTCAACGCGGCGCGATCCGTTGACGCGAGCAGTTGCCCGAGCCTGGCCGAAAAATCCGGATATTTCGCGCGGCATGCCGGGTCGGTCTCGCAGCGCTCCGTCAGCCGCGACAGCATGGCGTCCGCATCGATCGAAAGACTGGTCGGCAGCCTCATGTCCGGCGGGGCGACGCCGTCGAGCACCACGCTGCGCACGTGGCGCGGAAACTGCCGCAGGTATTCGAGCGCCATGCGCGTGCCGTACGAACCGCCCCACAGGTTGATGCGGTCATAACCGAGCGCGGCGCGCACCGCATCGATGTCGCGCACCGCGATCCACGTCGCGTACTGGCGCAGGTCGGCCCGGTTTTCCGATGCGATCCTGCGCAGGCACCGCTGCAGGCGCTGCGTGGACGCGGCCGTATCGAGTTGCGCCGCCAGCGGTGCCGTCGGCGGCGGCAGCTCGCAGGCAAGCCGGTTCGACTTCCCGGTGCCGCGCTGGTCGACGTACACGATGTCGCGTCGCGCGTTCAGTTGCGCGAACACGGGCTCGATCAGCGCGGCCGCGTTCATGGCCGACTGGCCGGGCCCGCCGGCAAACACGAACAGCGGATCGCCGGCACGGGTCTTCGCCAGTGCCGGTATCACGGCGAAGTGGATCGGGATCCGGCGTCCGTCAGCCGCGTCCGGATTCTCGGGCCGATCGATCACGCCGCATTGGACCTCGCGCGCGATGCCCTTCAAAAAGCAGGGGGAAAGATCCCGCCCCGCCGCAGGCATTGCCGCAGTCACGGCACAGGCGAGCAGGGCGATCAGGAGCGGCGCTTTCATCGGGACGGATCGACAAACGGAGCGGAGCGTATACAAACGCAACGCCCGCCGCACGCCCGAAATGACGAAGCGCCGGAAGTGCGGAACCGGCTGCCGGTTCCGCAGGCGCAGGCAGGGCGACGCGTGGCGCTCCTTACAATGCCTGCGTGTCTGCGACTGCTTCCCCGACCGCGTCCACCGTGAGCACGCCCGCATCGGGCCGCTTCGGAACCGGACTGTTGCTGGCCGGCACGGGCAGCGTGCTGTTCTCCGGCAAGGCGATCGTCATCAAGCTCGCGTACCGGTACGGTGTCGATGCGGAGACGCTGCTCGCGCTACGCATGCTGCTGGCGGTGCCGTTCTTCGTCGCGGTGCTGTGGTGGACCTCGCGGGGCGCGCGCCCGCTGACGCCGACGGAACACGCGAAGGTCGTCGTGCTCGGCCTGCTCGGCTATTACGCCGCCAGCTACGCGGACTTCCTCGGGCTGCAATACATCAGCGCCGGGCTCGAGCGGTTGATCCTGTTCCTGAACCCGACCATCGTGCTGGTGCTGTCGGTGCTGTTCTTCGCGCGCCGCGTCGACCGGCGCGACCTGATCGCGCTGGCACTCGCGTACGGCGGCATCGTGCTGGTGTTCTGGCATGACGTGCACGCGGGCGGCCAGGTCGTGCTGGGCGCCAGCCTCGTGTTCGTCAGCGCAGTGACGTATGCGGTCTTCCTGGTGCTGGCCGGCGAAGTGGTTCAGCGCATCGGCGCGCTGCGGCTGACCGCGTATGCGATGTGCGTGTCGTCGGCCGCCGTGTGCGTGCAGTTTGCGTTGATGCGGCCGCTGGCCGGGCTTGCGCAGCCGGCGCCGGTGCTGTGGCTGTCGCTGATCAACGCGGTGGCCTGCACCGTCGTGCCGGTGTTCGCGATGATGCTGGCGATCGCGCGCATCGGTGCCGGCAATGCATCGATGATGGGCATGATCGGGCCGGTATCGACGATCGTGCTGGGGTTCCTGTTTCTCGGCGAGGCCATTTCGGGCTGGCAGTTGGCCGGCACCGCGCTGGTACTCGGCGGCGTGTTCGTGCTGTCAAAAAAGGCCGCCTGAGGCGTGGCCACGAAAGGAGCAATGCAGATGAAGGCGAAAGCAATTCGAATCGAAGCACACGGCGGCGCCGAGCTTCTGAAACTGGTCGAAGTCGATGTCGGCGACCCCGGTCCCGACGAAGTCCGCATCCGCAATCAATCGATCGGGCTGAATTTCATCGATATCTACTACCGCATCGGCCTGTATCCGGCGCCGCTGCCGCACGGGCTCGGCTTCGAAGGCGCCGGCATCGTCGAGGCAGTCGGCGCCAACGTGAAGTTCCTGAAGGAGGGCGATCGCGTCGCGTACCCGCAGGGGCCGCTCGGCGCGTATGCGGACCTGCGCGTGATGCCGGCGGCGACGGTCGTGCGGCTGCCGAAGAAGATCAGCTTCGACGAAGGTGCCGCGGTGATGCTCAAGGGGCTTACGGTGCAATACCTGTTCCGCCAGACCTACCGGCTGCAGGGAAACGAGACCATCCTGTTTCACGCGGCCGCCGGCGGCGTAGGCCTGATCGCCTGCCAATGGGCCAAGGCACTCGGCGTAAAGCTGATCGGCACCGTCAGTTCGGACGAGAAGGCCGCGCTGGCGAAGAAGCACGGCGCTTGGGCGACGATCAACTACACGAAGGAGAACTTCGTCGAGCGCGTGAAGGAGCTGACCGGTGGGGCCAAGTTGCCGGTGGTCTACGACGGTGTCGGCAAGGACACCTGGGAGGGTTCGCTCGACTGCCTGCAGCCGCGCGGACTGATGGTCAGCTTCGGCAACGCGTCGGGTGCGGTGACCGGGGTTGCCATCGGCATCCTCGCCGCGAAGGGGTCGCTGTTCGTCACGCGGCCGACACTGGCGACGCACATCACGCCGCGCAGAAAGCTCGAGGAATCGTCCGACGAGATGTTCGACCTGATGCAGAAGGGCAAGGTCAAGGTCGAGATCGACCAGCGCTATCCGCTCGCCGACGCCGCGCAGGCCCACCAGGACCTGGAGGCGCGCAAGACGACCGGATCGACCGTGCTGATTCCGTGATCGCATCGATCTGCGCCCGCAGCCGGGCGCAGATCGGCCGGACCGCTTCAGGTGCCCGGGCAGGACTTGGTATCGCCCGGCACCTTGCCCACGAGAAGCAGGAAATTGCCGAACGGCGCCATGTTGCCCATCGCTTCCAGCTTCGGACCGACGAAATCCAGGCGCCCGAACATCATCGCGCGCATCGGGCCGTAGTCGCCTTTGCCCATTTCGACCCAGCGCGCGGTCTCGGCACTCATCACATAGTCGGCGCCCTGGTCGAGGGTCGCGGTCTCGACCTTGCCGCCGTACACGCACATCGCCTTGTCGCTCTTCAGCGCGATGCGCAGCTCGGCCGTCGGTTTTTCTCCGCAGTCCTCGCGGAACAGCTGCAGGACCTTGTAGCCGCGGTTCCTGTCGTTCTTGATCCAACCGGTTTCGACCAGGCGGTCGGTCAGCACCGCGTCCTTGTTCCAGGCGTCGCACGCGCCCTGCGCCCAAATGGCCGACATCAGGACCGACTGCGCCGCTGCCGGCGATAGCAGCGCGGGCGCAAGAACGAGGAAAGCGAGGGCGGAACGCAACTTCATGGCGGGTCCTTTTGCGGGAGCGGGATCGGCGGGAAGGGTATCCGCCCGCGGCCGCCCACCTGTGTGACGAGGCTCACACAAGCGCTCGTGACCCGCGCTCAGAAGACGCCCGGGATCAGCCGCCGAGTGCGCGCAGCGTAGGCGGCGTAATCGGGAAACGCCGTGCGCAGGTTGCGCTCCTCGCGTGCGAGCTTGGCGAGCAGGACGGCGAGGAGCGCAATCCACAGCAGCCAGCGCCAGGCGCGCGGATCGGCCGCAATGCCGGCGGCCATGACCAGGAGCACCGCGAGATACATCGGATGGCGCAGCTGGCGATAGATCCCGCGCGTCACGAGCTGCGCGCCCGACTTCAGCTCGGGGCGGATGTTGAAGTTGCCCGGACGATTGACCGCGAGGGCCGCGACGCCTGTCGCGCCGCCGATCAGCAGCAACACTGCTGCAGCGACATTGGATGCCAGCGAGCCAAGCGGGCGGGTCGTGACGATCAGCGCGCCGATCAGCGCGAACTGCAGCGCAACCAGCAACCACGACGGCATCGGCTACCTCGATCCCGCGGCCCGCATTGCGGGAAATGCATATCTGCGCGGCTGACGCGGCGGAGCGAGCACGGAATAGGAGTCGCCTCGAGAGCGTTCACCGGCGTGTGGTCGGCGCAGCGGCGACAGAACTGCAGCCTGTGCCCGAACACCCAGGGCAATCACGAACGAGGAGAGATCTGTATGAACCACGGGTTGACAAGGATACTGACGGTCGGCGGAATGATCACCGCTCTTGCTGCGCTGCCGTTCGTGGCCCGCGCCACGCACTTCGCCGACCTTCGGCCCTGCAGCAACGGTGGGATCGGAACGGTTGGATCGACGCTGAATGCCGTCGAACTCGCAATCAATTCGGCGGCGTTTCTCGGCCGGAACGCGACGTCGGATCAGTCGAACCTGCTGTCCAAGCTGCAGTTTGCCTACAGCAAGGCAACACAGCAGAAGTGGGGTGACGCGATGCAGAAGCTCCAGGACATTTCTGACACCGCCACCGCGCTGGCGGGAGCAGCCAAACCCAAGCTGGACGATGCCACCGGCATCAACAATGCGGTCACCGTCGCGACGGCCTGCATGACCGGCCTGTAGACGGCCGGCTGCGGCGAGGGGAATTCGGCGCTACTGCGCGAGCGCCTTGGTCACGATCTCGCGCACATCGCGCGACAGGGTGGCAGCTCCCGCGACCTGCAACAGCGCGTCGCGCATCATCCGGCCTCGGTTCGGCGTGTACTTGCGCCACCGATCCAGCGCACGGGCAAGGCGCGCGGCCACGGTCGGATTCAGCCGGTCCAGCCGCAGCACCTGCTCGACCCAGAATTCGTATCCCGACCCGTCGTCGCGATGGAATTCGGCCGGGTTGTGCGCGCAGAAGGCCAGCACGAGCGCATAGACGTTGTTCGGATTGCCGATCGAGAAGCGCGGGTGTTTCAGCAGCACGCGCACGCGGGTCAGCACCGGAACCTCACCCGGCTGCGCGGCCGCGGTGGCCTGCACCTGAAACCACTTGTTCATCAGCAGCGGCTCGTCACCCCAGTCGCGTGCGCACTGCACCAGCACGTCGGCCTTGAACGCGGCCGTGCTGTTGACGATGGCGGCCAGCGCGGCGAGCCGATCGGTCAGGTTGTCGGCCTGCGCGAGCTGGGCGCGTGTCGACGCGAGCGCGTCGGTGTCACCGGCGTCGACCAGGAATCCCAGTGCCAGGTTGCGCAACGCGCGCCGGCCCGCCGCCGCCGGATCGGGGCAATACGGGTCGCGGCTGGCGAGCTGGGTGTACTGCGAGCGCCAGCGCGCCGCCAGCTTTCCGCCGATCTCGCGCCGGACGAACTGGTGCGCCGACCGCACGGCGACCGGATCGACCATCGCGCGCTGCTCGGCCAGAAACGATTCGGTCGGCAGCTGCAGCGCGTGCGCCTTGAACGCGGGCGAAAGTCCGTCATCGTCGAGCGTCGCGGCGAAAAGATCGGCGAGAGCGCCGTCGAGCGCGAGCGGATGGTCGGTTTCGCTGGCGTTGATCAGCGCGAGCAGGCGGTCGCAGGCGAGGCGCTGGCCCGCCTCCCACCGGTTGAACGGATCGCTGTCGTGCCGCGCGAGGAACAGCAGCTCGGTATCGGTGTAACGATAGTCGACGATGATCGGCGCAGAGAAGCCGCGCGCCAGCGAAGGGATCGGCGGCTGATCGACGTTCAGGAAACGGAACGACTGCGTCGACTGCGTGAGCTCGAGCACGCGGGTCGTCTGCGTCGCGGTCTCGCCCTCCAGCTTCAGCGGCAGGTCGCGTCCGTCGGCCCCCACCAGCCCCACCGCGAAAGGGATGTGGAACGGATCCTTGTCGGGCTGACCCGGTGTCGGCGGGCAGCTCTGCGTCAGCGACAGCGTGTAGGTTCGCGCGCCGGCGTCATAGGCGGAGGCCACGCTCACGCGCGGCGTGCCCGCCTGCGCGTACCAGCGCGAGAACTGCGACAGGTCGCGCCCGTTTGCATCGGCGAGCGCGGCGACGAATTCGTCGCAGGTCACCGCCTGGCCGTCGTGCCGCTCGAAGTACAGATCGAGTCCGCGGCGGAAACCCTCGCGCCCGAGCAGCGTGTGCAGCATGCGCACGACCTCGGCGCCTTTCTCATAGACGGTCGCGGTGTAGAAATTGGCGATCTCCTGGTACGAATCCGGGCGCACCGGGTGGGCCATCGGGCCGGCGTCCTCGGGGAACTGCGACGCACGCAGAGTGCGCACGTCGTCGATCCGCCGCAGCGCCCGGCTGCCGGCGTCGGGCAGGCCGTCGATGACGAACTCCTGTTCGCGAAAGACGGTCAGCCCCTCCTTCAGGCTCAGCTGGAACCAGTCGCGACAGGTGACGCGGTTGCCGGTCCAGTTATGGAAGTACTCGTGGCCGACGATCGCCTCGATGCCGGCGTAGTCCTCGTCGGTGGCAATCTCCGGGCTGGCCAGCACGTAGCGGGCGTTGAAGATGTTCAGGCCCTTGTTCTCCATCGCGCCGAGATTGAAATCGTTCGACGCGACGATCATGAACCGTTCCAGATCGAGCTCGAGCCCGAACCGCTCCTCGTCCCAGCGCATCGCGCGCTGCAGGCATTCGAGCGCATGGGTGGCCTGCGCGACATGGTCCGGCTCGACCCAGACCTGCAGCAGCGCGTCGCGTCCGGAGCGGGTGCGCCACCTGGCCTCCCTGCATTCGAAGCGTCCGGCCACCAATGCGAACAGATAGCTTGGCTTCGGAAACGGGTCGTGCCAGCGCGCGTAGTGCCGGCCGTCGTCAAGCGGCCCCTGGTCCTGCAGGTTGCCATTGGCCAGCAGCACCGGACAGCGGCGCGCGTCGGCACGCAGCGTCACCGTGTAGACCGTCATCACGTCCGGCCGGTCCGGAAAGAAAGTGATGCGGCGGAATCCTTCGGCCTCGCACTGGGTAAAGAAATTGCCGTTGGAGACGAACAATCCCATCAGCTCGGTATTCGCCTGGGGCTGGATCGAAGTGACGATGCGCAGCGTGGCGCG
>JBLMYK010000156.1:0-9803 GCA_050258235.1 Gemmatimonadota bacterium | reverse complement strand
CGGTCTTCGACAACCTGCCCGGCAAGGGCATCGTCGAGGGTGGCCCGAAGATTTCGGAAGGCGGCGGTCCTCTGCAGCCGCCCGTGGCGCCGACGCAGCCGGCAGCCGGCGCGGGAGCCAAGCTGAAGGAAGCGACCAAGGAGCTCAAGGAGACCGCCAAGGACGTCGCCAAGCCGGAGATCAAGGAAGTCAAGGAGTGGAAGGAGAAACCCGAGACCAAGGACCAGAAGCCGGAGACGAAAGAACACAAGGACGTCAAGGACGGCAAGGATCACAAGGAAGGCAAGGATCACAAGGATCAGAAGGACCACAAGGAGCAGAAGGATCACAAGGAACACAAGGACCACAAGCCGGAGATCAAGGACCACAAGACCGAGGGCAAGGAATTCAAGGTCGAGCTGAAGGATCACAAGACCGAGTTCAAGGAGATCGAGAAGTCACCATTCGACAATCTCCCAGGCAAGGGGCTGGTCGAGACGGGCCCGCTGCAGCCGGGTGCGCCCGGCGAACTCGGGCCGTCTGCCGCGCCGGCGCTCGAGGCGCGCATCGCGCAGCTGGAGGCGCTGGTGGCGCAGCTGTCGACGTTCATCTCGTCCGATCTGAGGCCCGACCTCGGGGCGGGCGCGCTCACCAACGAGCCGGATGGCGGTGGAGGCGGCAGCTGATCTGGGCGCGGCGGCGCCGCGCCCAACGCGCAGACCCATGTGGCTCGTGCTATGTGATCGCAGCGACGCGTCGGCGCTCTGGGCGTACCAGGCGCTCCGCGCGCGCGGGCTCGCGCCGCTCGAACTGGTGACCGCGGATGCACTGGCACTGGGTGATCGGCTCGAACACCGGCTGGCGGGAAGCCGCACGACCGTAAGCCTTCGCGCCGTGGGCGGATTGCGCATCGACGGTGACCAGTTGTCCGGCGTGCTCAATCGGCTCTACACGGTGCCGGTCGATCCCTGGCGCAACGCGGCGCAGGCGGACCGCGATTACGTGCAGCAGGAGCTGGTCGCGTTGTACCTCAGCTGGCTCTACGCGTTACCCTGCCCGGTACTGAACCGCCCGACGCCGCAGGGCCTCTGCGGACGCTGGCGTAGTGAATCGGAGTGGGTCTGGCTCGCGCTGCAGGCCGAGCTGCCGGTTGCCCCATTTCGGCAATCGGCGCGTGACGGTGTCGATGAACTGAAGGGCCAGAGGCGGCTGATCGCGCCGGGGCAGATGGTGCTGTCGGTGATCGTCGTCGGCGACGCGGTGACCGGCGGGCCGGCGCCGCCGCGAATCGCCGCCGCGTGCCGTCGACTGGCGCGACTGGCCGATGCCGAGTTGCTTGGCATCGACTTCGTGGTGGGCGCAGCAGGGCCGTGGACATTCGCCGGAGCCAGTCCGATGCCGGACCTGATGTCCGGCGGCAACGAGTTCATCGGCGCCCTTATCCGCGTGCTGACGGCCGAAAGGATGGCAGCGTGATCCTGTTGTGCGGCATTCCGTCGGAGCCACCGTTGGCGCTCGCGGCGGAGGCGCTTGCACGCATCGGTGCGCCATACGCGTTCTTCAACCAGCGAAACTTCGCCGCCACGGAGATGGCATTCGAGATCTCCGCATCGGGCGTGAGCGGATGGCTCGAGATGGACGGCCTGGGCGTTCCACTGCAATCCATCGTCGGCGTCTATTCACGCCTGATGGATTTCCAGCGCCTGCCCGAACTGCGAGGTGAGCCGGCGGATTCCCCAGCGACACGGCATTGCGCGGCTTTGCAGGACACGCTCACGCGCTGGACCGAGATCAGCCCGGCGCGCGTGGTCAACCGGATCGCGCCGATGGGCTCGAATTCTTCCAAACCCTATCAGGCCCAGCTGATTCGGCGCTACGGGTTCGAGGTTCCGGAGACACTGATCACGAATGATCCCGACGCCGTGCTGGCCTTCCGCGCGCGTGTCGGGCGGATCATCTACAAGTCGATCAGCGGCGTGCGCTCGATCGTACAGACCTTTGACGACAGGGACGTCACGCGCCTGGACGCTGTCCGCCTCTGTCCGACGCAGTTTCAGCAGTACGTCGAGGGCACCGACGTGCGCGTGCATGTGGTCGGCCGTCAGGTGTTCGCAACGGCAGTGAAATCCGATGCGACCGACTATCGGTACGCAAGAACCCAAAGCGGAGCGGCGGCGCAGCTTTCTGCCACCGAGATCGCCGACGATGTCGCCGAAAGATGCACTCGCCTGACGCAGGGGCTGGGCCTGGCGTTTTCGGGCATCGACCTGAAGTTCGCCCCGGACGGACGCGCGTACTGCTTCGAGGTCAATCCGTGCCCGGGCTACAGCTATTTCGAAGCGAACAGTGACCAGCCGATCTCACTCGCCCTGGCGCGCTACCTCTCGGGCTCTGCTTAGCGTCGGACTGCCTTGCTACGAATGCAGCATGAAGCGGCGCTCGATCACGACGACCGGCACCCCTTCGACGGCGCCGGGCAGTGACGGCGCCTTGCCCAAGTTTTCGACGTAGACTCGGATCACGAACTCGTCAGTCGGCCGGTTGTCGACGATCCGATGGCCGACATCGACGCCGGTCACGCCGGGAAGCTCCAGCCATTCGCGCTCGTGTCGCGACTTGATCTGCGTTGCCTGGTCGAGTGACACTGTACCCATGGCGTCTCCTTCGTCGCGCAGCTCGATTGTGGACCGATTTGGCGCAACCGTCCCTCGCGTCAATGCAGGGCGCGCGACGGAGCGGTGGATGGGACTCAATCCGGCAGCGCGCGCACCTCGGCCGGATCGAGTCCGATCCGGACGCTCGCGCCGATTGCGATCAGCGGTTCGCTGGCGAGATGCGGCGCGTCGACGGTCAGCAGTTGGCCGCCGGCCCGCACCCCATAACGCGTGAATTCGCCGACGAATTCGCGCTCGGTGACCCGGGCGTCGAACCAGATCCGCTGTGAGTCGGCTGCGCTGTCTTCCTGCGCCAGCGCCAGCGTATGCGGACGGACCGAGATCGCGCTCGCGGGCCGGTCCAGCGGAATCGCGCCAAGACCGTCGATATCGAACAAGCATCGCGCGGAGTCGTAGCTTCCAGCCAGAAAATTCGTGGTGCCGACGAACTCGGCGACGAAACGATTGATCGGATTGTCAAAGAGTTCCTCCGGCGTGCCCACCTGCTGCACCACGCCGGCATCGAGCACCGCCATGCGGTCGGCGGTCGTCATCGCCTCCTCCTGGTCGTGGGTGACGAAGATCGTCGTGATGCCGAGCTGGCGCTGAAGCCGCAGCAGTTCCTGGCGCATCTGCACGCGCAGCTTCTTGTCGAGATTCGACAGCGGCTCGTCGAGCAGCAGCACCTGGGGTTCGATCACGATCGTGCGCGCCAGCGCCACCCGCTGCTGCTGACCGCCCGAGAGCTGGTTCGGTCGTCGCTGCGCGAATTCGCGCAATCCGACCAGGTCAAGCGCGGCCTCGGTGCGTCGCCTGACCTCGGTGCGTGGCAGCCGGCGCTCGACCAGTCCGAACGCGACGTTGTCGTACACCGACAGGTGCGGCCACAGCGCGTAGCTCTGGAACACCATGCCGATGTTGCGCGCGTGCGGAGCAACCGCAGTGATGTCGCGGCCGTCGACCAGAAGCTGGCCGCGGTTCGCGCGGTTGAACCCGGCGATCAGCCGCAGCAGCGTGCTCTTGCCCGAGCCGCTGGGGCCGAGCAGCGCGAAGAACTCGCCGGGCTCGATCGTCAGCGTGACGTCCTTCAGCACCTCCGTCGCGCCGTAGGCGAGCCCGATGCCGCGGCACTCGACCCTGACCTTGTTCATGCCGTCGCTTTCCGTTCGAGGCGGGCCGACGCCCGCTCGACCAGCAGGTGAGAGGCAAAGGTGCCGGCCGCGACCAGCAGCACCGCCAGCACGCCCAGCGCCGCGCCCGGCCCGCGCCCGGCGACCGACTGCATGTACAGATAGATGCCGTAGCTCATCGGCGCCTGCGAATCGCGCACGACCAGCAGGATGGTCGCTGATAGTTCCACCGCCGCGGTGATGAAGCTCGACACGAACCCGGCCAGGATGCCGCCTGCCATCAGCGGGATCACCACGCGCCGCACGACGCGCCAGCCGGAAGCACCGAGCATTTCCGCCGCTTCTTCGAGGCTGACGTTGATCTGCTGCAGCGCGGCCATGCAGGATCGCAGCGCGTACGGCAGGCGCCGTACCGCGTAAGCCAGCATGATCAGCAGCCAGGTCTGCGTGATCGGGATGCCGAACGGCTCGAAGTGCTGGAAGGTCCGCAGATATCCGATCGCCAGCACGATGCCCGGCACCGCGATCGCGCTGCTCGCGGCAAAATCGAGCCATCGGCGACCCGGCAGCCGCGTGCGCAGGATCAGGTAGGCGATCGCGACACCGACGATCACGTCGATCAGGGCCGCCAGGCCGCAGTAAAGCAGCGTGTTGGTGATCATGTGCGGGCTGTCGTTGAACACCGTTGCGAAGTTGGCGAGCGTGTACGCGTCCGGAAGCACCGAGAAGCTCCACACGCGGGCAAGGGACAGAATGAGCAATCCCAGGTGCGGCGACAGCACCACCAGGAGCACGAATGCGATCGCGGCGTAGGCGATCACGGATTCCCATCGATTCAGGCGCCGCCTGGCGATGCCGGCGCCGCCCTTCTGCAGCGTCGAATACTCCTTTCCCTGCAGCGCGCGCGCGGACAGCCATAGCGCGACGATCGAGAACGCGATCATCATCACGCTGATCACGTAGCCGAGCGGATCCTCGAGCCCGACCTGCGTGATCCGCAGGTACGCCTGCGGCGCGAGCAGGTTGGTCTGCCCGAGCACCAGCGGTGTACCGAGATCGTCGAACACCTTGATGAACACCAGCGCGGCGCCTGCCATGTAACCGGGCAGCGCGAGTGGGAACACCACGCGGCGGAACAGGCGCCAGCCGCGGCAGCCGAGGTTCAGCGCCGCTTCCTCCATCGCGCCGTCGATATTGCGCAATGCGACGGTCAGGTTCATCAAGATGAACGGGAAGTAGTGCAGGCTCTCGACGAAGATCACGCCGGTCAGGCCCTGCATCAGCGGAGCCGTGACGCCGACGTACTCGTCCAGCAGCAGGTTGACCGAACCCGACCGGCCGAAAATCAGCGTCATCGCCACCGCGCCGACGAAGGGCGGCATGATCAGAGGCAGCACGCCGAGGGTCTGAATCAGCAGCGCGCCGCGGAATCGGAAGCGCACCGTGATGTAGGCCAGCGGCACGGCGATCAGCGACGCGATCGCGACGCTGACGCCCGCGACGAACAGTGAATTGACGAACGACTCGCGCATCAGCGCGGTCGTGAAGAACGACGCGAAATGGCCGACCGTCAGGCTGCCGTCGGCATCGAGGAACGCGGTGACGAAGACCGTTCCGACCGGCAGCAGCAGGAACGCGGCGAGAAACGCGACGATCGCCGTCGCCACCGCCAGCGCGCTCCTCGATGCACCAAAGCGATCGCGCAGCGCGCCCGACCAGCCGCCCGTGGATACGCCGGCGCCGGCGGTCGTCGAACTCATTCGGCTACTTCAAAGACGCCGCTGCCTGCTTCGCAAGTTCGGCCGCCTTCTCGTAGTTGGCCTTCGCCTTTTCGTTCCACGATCCTTCCAGTCCGGTGATCTGCTTGGCCACCGCGACCTCGCGCTTGTTCGACGCGAACAGTTTCTGGAAGTCCTTCCGGTCGGCGATCTGCGACGAGATCACCGGCGCATAGGCCAGGTCGCGCGCCTGTTTCAGCAACGCCTCGGCCTCGGCATTCTTCCTGCCGGCGAGCTTCGCTTCGGCGTCGATGATCGCCCGCGTCGCGGCCTGCAGTTCCTTCAGCCGGAACGTGATCGTCTGGTCGAACAGCGACTGCACGATCGCATAGCGCTCTTCCGACAGGTCGGCGTTGAACTGAACCTTGCTGCGTTTCACGATCGCCTGCGGGTCCGGGTAGCCGGCCGGGATCTTGCCGCCAAAGGCGGAGTAGGGCAGTACCGGCAGGCGCGAGATCGCAGGCGTCAGCAGCAGTTCCTGCCCCTCCTGCGACAGCGCGAACTGCACGAACTTGCGCGCCTCGTCCGGGTTGCGGCTTGCGACGATCAGCGCAATATTGGCCGGCACGATCGATGTCATCTGCGGATAGACGAAATCGACCGGGAAGCCCGAATACTTGCCGGCCAGACCGAAGAAATCGATCACCGGTCCGGCGCCGAATTGGCCGTTGTTGATGCCGTCGGGCACGCCGAACGAGCGCTCGGTGATCTGCGCGCTGTTGCCTGCCATGCGCAGGATCGTCGACCAGCCCCGATCCCAGCCTTCGCCCTGCAGGATCGTCTCCACTGTCAGGTGCATCGTCCCGGAGCGCGACGGCGAGGTCATCGCCACGTGACCGAACCACTGCGGCTTCAGCAGGTCATTCCACTCCTGCGGCGCGGCCAGCTTGTTCGCCTTCAGGTAGCGGGTGTTGTACATGATCCCGTAACCGGCCAGCGCCTGCCCCAGGTAATAGCCCTCGGGATCGTTGATCGGGTAGTTGCCGATCTTGCCCGGCACCTTCGGATTGGCGAGATCCTTCGCCGACGCGAGCAGCTTGTCGCGCTTGAGCACCTCGAACGCGTCGGGCGCACTGGCCCAGAAGACTTCGGGTCGCCTGCCAGCAGCCGTCTCGCGCACGAACGCAATGCCCGCCACCGTGTTCTTGTTCAGGATTTCGAGCGTGACGCCGGGGTTGCGCTTCTCGAACGCCGACTTGTAGGCGGACGTCAGTTCCTTGGGAAACGATGTGACGACGGTGACCGTGCCCGCCAAGGCCGCCGGCGCCGCGAGGGCCGCCGCCAGTGCCAGAAGGTGAAGCTTTTGCATTGAAAACCCCCGGATCAGATCGTATTGAAGCAACTCCATACAACGACGGCCCGCGGGGCGGGCCGTCGCGCCGCGCCGAAAGACGATCAGCCCTTCAGATCGGCGACCAATGCAACGTACTGCTTCATCGCATCGTCGGCCTTCGTTCCCTTGATCTCGTTCCATGCATCCCACTTGGCGCGGCCGACCATGTCGGTGAAGCCCGGGCGCTTGCCCTCAACATCCCCGATCGTCGCCTGCTTGTAGAGTGCGTACATCTTCAGCAGGGTGGCGTTGTCGGGCCGCTCGGACAGGTTCTTCGAATCGGAAACTGCCCGCTCGAATTTTGCCTTCAGATCGCTCATCCTCTCCTCCTGAGAATCCTTGTGCCGCAAAGCTAGCATACGTAGCCTGCCGGTGGCAGACTGAATGCCCGCTCGGAGGCGTCCCGACGGGGTTCGTTTCGACTCAGGAGAAACCCGATGCCCAAGCGCGTACGCATGTCACCCGTCGACACGGCGTGGCTGCGCATGGATTCGCCCGGCAACCTGATGATGATTGTCGGCGTGGACCTGTTCGACGGTGCATGCGACCTGCCCCGGCTGAGGCGGTTGATCGAAAGCCAGTTGCTGCAGTACCGGCAGTTTCGCAGCCGCGTGGTCCAGGATCCGGGCGGCGCCTGGTGGGAGGAGGACGAGGACTTCGACATCGACCAGCACCTGGTGCGGATCGGCCTGCCCGGAAAAGGCGGCAAGGCGGAACTGCAGAAGCTCGTCGCGCAGCTTGCGGGCCAGGCGCTCGATCCGACGAAACCGCTATGGCAGTTTCATCTGGTCGAGAATTACGACGGCGGCCATGCGGTGATCGTGCGCATCCATCACTGCATCGCTGACGGAATCGCACTGATCGGCGTGCTGATGGGCATGACGACTGCGGATCCCGCCGCCGAAGACACGACGCCGCCGCAGGCACGCCGGCGCGAAGCCGGATCCGGCAATGTGATCGAGCAGTGGCTGCGGCCGTTCACTGAAGCGACGGTGCGGGCGCTCGATGCAACCGGCGAATTCGCCTCCAGGGTACTGCATGCGTCCGGAAAGATGATCGAGGATCCGGAACTGGCAACGGACGCGGCCACGGCCTATGCACGCGTGGCCGCCCAGTTCACCAAGGACGTCGCAACGCTGGCACTGATGGAAAGCGACACGCCGACCCGACTGAAGGGCAGGCCGGGAGGCTCCAAGGTCGTCGCCTGGAACGAGCCGCTGCCGCTCGCGGACGTGAAGGCAGTGGGCAGGGCGCTCGGCTGCTCGATCA
The DNA here is from genome assembly GCA_050258235.1 of Gemmatimonadota bacterium. Taxonomy (GTDB): domain Bacteria; phylum Pseudomonadota; class Gammaproteobacteria; order Burkholderiales; family Burkholderiaceae_F; genus JAKOQB01. The sequence goes on along the minus strand of JBLMYK010000156.1, from coordinate 1,660 downwards.
ACGACGTGCTGCTTTCCTGCGTGGCCGGCGCGATCCGCGCCTATCTGATCGATCGCGGCGACGATCTCGCCGCCGCCGAGCTGCGTGCGATGGTGCCGGTGAACCTGCGGCCGCCGGGAAGCCATCGCGCGCTCGGCAACCGGTTCGGGCTCGCGCCGGTCCTGCTTCCGATCGGAATCGACAGTCCGGTCGAGCGCGTGCTGGAGGTGCGCCGGCGGATGAGCGAAATGAAGGACGGTTATCTGCCGGTGCTGGCGATGGCGGTGCTCGGGCTCGCTGGAATCGTTCCGCGCGTGGTGCAGGCGCAGTTGCTCGATGTTTTCCAGCGCAAGGCCACCGCGGTGATGACCAACGTGCCGGGTCCGCAGCAGACGCTCTATATGGCGGGTTCGCGGTTGCGGCAGATGATGTTCTGGGTGCCGCAATCGGGCGACATCGGAATCGGCGTGTCGATCCTGTCGTACGACGGCGGCGTGCAATTCGGACTGGTCACCGACAAGAAGCTGTGCGACGACCCGCAGGGGATCATCGACCGCTTCGCTCCCGAATTCGAGAAGCTCGTATATGCGGTGCTGCTGATGCCGTGGGAGAAGGGCGTCGATCGGGAGACCGTCCGCCGGTCACTCGACGCGACCGAAGCGCTGGCCGGCGCGGCGCAGCACCTTTCCGAGCGCAAGGACGTCTCGCAGGTGAGCACGGAAACTCCTGCGGGTGCGCCAAGCCAAGAGAAGCCGGCACGGGCCAGGCGCCGCAGGTCGGCGTTTGCGGCCGCGCGGGTGAGCGGAACGCCCTAGGCCTGCATGGCGACGATCGCTCTGCATCGCGAAGATGCGCGGTTGCGCGCCTGCGATGCGGTCATCACGCACGTCTTTGCAGACGGCGTCGAACTGGACCGCACGGTGTTCTATCCACTCGGCGGCGGCCAGGCCGGCGACACCGGCACGCTCGTGCTGGAGGACGGAACGCGTCTGCCGGTCATCGACGCACGCAAGAGCCGGCGCGAAGGCGCCACGCCGGACGACACGCTGCATCTGCTCGATCCGGCGTCAGGCTGGGCGGCAAGGCTTGTCCCGGGGACGCAGGTACGCGCCGAGATCGACTGGGAGCGGCGCTTTCGGCACATGCGATTCCACACTGCGACCCACCTGTTGTGCGCGGTGGTGAGGGAACTGGTCGACGGCTGCAGCATCACGCGCGATTACGCCCGGCTCGACTTCGCGATGACGGCGCCGCTCGACAAGGAAGCCGTGCAGGCGGGCCTCGACCGCCTGATTGCGGAGGCGCACCCGGTGACGCACGAATGGATCACCGACGAGGAACTGCTCGCGAATCCGCAGCTGGTCAAGTCGATGAGTGTCAGCCCTCCGATCGGATTCGGCCGCGTTCGGCTGTTGCGGGTGCACGACGTCGATCTGCAGCCCTGCGGGGGAACGCACGTCGCCAACACGGCCGAAATCGGCCCCGTCCGCGTAGCGAAGATTGAAAAGAAAAGTGCGCGCACGAGACGAGTCATTCTGGAGTTCGCATGACGCGCGCACTTTTCTTTCGGCGAGGCTAACCTCGCGCAGCGAGGTTAAGCGAGCGCATGCGAGCGGCCGGAGCCAAAAGAAGAGCACCCCAAGCAACGAGGTGTCTTGGATAGCGCCTGACGGGGGCTCTT
>JBLMYK010000155.1:0-3952 GCA_050258235.1 Gemmatimonadota bacterium | reverse complement strand
GCCGAGGGCACGATGGCGATCGGCGCGATCGCCGCGTTCGCGGTCGCGCTGCATACCGGCAGCGCGACGCTGGGCGTGCTGGCGGGCATGGCGGCCGGCGCCGCAATGGCGCTGATCTTCGCGGTGCTGACGTTGACGTTGCTGGCGAACCAGGTCGCCGCCGGTCTCGCTCTGACGATCTTCGGCGTCGGCCTGTCCGCGTTCATCGGCAAGCCGTACGAGTCGCATTCACTGCACGAGATCGCGCCGCTGCATCTGGCGTGGCTGTCGGATCTGCCGTTCTTCGGTCCGGTGCTGTTCGGGCAGAAATCACTGGTGTACTTCTCGTGGCTGCTGCTCGGCGCGGTCGCGTGGCTCCTGTATCGAAGCCGCTGGGGGCTGATGCTGCGCGCGATCGGCGAGGCACCGGCCGCCGCGCATTCGATCGGGCACCCGGTGATCCGCGTGCGTTATCTCGCGACGCTGTTCGGCGGCGCGATGGCCGGCATCGCGGGCGCGTTCGTCTCCGTCTACTACACGCCGCTGTGGTCGGAGGGCATGATCGCCGGCCGCGGCTGGATCGCGCTCGCACTGGTCGTGTTCGCGACCTGGCGGCCGCTGCGCGTGCTCGCAGGCGCGTACCTGTTCGGCGGCGTGATGATCATCCAGCTGTTCGTTCAGGGCTCGGGCGCGCAGATCAGCGTCCCGGCGCAGCTGCTGTCGGCGGCGCCGTACCTGGCGACGATCGTGGTGGTCGTGCTGATTTCGCGCGACTTGAATACGATTCGACTTCATTCGCCGGCAGCACTGGGTCGGCCGTTCCGGCCCGATGCGTAAGCGGCGTGAAAACGCAACCGATTCGACGGTGAACCAGGAGATCCGACTCATGTCGACACGCAGAAGATTGTTGCAGGCCGCGGGCGCGGGCGCGCTCGGCGGCACGGGCCTGGCGCGATGGGCGCAGGCGGCGGAACCGATGAAGATCGGCTTCGTCTACGTGAGCCCGATCGGCGAGGCGGGCTGGACCTTCCAGCACGACCTCGGGCGGCGCGAGATGGAGAAGGCGCTCGCGGGCAAGGTGCAGACGAAATACATCGAAAGCGTGCAGGAAGGTGCCGACGCCGAGCGTGTGTTCCGCGAATTCGCCGCGAGCGGCCACAAGCTGATCTACGGCACCAGCTTCGGCTACATGAACTACATGGTGAAGGTCGCCGCCCAGTTTCCGGACCGGTACTTCGAGCACGCGACCGGCTACAAGACCGCCCGCAACCTCGCCATCTATAACGCGCGCTTCTACGAGGGCCGCTACCTGTGCGGCGTGATCGGCGGCCGGATGACGAAGACGAACATCCTCGGCTACGTGGCGGCGTTTCCGATCCCCGAGGTGCTGCAGGGAATCAACGCGTTCACGCGCGGCGCGCGCAGCGTGAATCCGAAAGTCGAAGTGCGCGTCGTGTGGGTCAATTCCTGGTACGACCCCGGCAAGGAGCGCGACGCTGCCAACACGCTGATGTCGCAGAAGGCGGACATCGTCACCCATCACACCGACTCGACCGCCGTCGTGCAGGCGGCCGAGGCGCGTGGCGCGATGGCGTTCGGCTACCACTCCGACATGAGCAAGTTCGGCCCGAAGGCGCACCTGACCGCGACCACGCACAACTGGGGCGACTACTACACGCGCAGCGCGAAGTCGGCGCTCGACGGCACCTGGAAGAGCGGCAGCGTGTGGGGCGGCATGCGCGAAGGATTCATCCGCCTGGCGCCGCTGAACCCGATCATCCCGGCCCCGGTGCGCGACGAGGTGGCCAAGCTGGAAGCCGGGCTGAAGTCGGGCAAATTCCACCCGTTCGCCGGGCCGGTGCGCGATCAGTCGGGCAAGGACGTGATCCCGGCGGGCCGCAACATGACCGACGAGGAACTCGGCAAGATGAATTTCTACGTCGACGGCGTGGCGAGCCAGCTGCCGAAGGGATAACGCTTAAGGATTCTCACCGCCGCTGCGCAGTTCCAGTGCGCGGCGCGCGCGCAGCAGCGCGAAGCGCAGCCGGCCGGCGCCTGAGTCGTCCAGACCGCGCGATGAGTCGCATTCGATCAGCCGGTCGCAGTCGGGCGCGAACAGCGAGGCCCGATCGTCGAGCGCGATCCACTCCGCGCCGGTGTCGGAGCGGGCGGCGAGCCACTGCAGGCACTCGGCGTGGCGCGGATAGGGCTGATAGCGCGCCGGCGCGCTGAAGTGGGCAAAGAAAGGCGTGGCGCCGGCCACGCGCGCGGCCAGCGTCGGACCCAGCGGCTCACACAACTCCGCGAGCGTCTTCTGACTGCGCCAGCTCGTGGTCAGCACGACGCGCGCTTCCGGAAACTCGGCCAGCACTGCCGCCAGGCGCGGTACCTGCTCGAACATGCGCCGGCTGTCGAAGCACGGGTCGGGGTGCAGCACGCCATCGAAATCGAGAAAGAGGATCACAGCCTGGGTTGCGCGACCGGGAAGTCCCGCGTCGCTGCGCGTTGGGGCAGACGCGACTATGACAGCGCAGCGGCCGGAGGCAATCGGGCATTCGCACGGCCGCGCCGCTTCGCATCCCGATCGATCGGTCGTTCGTCGGCGCTTCAGGGCCTTTCGCGCCATCGATCCGGGCTTCGTGCGCCCCACGGCGCGGATCGGGCGCTTCGTCGCACGGCGGTCGCGCCGACGCTGGTGCGCACCTACAGTGCGTTGCGCGTCGATCACGAACAGGAGCCCGCCATGTACGCACGAAAGACCCCGCTGGCTGTCGCGGGATTGGCCGCGACGCTGCTTGTTAACGCCGTGTTGCTGATCGCGGCCGATCGCAGCCTGTCCGCCGCGGGTCCCGTGCTGAGCGACAACGGCCCCGTGCTGCAGCTCGATCCCGTGGTGGTAATCCCTAGCGCCTCGGCGCGAACCGCGGCGGCATCGGAACTTTCCGGCGGGGCCTCTCTCTAATCGTTCGTAAGTCTCCTCCGACGCCCCGCCAGGGGCATGCGCGGGCCGGTTTCCCCCAAGCCGAGCCCGCGTTTTCTTTTGCCGCGTTTCGCGCGGTTTAGACTGCCACGTTCGAAGAAGAAGCCCCCGACGGAGTCAGTCGATGAACAAACAGATCGTTTCGTCCAAGAATGCCCCTGCGGCGATCGGGCCGTATTCGCAGGGCGTCAGGACCGGCCTCGTCGTGTTCACCTCCGGGCAGATCGGCCTGAATCCGGCGACCGGAGAACTCGTCAGCGATGATTTCGAGCAGCAGGTGCGGCAGGCGTTCAGCAACCTGGCCGCGGTTGCACAGGCGTCCGGCGGATCGCTGGCGAACGCGGTCAAGTTCACGCTCTTCCTGACCGATCTGTCCAGGTTCGCGATCGCGAACAACGTGATGGCCGAAGTGGTGCCGCAACCCTATCCGGCGCGCTCGACGGTCGGCGTCGCAAGCCTTCCGCGCGGCGCGCAGTTCGAAGTCGAGGCGATCCTCGTCCTCGACTGACGCTACTGCGGCAGGGCGGCGATCGGCGCGCCGTCGCGCGCCGGTGCGGCGGCTCCCGGACGTGCAGCGATTTCGGCCAGCCGCTGCGTGATGTAGCTGCGCAGCGCGGGCGGCAGCGCGGGATCCGTGACCGCGCGCGTGAATGCGACCTGCGCCTGCGAGCGCTGTCCGAGCGAATCCAGTGAATAACCGAGGCCGGCCCACCAGATCGCGGGGGCGCGCGGCGAACGCACCGCGCGTGCAAACGCCTCGGCCGCGAGGGCTTGCTGGCCGGCGCGCTGCGCGATCCCGCCGACCAGCGCTTCGTAGTCCGCGTTGCGCTGGGCGTTCGGCACGCGCTCGAGCGTGATCAATGCGCCGTCGTTGTCGCCGCTTTCGGCCTGCAGGCGGGCGGCGGCGACGGCGAAGCGGCCGGCATCGATGGCGGCTCCTGCGAGCAGGGTCTGCAACGCGAGGTCGCGCCGTCCGGTCTCGGCCTGCAGCGC
>JBLMYK010000154.1:0-4706 GCA_050258235.1 Gemmatimonadota bacterium | reverse complement strand
CCGGCGGCGCCTCGTCAATCCGCTCGCGCTCCTGCTCGAGGCGCTGTTCGCGCTGCTGCGCAACTGCCTCGCCGATCGCGCGGTCCTCCTTTTCCTCGCGCGACGCGCGCGATCGCTGCGCAAGCGATTCGAACCAGGCCCCGACCCGCTCGGCGAGCGCGAGCCAGGAGAAATCGAAGTACAGGCTGGCACCGAGGGCAATCGCCACCAGCAGAAGCACGGTGGCGCCGGTGAAGCCGAGCGCAGTCTGCAGTCCCGCCGCGATCAGGCCGCCCAGTATCCCGCCCGGCGCGCCTGGAAGCGCCACGCTCAGGGTGTACAGGCGCAGTGCCTCCAGCCCGGTGCTGCCGACGAGCAGCACCACGAAGCCCAGCCCCTGCAGCCAGTCGGGCAGGCCGCGATCCGCGTATGCGGCGTGCAACCGGCGAAACCCGCGAATCGCCCAGGCCGCACCGCCGATCACCCACAGCCACGCCGAGACCCCGAAAACCAGCAGCAGCACGTCCGCAATCCATGCGCCGACGCGCCCGCCGATGTTGTGGAGTGCGGCGCTCGATGCGGTGTGGGAGAACCCGGGATCGGCGCGCTGATAGGTGATCAGGATCGCCGCCAGGGCGACCACCGCAACGGCCCCGAGGATCCAGCGCGCCTCGGCAAGCAGGCGCGCCCCGCGCGACGGCGCCTCGACGGCCGCCGCGCCGCGGCGGCGCGCATGCACTCCGCCCGATTGAACCGATGTTGTTTCCATGCGAGTCGACATCGGTGGATTATAGGAACCCCTGCCGCACCGATTCGTCCGGATCCGCGCTAATTCGTCGCCGCGATGAGCCGGTTCGTCGCACCTGCTTGCGACCCGCGCGCGCCCGGCGGGACAATTGTGCCCGGACTTCGCCATGGCCATCGCGACCGCTACGACCGCCCCCGAGCCCGACCGCGCCAGCGGGCGCGCGGGCCAGTTTCGGCGCGAGTTGCTGCGCTTCTTCAACCCCGGCACGGTCGCCGCGATGTTCTTCATCTGTGTCGTCGTCGCGTTCACGCGCTGGCTTCCGTCCCTGTACTTCGAGCCGCTGTCGAACTGGGCGCTGGACGGGATCCGTTACCTGCGGCAGACGCTGATCAGCGGCGTGTGCGCGCTGGCCGCGATCGCACTCGGCCTGGCGCTGGCTCGCGCGTTCGACTGGACGCGGCCGCGCACGTATATCGTCGGCGCAGCCACCGTGGTTGCCGCCGCAACGGCCGGCGCGGTGGCACGCCTGATCGTCTTCGGGCTGTCGTTCTCCGAGATCCCGGAAAGGTGGACCTGGGGTCTCGGCATCGTCGGACTGTGGTCCCTGGTCGGCGGCCTGGGGTTTGCGCTGGCGCTATTCGCTCGTGAGGAGATCGGTGCACGCCGGCGCCTGAGCGACGCCGCCTGCGCCCGCGAGACGCTCGAGGCACAGATGGTTCAAGCGCGGCTGTCGGCCCTGCAGGCGCAGATCGAGCCGCACTTCCTGTTCAACACTCTTGCCAACGTCAAGCGGCTGTACGAGACAGCGCCAGCACGCGGGCGCGAGATGCTCGAGAGCCTGATCGAATACCTGCGCGCTGCGCTGCCATCGATGCGACAGAGGGGTTCGACGCTGAAGCGCGAACTCGAACTGGCGCGTGCCTACCTGACGATCCTGCAGATGCGGATGGGCGAGCGGCTGCACTTCACCATCGACGCCGATCCCGCGCTGCTGGGCGCCGAGGTGCCGCCGCTGGTCCTCGGCACGCTGATCGAGAACGCGATCAAGCATGGCCTGTCGCCGCTGCCGGAGGGAGGCAGCATCGCGATCCGCGCGCACCGCAGCGGCGAGGACGTGCGCATCGAAGTGCGCGACACCGGCCGCGGCTTCAGCGGACATGGCGGCAGCGGTGTCGGACTCGCGAACATCCGCTCCCGACTCGCCGCGCTGTACGGTGCACGCGCGGTGCTGGAACTCTCGGCCAACACGCCGCGCGGCGTGGCTGCCACCGTGGCGCTGCCGTGGCGCGCGGGCGCGGAATCGCCGGCATGAACGCGGCGACCACCGAGACGATCGCGCGCGACGGCGCTTCGCCGGTCGTCGCGCCGCCCGGGATCGGCGCAATCCTGCGCAGTCTCACCTGGCGTGAGTTCGGATTCTTTCTGCTGGTCGCCCTGCTGATTTCCGCGATCAACGCCACCACCTACTTCGAGTTTGCCGCCAAGGATCACGCATCGACCAAGCTGCTGACCGGCATCGTGATGCCGATTCTGGTCGTGCCATTCTGCGTATGCGGCTGGCTGCTGGCCGATCGTGGCAGCGACGCGCTGCTGTCGCGCACGCTGCGGCTGGTCCTGTGCGCGGCCGCCTCCGCCCTGCTTGCGGCGCTGCTGGTGCCTCACGTCATCGAGCTCTTCGGTCTGGCTTTCAACGCCGAAATCAGGTCCGACGGCAAGCCGATGCACGTGCCGGACTGGCTGATACAGACGAGCTTCGGTCTCGACGTGGCCTTCTTCACGGGGTTGTCGTTCGCGGTGCTCGAAATGAGCCGGCGGCGGCGGCGCGCCGAAGTCGCGGTCGCCGCCGAGCAGCGCGAGCAGGCGGCGCTGACGCGGCAGGTGCTCGAATCGCGCCTGGCCGCGATGCAGGCGCAGGTTGAGCCGCAGTTCCTGTTCGAAGCGCTGGTCGACATCGAGCGCCTGTACGAACGCGACCCGGCCGCGGCGGCCGCCAATCTCGACCGGCTGATCCAGTACCTGCGCGTGGCGCTGCCGCGGCTGCGCGACTCGGGCTCGAGCATCCAGGCCGAAGTCGAGTTGGTGGAATCCTATCTCGCGGTGGTGCAGGCGCTGCACGATGGCAAGCCGAAGCTGCGCATCGAGGCGGACCGTGATACCGCGTGCCGGACCTTCTATCCGATGCTGCTGTTGCCGCTGATCCAGCGCGCGGTGCGACGCTCGGTGACCATGCCGGCGTCGATCGACATCGACGTCGGACAATCGGATCATCGGGTCGACATCGTCGTCCGCATCGCGTCGGCGGGTATGTGTGCGGACGATGACGAGCTCGAACGCGTGCGGGAACGATTGAGCGGGCTGTACGGCGGACGTGCAGAACTCGCCTGTGTCGAGCCCGGTCCGGGCATCAGCCAATTCACGCTGCGGCTTCCGACAGCGCCATGAACGCCACTGCCGTCGTTGCCGAGGACGAAGCCACGCTGCGCGGCCAGCTGGTCGAGCAGCTCGGCCAGCTCTGGCCCGAATTGAGCATCGTCGGCGAAGCCGCCGACGGCGTGCAGGCACTGCGCCTGCTCGACGAGCTGAAACCCGACATCCTGTTCCTGGACATCCAGATGCCCGGCGCGACGGGACTCGAAGTCGCGCGGCAGGCGAGCGGCAAGAGCCGCGTGGTGTTCGTCACTGCGTATGACGAGCACGCGGTTGCCGCCTTCGAGCACGGCGCGATCGATTACGTGCTGAAGCCGATTGCGGCCGCTCGGCTGTTCACCACGGTCAGCCGCCTGAAGGAGCGGCTCGGCAGCCCGCCGGCGCGACTGGACAGCGTGATCGGCCAGCTGGGCGGTGTCGCCGCGCCGAAGAGCTTCCTGCGCTGGATCAACGCGTCGGTCGGCCAGAACGTGCGCCTGATCACGGTCGACGAGATCCACTACTTCCAGGCCGACAACAAATACACGCGCGTCGTCACCGCTGACGGCGAAGCACTGATCCGCAAGCCGCTGAAGGAGCTGGTCGACGAACTCGATCCCAACCAGTTCTGGCAGATCCACCGCTCCACGCTGGTCAACGTCGCGATGATTGCGGGCGTCACGCGGGATTTCCGCGGCCGCATGCTGGTCAAGCTGCGCAAGCGCGATGAGACTCTGCTCGTATCCGACAGCTACTCGCACCTGTTCCGGCAGATGTAGCAGGCGGCGCCTGCTCGCAGCGGTAGGCGTCCCTCAAGGCGATCCTGAGGTCCGCGCTGCCGTGGCGGATTCTTCGCGCACCAGCGCGTTTCTGCGCCGGTACGGCAACGCGACCTGAGTCTCGAACCAGCGCTTGAACTCGGCGGCGACGGGATCGGTGCGGCGCTCCATCCACGCCGCGAGTCCGCGCTCGGTGAACGCAAGCAGCGACGTGCCGGGCATGAGCGCCAGGCCGTCGCGCCCCGCGATCTGCCGGACCCGTTCCGGATCGCGCGCGCGGCCGAAGAGTTCGAGAACGTCGAACACGTCACTGGCGATGACGTGGATGTCATCGCCGTCGAACAGCACGCGCACCTGTCGCCCGCGGAATTCAAAGTACGAACCATGCCATTGCGCGAGCGGCCGTGCGCGCACCCAGTGCCAGTATGCGTGCGCGCCACGCCAGATCGGCCACAGCAGCCACAGTGCAATCCCCGGTACAGCCAGGGTCCAGGCAAGCATCGAGGCCCGGTCCAGCGCTCCGCCGCCCCACCATGCCCCGGCAAGCAGCAATGCGCCAATCGCCCACGCGAGCCAGCCCCAGCGCAGCAGACGCTCGTCAGGGTCTTCCGCGAGCGAAGGGCGCCAGGTCATGCCGCGACGCAAGCGTCTTCGCCCGTCTGAGCGGGTCCTATGCCACCAGCGCGCTCAGTGTCCGCTCGCGTGTACGTAGAACATGCTCGGCAGCCACAGAATGATCTGCGGGAAGATGATGCACAGCATGTTGGTCAGCGCCTGCAGTGCAATGAATGGAA
>JBLMYK010000153.1:0-9424 GCA_050258235.1 Gemmatimonadota bacterium | reverse complement strand
TGAAGATCTCCGGCCGGCCGAGCAGGCTCACCAGCGAGCCGACGACCATCATCGTCACGCCCCACCACAGCGACCACTGGTTGACGATCTCGGCGCGCGAGATCGGCACCACCACGCCGTTGGGCCCGACCCGCTGCACGATGTCGCCGGCCTGGATCATGATCGGCGCCAGGATCACGAAATTGATGAACGCGCCGAGCAGGCAGCTCGTCGCCACCGCGATGCCCATCAGCCCGCCGACGCCGAGCATCGCCGCGTCGAGCGTCAGGCGCAGTCCGAGCTGGCGGATGTCGGTGCCGAGAATGGTCGGGATGTAGCCATTCACCCGCGCCGCCGCCGCGTAGTAGTACGAATCGAGCCGCTCGTGGAACGTCCACGGCTCCTTCAGTCCCAGCCAGTGGTCCATCCGCAGCAGCTTGAACTGCAAGAGCTTCATCCAGCCGTCGCTGACGATCGCCTGGTACAGGCCGGTGAGCAGCGCGGTGGCACCGAGCAGCCGCGCCTTGAACATGCCGGCGGCGGCCGAACCCGTGTACAGCGCGTCGAGCACCACGCCGCTGGCGCGGCCCTCGGGAAACGGCAGCTGCTCGTCGTTGATGAAGCGGCGCTTCAGCGGAAACGCGAGCAGCACGCCGATGATCGACACCACGCACATCCACGCGATCATGTGCCACCAGGGGATGATCTTCCCGGTCACCAGCATGTACGCGGCGAGTGCGGAAACCATCGGCGCGACCATGTAGCCCGCTGCGGTGGCGATCGACTGCGTGCAGTTGTTTTCCAGGATCGTGAAATCGGCCGCCAGCCCGGCGCCGTGCATGATCCGGTAGATCGCGAACGCGAGGATCACCGCGGTCAACCCGACGCCGATCGTGATGCCGGTCTTGGCGGCGATGTAGAGCGCAGTGGCCGCCAGCACGCCGCCCAGCAGGAAGCCCGTCAGCGCCGAACGAATCGTCAGCTGCGGCATGTCGCCGCGGTACACGTTGTTAAGCCACCACTCGTCCTTCTGCGACCGCGTCCAGGTGCGGACCTGTTGTTCGTCGAGCTGCAGCAGCGCCATGTTGTCGTTCGTGTTGTCGGAGGCGACGCAATCTTCGCAGATCGCAGGTCGAATTCGAACGGCTGCGCGCAGTACGCAATTTGAAACACTTTCGCGGTCGCAGGCGGCATCGCCACGTCGGCCCCGGTCGCGGTGCCGGCGTTGAAGGGTCATCGTCTGATCGATCGCCGGGAGGTCGCGTGAAATCGAATCGATGGTCCAACTCCGGCCGCGCTGCGGCGCTGCTGCTCTCTCTGGCGCTGGTCGGTTGCGTGGTCGTTCCCGCGGATCCGTACTACGGGGCCGGGCCGGTGATGGCTGCGCCTCCGCCGCCGCGCGCGGAGGTCGTCGGCGTCGCGCCGTACCCCGGCTACATCTGGATCGGCGGTTACTGGAACTGGAGCGGCAACCGTCATGTCTGGGTCGGCGGTCACTGGGAAGCGCCGCGACCGGGCTACCACTGGGTTCCGCACCGCTGGGACCGCGACCGTGATGGCTGGCGCCTGCACGGCGGGCGCTGGGAACGCGGCCGCTGAGCCGCGACCGCGGCCACGCTTTTCCGGCGCACCGCTGCCCGCGCAAAAGCGCGGGGCATCGCGTTTGCGAGCATTGACGATCCCGCCGATGCGCGGCGCAGGAGCCGTGCGAACGGACGACCCCGGCGGCGTGTCTCGTCCACTCTTTGCGGCTTCCCGACTAAACTGAGCCTGCACTTGCCGCAGGAGGCACGCCGATGTTCAGACTGCCGCGTGACTGGGTGATTTGTTCGGCCCTGCTGCTTTCTGCCGCTTCCGCGGTCGCAGCCGACGAGCCCACGATCTTTCGCTGCGAATCGGCGCGCGGGGGCGTTTCCTACAGCAACACGCCCTGCCCTGCAGGTTCACGCGCCGCACGGACCGTCGAGCGCGAACCCGCGGTCGAGGTTCCGGATGCATCGGGCAAGCCGGAATCCGCAAAGGCACCGAGCGGGAAGATCGCGCCGGCGAAGAAGGAGACGTTCGATCCCTGGCTGGAAAACCAGCGCCTGAACGAGCAGATCGCGCAGCAGCGCCGCGCCTGCGCCGAACTCGACCGCAGCATCACGTTCTACCAGCGCGATCTGAACGCGGCGGCACCGGGTCACGCCGCGTCGATCGAGCTCGAACTGCGCCGCGCGCAGGACGATTACAGGCTGCATTGCGCGCAACGCTAGCGCGAGCCGGCGCGCGCGGGCCGATATGATGCGCGCATGATCGCGAACGCGCGCACGTTCTGTCTTGCCCTGCTGTTGATCGTCGGCGTGCCCGCGCTCGCACAGCCGCCACAAACGGTGCTGCTGGAGGAGCTGACCTGGACCGAACTGCGCGACGCGATCGCGGCAGGCAAGTCCACGATCATCATGCCGATCGGCGGCACCGAGCAGAACGGGCCGGCGATGGTGCTCGGCAAGCACAACGTGCGCGTGAAGCTGCTGTCGGAGAAGATCGCGCGGGCGCTGGGCAACGCGCTGGTGGCGCCGGTGCTGCCGTACGTGGCCGAAGGCAACATCGATCCGCCGACCGCGCACATGCGGTTTGCGGGCACGATCACGGTGCCCGAACCGATCTTCGAGAAAGTGGTCGAGTCGGCCGCGCGCAGCTTCAGGCACCACGGTTTCCGCGACATCGTGCTGCTCGGCGACCACGGCGGCTATCAGAAGAGCCTGCGCGCGGTCGCGGCACGGCTGAACCGCGAGTGGGCCGCCAGCGGCGCGCGCGTGCACGCGGTGCCGGAGTACTACCACGCGACGGAAACCGCGTATCCGCAACTGCTGAAACAGCGCGGCTTCAGCGCCGAGGAGATCGGCACGCATGCCGGGCTTGCCGACACGTCGCTGGCGCTTGCGATCGATCCGCACCTGGTGCGCGCCGACCGGCTGCACGCGGAGCCGCACCCTGGCCGCGCCGACGGCGTCTACGGCGACCCGCGCCGCTCGAGCGCGGAACTCGGCCAGCTTGGTGTCAACCTGATCGTCACGCAAACAGTTGAAGCCATCAGAAAGGCGACTGCACGTCGATAGCCGCGCGTCACCAGATCATGCTTGCCGCACCCGCAAAGCGCGGCGCTTCATCCCTCCCGAGGTCAACGACACGAAATGAAGAATCTGCGTATCCGCCTGCCGTTCATTGCCTTCTGCGCGCTGGGCGCAGCGTCCGTCCCGGTCGCGGCGCAGATGCCGCCGACGCCCGACCCGCACAATCTGTACAGCGAGACCACCGCCGGCAAGCTCAGCCCCGCCGTCGCCGGCCACCTGGCGCGCATCTACGTGCCGAACCGGCAGTCGAACGACGTGACGGTGATCGACCCCGCAACGATGAAGGTGGTCGACCGCTTCAAGGCGGGTATCAATCCGCAGCACATCGTTCCGTCGTGGGATCTGCAGACCCTGTGGGTGACCAACAATGCGGAAGGCCGCACCGATGGCACGCTGACGCCGATCGATCCGAAGACCGGCAAGCCGGGCAAGAACATCGTGGTCGACGATCCGTACAACATGTACTTCACGCCCGACGGCGCATCGGCGATCGTGGTGGCCGAATCAAGGAAGCGGCTCGACTTCCGCGACCCGCACACGATGGCGATGCAGTATTCGATCTCCGTGCCGCAGTGCCCCGGCATCAATCACGCGGACTTCTCGATCGACGGCAAGTACGTGATCTTCACCTGCGAGTTCGGCGCTGGCCTGGCGAAGATCGACCTGCCGAACCGCAAGGTGGCGGGTTACCTGTCGCTCGGCAAGGGACGCATGCCGCAGGACATCCGCGTGTCGCCCGACGGCAAGGTGTTCTTCGTCGCGGACATGAAGTCCGACGGCGTGCACCTGATCGACGGCGATTCGTTCACCAAGATCGGCTTCATCGCAACCGGGGTCGGCACGCACGGCCTGTATCCGAGCCGCGACGGCAAGAAGCTGTACGTCGCCAATCGCGGCTCGAACAAGGTGTGGGGTCCCCCGCACGGCAAGGGCAGCGTGGCGGTGATCGACTTCGCCACGCGCAAGGTCGAGAAGACCTGGCCGATTCCCGGGGGTGGCAGCCCCGACATGGGCAACGTCAGCGCGGACGGCAAGACGCTGTGGCTGTCGGGCCGCTACGACGACGTCATCTACGTGTTCGACACGACTACCGGCGCGCTGCTGGCGACGATCTCGTCGCCGAAGGAGCCGCACGGCCTGACGGTGTGGCCGCAGCCTGGCCGCTATTCCCTCGGCCACACCGGCAACCTGCGCTGAACTCGACTAGGGCGTGATAAAAGTCACCGCGTAGCTTGCGGTGGCGCCCGCAGCGCAGTTGGCTATGCCGGCGATGTCGATGCTGACCGCGGTATCGGCGATGCCGCGATCCCAACCACTCGCCGGCGATGCCGTCATGTCTACCGACCAGACGAGCGTGTTGTCCCCGTAGCCATTGTCCGTGCGGCTTTCGGTGCGCGTCGCGATCGCCTGGCCGATGTCGCCGCGCATCGTGACGGTCGCGATGGAGAAATCGGCCCCGGGACACGAATACGAGAACCGGTCGCCGGGTCCCTGCAAGGGTCGTGGGAAGAAGCCCGACGGCGGCCAGGGCACGCCGATCCTGGCCGCAGCCGCGCCCGTGGTCCCGGACCCGAGCACCCACAGCGCATTGGCTTGCGGCGCGTCTCCGCTGCCGACGGTCGCCAGGCGCGAATACAGGATCCAGCGCCGATGGCCGACTGCGAAGTTGTTTCCGCCGCGATCGCTGATGTAGCCATCGAGGATCGATACGCTGCGCGGGAACGTCGAGTACGCGAGATTCGACCTGCCGGCTGCCTCCGCCCCGTCGGCGCTGTAGCAAGGCCAGCCGGTCGACGGGAAATGGCTCAAGCTGTCGGCTGCATCCATCATCAGCGCGGCCTGTTGCGCCTTGGCCGAGAAGGTCAGGTCGAGCAGCAGGTTGCCCGGCAGCCCTGCCATCGCGCGGTAGTAGTTCAGGCGCTTGAGCACAGCGAGCTTGAATGCGGTCGGCGTGTCGCCTGCCACGCAGCCGGCAACGTTCCCGGTCCACGAGAACGGCGTGTTGTCGACGTAGGTGTCGTACCAGCGCGCGATGACCTCGCTGCGGCTCGCGGTGTCGATCGGATTCACCGGCGCCGTCAGCGGACCTGTCGGCGGCTGCTCTGTCGCCGTCAGCAGGTTGAAGGTGTAGTTGCCGACATTGCGCAGCGTGACGTCGATGTAGGTCAGCGTGCCGACGGCAACTGTCGGAACCGACAGGATGCCGGTGGCCGGATCGTAGGCGACGCTCGCCGGCGCCGGCGGAACCTGCTCCGACGCGGTCTGCAGCGCGAACACGTAGTTGCCTATGTTGCGCAACGTGACGTTCACGTACGTCGCGGCTCCGACCTGCACGGCGGGAATGCTCAGGACGCCGGTTCCCCCGTCATAGGTGACCGTCTGTGCAAGGGCAGACGCCGACGCAAACCACAGCGCCGCGCACGGCAATCTTCCGCTGGCGCGCATCCCCGCCCGGCCCGGCGACGCGCTACGCCGGCTCGGGTACGCTGGGCAGGCCGGCCAGCGCCATCGCCAGTTCGCGTTCGTCGTAGTCCTGGTCGGCGAGCTTGCCGGCGAAGTAGTCCATGTAGGCCTGCATGTCGAAATGCCCGTGACCGCACAGGTTGAACAGGATCGCGCGGCTCTTGCCTTCCTCGCGGCAGCGTAGCGCCTCGTCGATAGCGCCCTTGACCGCGTGATTCGCTTCCGGCGCGGGGACGATGCCCTCGTGGCGCGCGAAGAAGACGCCCGCTTCGAAGCACTGCGTCTGGTGGTAGGCGCGCGCCTCGATCAGGCCGAGTTCCTTGATGTGGGATACGAGCGGCGCCATGCCGTGGTAGCGCAAGCCGCCGGCGTGGAATCCCGGCGGAATGAAAGTCGACCCGAGCGTGTGCATCTTCGCCAGCGGCGTCATGTGGCCGGTGTCGCCGAAGTCGTACGCGTATCGGCCGCGCGTCAGGCTCGGACAGGCGGAAGGCTCGACGGCGACGATGCGCACCTTCCGGCCGCCGCGCAGGTGCGCGCCGAGGAACGGAAACACGATGCCGGCGAAGTTCGACCCGCCGCCGGTGCATCCGACGATCACATCCGGATAGTCGTTCGCGATCTCGAGCTGCGCGATCGCCTCCTGCCCGATCACCGTCTGGTGCAGCAGCACGTGGTTGAGCACGGAGCCCAGCGCATACTTGGTGTCGTCGCGGCTGGCCGCGATCTCGACCGCCTCGGAGATCGCGATGCCGAGACTGCCGTTGTTGTCGGGCGACTTGGCGAGCACGCTGCGCCCGTAGTTCGTCTCCATCGACGGGCTGGCCACGCACTTCGCGCCGTAGGTCTCCATCAGCGCGCGCCGGTACGGCTTCTGGTTGTACGACACGCGCACCATGAAGACCTGCACCTCGATGTCGAACACGGCTCCGGCGAAGGCGAGCGCCGACCCCCATTGCCCGGCGCCGGTTTCGGTGGTGATCTTCTTCACGCCGGCTTCCTTGTTGTAGAACGCCTGCGCGACCGCGGTGTTCGGCTTGTGGCTGCCGGCCGGGCTGACCCCTTCGTACTTGTAGTAGATGCGTGCCGGCGTCTGCAGCGCTCTTTCCAGCCGCCGCGCGCGGTACAGCGGCGTCACGCGCCATTGCTTGTAGACCTCGCGCACCGGCTCCGGGATATCGATCTCGCGCTCCGTCGCCACCTCCTGCATGATCAGCGACATCGGAAACAGCGGCGCCAGATCGTCCGGTCCCACCGGCTTCAGCGTCCCGGGATGCAGCACCGGCGGCGGCGGCGACGGCAGGTCGGCCATCAGGTTGTACCAGCGCTTCGGGATGCGCTTTTCGTCGAGCGTGTACTTGATGCTGTCCGTCATGTTCTCCTCCGAGCGTCGCGCCGCAGTCGGCAGCACGGGTCCGCGACGTCCATTGACTATAGCGACGCCGTGACGCGGCAGAAAGTCACGTTAACAGGCCCCGCTTACCCCATGGGTTCCGTCGCGCACCTCTTACTTCCGAGGTAACCCCTCCGGCCGTTTTTGATCCAGCACATTTGCACGGCGATCCGAGGCGGGCACGCTGCACCCGATCTGATCGAACCGACCGATGCAGGAGCAAAGATGAACACTGTCACATCTCCCGTCTCCCAGGCCACGAGCCGAAGACTGAGCGACCTTCCCCTGGGCCAGATTGCCCGCCAGCTGTCCGGCGCGTCCGCGGTGTTCCGCCGCTACGGCCTCGACTTCTGCTGCGGTGGCGCCGACACGCTGCGCGCGGCGGCCAAGGAACGCGGGCTGGACGTGAATGAAATCGAACGTGCGCTGCACGGACTCGACGCGGGCAGCGACACGGCGCCGACCGAGGCACGCACGCTGATCGATCACATCCTGACCCGCTATCACGACACGCACCGGCGCGAACTGCCCGAGCTGATCGAGCTGGCGCAGCGCGTCGAGGCGGTCCACCAGGGACATCCGGACGTTCCGCGCGGCCTGGCCGCGATGCTGCGGAACATCGCCGCCGAGCTCGACGCGCACATGCAGAAGGAAGAACAGGTGCTGTTTCCGATGATGCGCGCCGGCGGCACGCCGATGATCGTGCATCCGATCGCGATGATGCAGCACGAGCACGTGGAGCACGGCGAGCGCCTGCGCCGCCTAGAGACGTTGACCCGCGGCCACGTGCCGCCGGCCGACGCCTGCACCAGCTGGATCGCGCTGTACGCGGGAACGCGCAAGCTGGTCGACGACGTGATGCAGCACATCCATCTCGAAAACAACGTGCTGTTTCCGCAGTTCGGCCAGCCGGATTTCTAAGGCCGCGCGCCGCAGTTGATCTGCCACGGCAAAACGTGGCAGGCTCGGCGTTCTCCACCCCTGGATGTTCGCCGAATGAGCCAAGCTGCCCCCGCCGGACGCGACATCGTCGCGACGTTGTCGCGCGTTTCCACCGCCACCCTGACCACGGTCCTGCTGAAGAAGGGCCTGCGCAACGTGTGGATGCGCGCCACGAAGCCGCTGCGCAGCGGGCAGCCGCGCCTCGTCGGACGGGCCTTCACGCTGCGCTTCGTTCCGGCGCGCGAGGACCTCGCCACGCCGGAGTCGTGGGCGAAGCCGATCTCCACGCGCGCGGCGATCGAGGCAATGCCCCCGGGCTGCATCGTGGTGGCCGACGCGATGGGCGTGACCGACGCCGGCATCTTCGGCGACATCCTGGGCGCGCGCAGGCGCAAGCGCGGCGTGGCCGCGCTGGTCACCGACGGCGCGCTGCGCGACGTCGCCGGCGTGCTGGCGACCGGACTGCCGGTGTGGTCGCGCGGCGTGGCGGCGCCGCCTTCGGTCGCCGGGCTCACCTTCGTCAACTGGCAGGAGCCGATCGGCTGCGGCGGAGTGGCGGTGTTCCCGGATGACGTCGTGGTCGTCGACGACGACGGCGCGGTGCTGATTCCCGCGGCGCTGCTCGATCACGTGCTGCAGGTTGCGCCGGAACAGGAACGTCTCGAGAACTGGATCATGCAGGAGGTCGAGCGCGGCGTGCCGCTGCCGGGGCTTTATCCGCCGAACGCGGAAGCAAAGGCCCGCTACGAGGCGACGCGCGAATCGGGCGAGCGTTAGCGCGCCGGCGCGATGTCCCTGCACTTCGATCTGGTCGATCTGCGCCTGATGGTGCGGGTTGCCGAATGCAACAGCCTGACCCGCGGCGCGGAGGCCGCGCACCTGTCGGTGCCGGCAGCCAGCACGCGCATCAAGAACCTCGAGGAAGGCATCGGCACCAAGCTCTTGTACCGAACCAGTCAGGGCGTGACCCTGACGCCGCCCGGCCAGGCCTTCGTCTTCCACGCGCGGCAGGTGCTGGCGCAGCTCGAACACCTGCGCGCCGATCTGCAGGAGTACGCAAAGGGGATCAAGGGCCATCTGCGCGTGTTCGCCAACACGACCGCGCTCGGCGAGTTCCTGCCGCCGGTGCTGCACAAGTACCTGCTGACCCATCCCGACGTGAACATCGACCTGCGCGAGCGCCTCAGCCACGACATCGTGCGCGCGGTCAGCGAAGGCCAGACCGACATCGGCATCGCCGCCGGCAGCGTTCGCACAGAGAACCTCGAGGTGATTCCGTATCGCCGCGACCGCCTGGTGCTGGTCGTCCCGCGCGGCCATCCGCTCGCCGGCGCAAAGCAGGTCGAGTTTGCGGACACGCTCGATCTCGACCACGTCGGCCTGCACGAGGCAAGCGCGATCCACGCCTTCCTGCAGCAGATCTGCGACGCGCTGCACCGGCGCATCAAGCTGCGCATCCACGTCGGCAATTTCGAAGCCGCGTGCCGGATGATCGAGGCCGCGGTCGGCGTGGGCGTGCTGCCCGAATCGG
>JBLMYK010000152.1:0-4611 GCA_050258235.1 Gemmatimonadota bacterium | reverse complement strand
CTCAGGCGCGAAACGTGCATCATCAGCACGGCGGCCCCGGCGCAGAATTCGATCGCAAAATCCCGGTCGCTGACCGCGTCGAGCGAGTTCTCGCACACGGCCTCGAAGCCGAGCCTTGCGGCCACGAAGCCGCGGTCGATCGGAAACGTGGTGCCCGCGAGTGCCGCGGCCCCGAGCGGCAGGCGGTTCACGCGGCGCCGTGCGTCCAGCAGTCTTTCGCGGTCGCGCTCGAACATTTCGACATATGCGAGCAGGTGGTGCCCGAAGGTGACCGGCTGCGCGACCTGCAGGTGCGTGAAACCGGGCATCACCGCGCCCGCGTGATCGGCGGCCTGCGACACCAGCGCGCGCTGCACCTGCGTAAGCGTTTCCAGGATGTGGTCGATCTGGCCGCGCAGCCAAAGCCGCAGGTCGGTCGCCACCTGGTCGTTGCGCGAGCGGCCCGTGTGTAGCCGCTTGCCGGCGTCGCCGATCAGTTCGGTCAGCCGCTTCTCGATGTTCAGGTGCACGTCTTCGAGTTCGAGCTGCCATTTGAACTCGCCGCGCTCGATTTCGCCGCGGATCTGCGTCAGGCCGGACTCGATCGCCGCCAGATCCTGCGCCGACAGCACGCCTACGTGCGCCAGCATCGCTGCATGCGCCGCCGAGCCGTGGATGTCGGCGAGCGCCAGGCGATGATCGAACCCGACGCTTGCCGTGTAGCGCAGCACGAAGTCCGCCACCGGCTCGGCAAAACGACCGGACCATCCGCTTTCCTTGGCATGCAGCGACGATTCGTGTTTGGTCATCTTCAGTGGACCGGCTTGCTTGCATGGGCCGCGCAAGGCGATGATGCGGGCTTCGGCGATGCCGGTCCACGCGAGGGCGCGCGGAACGGCACTTTCAAACAAGTATAAGTTCGTGCGCAAAGCGCCAGGAAAAGTCGACATCTACATCGGTTCGCGGGACGAGACGGCGGCGCCGACGCCACGCCTGGTCGTGCCGGACGGCTGCAATTTCGGGGTGATCCTGCGGGTCGCGCTCGCGGTGAACGCCGCGGCGATCATCGGTGCGGCGGTCGTCGCCGACTCCTGGTCCGCGCTGCTGCGCAGTTTTCTGGCGCAAGCCGCGATCGCGGAGCCCGTCACGCTCGTCTCGTTGCTGATCTGGTGCCTGTTGCGACGGGGTCTGCCTCCGTTGTCGGCACAGCTGCAGCGTGCCATCGCGTGGGGCACGCCGCTTGCCGCGATGCTGATCGTCGTGCCCATTCTGACCGCGACCGCACAGGGCGCGCTGCGTGCACCAACCTTGGGCATGCTGGTCGCCGCGCTGGCGGCCGGCATCGTGATCCAGCGCTATCTCGAGCTGCGGGCGCGCGCCTATTCACCGGTGCTCGCGGAGGCGAAATACCAGGCGCTGCAGTCCCGCATCCGCCCGCATTTCTTCTTCAACAGCCTGAACGCCGCGGTTTCGATCGTGCGCACCGATCCGGCGCGCGCCGAACGCATGCTGGAGTCGATCGCGGATCTGATCCGCGCGGTGATGGGCGACGTGCGCAAGCTGGTGCCGATCGAGCAGGAGCTGGACCTGTGCCGCAAGTACGTGGAAATCGAGCAGACCCGCCTCGGCGACCGGCTGAAGGTCGACTGGCAGATCGGCGCGCTGCACCCGCGTGCCGAGGTGCCGCAGCTGCTGCTGCAGCCGCTGATCGAGAACGCGGTCCGGTATGGCGCAGAAAAGCTGGCCGGCGACTGCGAGATCGTGGTGCAGGTACGACAGCGCGGGTTCAACCTCGAGGTGTTCGTCAGCAACCCGATCGCGCGCGACCCGATCCAGCGCGAGGGCAACCAGATCGGATTGACTAATATTCGGGGCCGGCTGGCGCTGATCTACGATCTGGAGGCGCGGCTGGAGACGCGCGTGCGCAATGATCGCTTCGAACTCACCCTGACCATACCGGTGGAGCAAAAGTGACACTCAAAGTCCTGATCGTCGATGACGAACCTCCGGCGCGGGTGCGCATGCGCCAATTGCTGGCAGAAGTCGATCGCGGGGAGGGGGGGATCACCGTGATCGAGGCCGACAGCGGCATGGCGGCGCTCGACATGGTTGACCGCGAGCAGCCAGCGATCGTGCTGCTCGACATCCACATGCCGGGCATGAACGGCATCGAGGTCGCGCGGCATCTGGCCGCGCGCGAGGCGCCGCCGGCGGTGATCTTCGTCACCGCCTTCGACGAGCACGCGCTGGAGGCGTTCGAGGTGCAGGCGATCGACTATCTGCTGAAGCCGGTGCGGGTCGAGCGCCTGGCCGGGGCGCTGAACCGCGCCAAGGCGCTGCGAACGAACGAGCCCCGGCTGGAGGAAGTCGCGCGCGCGCTCGGCAACCAGCGCACGCACCTGACCGTGTCCGAGCGCGGGCGCATGGTGCTGATCCCGGTCGACGAGATCGTCTACCTGCGGGCGGAGCTGAAGTACGTGACGATCCGCACCGCGCAGCGCGAGCACCTGACGGAGGAGTCGCTGACCTCGCTGGAAGGAGAATTCGGCGAGCGCTTCGTGCGCATCCACCGCAACGCGCTGGTCGCGCGCAAATCGATCCTTGGCTTCCAGCGCGTGAAGGGCGAGGTGCACGAGGACGGCGAAGCCGGCGAAGGCCACTGGGAGGTCATGCTGAAGGATCTCGGCGAGCGCCTGCCGATCTCGCGCCGCCAGTGGCCGAGCGTGAAGGCGGCGGCGAAGACGTAGCCGCCTGGGTTCCCTACGCCGCCGCGAGGCGCGCGCGCGGGTCGCGCCGCGCCAGTCGCTCGAGCAGGTGTTCGACCTCGGCGCGCGCTGCCGGCGAAAGCGCGCTGGCGGGCGTCCGCTGCGCAGCCGATGCCAGGATGCCTCGACGCATCAGCACGTACTTGCGCACCGCCAGGCCGGCGCCGGGCTGTTGTTCGTAGCGAATCAGCGGCAGGTGCGCGTCGAAGAGATCATGTGCCTCTTCGCGGCGGCCGGCCGCAGACAGCCGAACCACGTCGCACAGCATGTCCGGAAAGCAGTAGCCGGTGTTGGCGCCGTCGGCGCCGCGTTCCATCTCGTAGTCGAGGAACAGCCCGCCATTGCCGCACAGGATCGAGATGTGCCGCATCGAGCCGTCGCGCTCGAATTCCCGCAGGCGGGAGATCTTGTCCAGCCCCGGCCAGTCTTCGTGCTTCAGCATCACGCACGAGGCAACGTCATTGACGATGCGCTTTATCACGGCGGGGCTCATCTGCACCGAGAACGTCAGCGGGTAGTCCTGCAGCACGAAGGGAACGTCGGGACCGATCGCCTGCGCCGCCTGGGCGTAATAGGCGACGATCTGATCGTCGGTGCGCAGCGTGTTCGGCGGCGCGATCATCACGCCCGCGGCGCCGGCATCCATCACTTCGCGCGTCAATGCGCGCATCGCGGCGAAACCCGGCGCCGACACGCCGACGACCACTGGCAACGCGCTCGCGCGCCGGATCACCTGCGACGCGACCGCTACCGATTCGGCGTGCTCCAGCTTCGGCGCTTCACCGAGCTGCCCGAGCACGGTGATGCCGGTCGCACCGCAGCCGACGAAGAAATCCGTCATGCGGTCGATCGACGCAGGATCGATCCGGCCGTCGTCGAGAAACGGGGTCGGCGCGATCGGAAAGACCCCGCGGGCACTGGTACTCAGGCGCATGGCAGACCTCGCTTCGGTTGTCGGCCGAAGCGTACGCCGGGACGCGAGCCGGGTGCGCGGACACGATCGCTGCGGAGCTTGCAGACGCGCTACAGTTCGCGGCTGTTCGTTGGGAACCCGTATCGATGGCATCGCACTGGATCATTGCCACCCGTCAAAGCCCGCTTGCGCTGTGGCAGGCGAAACATGTGCAGGCGCGGCTGCGCGAATTGCATTCGAATGCGCGAGTCGACCTGCTCGGCATGACGACGCGCGGCGACGAGATCCTCGATCGTGCGCTGTCGAAGGTCGGCGGCAAGGGGCTCTTCATCAAGGAGCTCGAGGTCGCGCTGCTCGAGGGGCGCGCCCACCTTGCCGTGCATTCGCTGAAGGACGTGCCGATGGAGCTGGCGCCGGAGTTCCGGCTGGCGGCCGTGATGGAGCGCGAAGACCCGCGCGACTGCTTCGTCTCGCCGCGCTTTGCGTCGCTCGACGACCTGCCGCGCGGCGCGAAGGTCGGCACCTCGAGCCTGCGACGCGAGCTGATGTTGCGCGCACGCTACCCATATCTGGACATCCAGCCGGTGCGCGGCAACGTGGGGACCCGGCTTGCGAAACTCGATCGCGGCGACTTCGACGCGCTGCTGATGGCCGCGGCGGGACTGAAGCGTCTTGGCCTGGCGTCGCGCATCCGGCAGATCCTGCCGACGTCGACATTCCTTCCGGCGCCCGGGCAGGGCGCGCTCGGCATCGAAATCGTCGCCGGCAACGCCGAAGCCGCCGCCGCGGTCGCGCCGCTCGAGCACGCTGCGACGCGGGCCGTGGCGATGGCCGAGCGCGCGGTGTCGCGCGGATTGGGCGGAAGCTGCGAGGTTCCGCTGGCCGCCTATGCGGAAATCGAAAGCGGACGACTGCGCCTGCGTGCGCTGGTCGGCAACCATCGCAGCGGCGAAT
>JBLMYK010000151.1:0-8416 GCA_050258235.1 Gemmatimonadota bacterium | reverse complement strand
GGAAGTTGCGTTTTGACGGCTTCCCGCGCACGATCCGGTGCAGAATTCTGCGTACTCGAGTGAGGAGAATCATGAAGAAATCCGCGAAGCTCGGTTGCCTGGTCGCTGCGGCGATGGTGACCGTGACAGGCGCCGCCCTTGCGCAGAGCAAGGACATCAACGGTCAAGCCAATGCGCCGGCTTATGCAATCGATGGCCGTGGCAATGTCGTGATGGATCCGTTCGGCCTGTGCTGGCGCACGCCATGGTGGTCGACGCAGCTTGCCTCGCAGGGCGGGCCCAAGGGCGCGGGTTGCGCCTGCGACAAGGCCGCACTGCCGAAGGACGTGTGCGAGCCGCCTCCGCCACCACCCCCGCCGCCGCCGGCGGCTCCGCCTGCACCACCCCCGCCACCCCCGCCGCCGCCGCCGCCCGCGCCGACGAGCGAGAAGGTCACGTTTGCGGCTGACGCGCTGTTCGACTTCGACAAGTCCGTTCTGAAGCCGGAAGCGACGGCGAAGCTGGACGACCTGGTGTCGAAACTGGCGGGCGTGAACCTGGAGGTGATCGTCGCGGTGGGTCACACCGACTCGATCGGTTCCGATGCCTACAACGACAAGCTGTCGATGCGGCGTGCGGAAGCGGTCAAGGCGTACCTGGTCAAGAAGGGTATCGAGGCCAACCGCATCTACACCGAGGGTAAGGGCGAGCGGCAGCCGGTCGCCGACAACAAGACCGCGGCCGGTCGCGCCAAGAACCGTCGGGTGGAAATCGAAGTCGTCGGCACGCGCACCATCCGCCGCTGACGTATCGATCGCACGGAAAACTGAGCCCCGCACATGCGGGGCTCTTTTTTTCGGTCTCTTCTTCGCGTCGCTTACGGAACGCCGAGTGCGGACCGGATCGCCATTGCCGCCGTGCTATTGAAGCGGTACTGGAAGTCAACGATCCGGACGCCAGCGCGATATAGCTTCCCGGGCCGCACGCCGGGCGTGCCCTTGGTGGGCTCGATGAACGCGATTTTCGCCGCGTTGCGCTCCGCGGGCGTCACGCCCGTGTCCAGCGGGTCCACGTTGGCAGGGAACGACAGCACGATCGCGTGGGTCCCGCCGACGACGCGATCCTCCCACGTCCCTTCCGCAACCGGTTGATCGGTCGCCCTTGCACAGAACATGGTTCCGCTCTTGGCGCGGAACAACTCCGTCTTGCCCTTGCTGCCGCTGCCCCGAAAGTGCAGCGCATATGGCGTGGCACCGTCGCGGTCCTCGTACGCGAGGCAAAATGGCACGTCCTTCGAGAAGTTCGCCACCATCTGCTTGACGTTGGCCGCCCCGGTGAACGATTCCCGCCGCGGCAGCATCAGCACGTCGTCGGCAAAGCGCGCATCGGCGATGTACGCGACCGAACCGGCAGGAAAGCGCGCGCCAGCGGCTTTCGCAGCATCGGGTCGCGCATAGTTCTCCGAGGTGCGCAGGAAGTCGGCGATCTGCAGCCCGGATACGTCGTAACCCCTGATCGTTACCGCCAGCCGCAGCGGATGCGCGGCGTTGTAGGTCAGCTGCATGCTGCCGTCGGGCGCCGGCACCGCGAAGTCCGGATCGCCGATGGGTCGCCGCTCGCCGTCGCGCACGAAATTCTGCACATCGATGTTCGCGCTGAATGCGCTGATTCCGAGATCGGACGTCGATTCGGTCAGCGGATAGCGATCGCCCTGCGGCTTGTCGGCCGCCCGCAGGTTGACCACGCGGGTGCCGGAGAAATAGAACAGCCCATCGCCGCGCAGCGCGTCGATCGATTTCATCTCGATCGGGCGCGCGCCCGGCACCGGCTGCACTTCCTCCGGCGCTGCGAAGTGTGCCGCCGCGGGCGGTTGCGCCGCCGCCTGCGCCGCCGTCCCGCCGGCAACGAACATGCCAGATACCAGGCTGGCGATGATGGAAAGTCTCATGCTGCTGCTCCGTCAGTGCAAACGCATCGAAATCTAAGCCAATGCGATGATCGCGCAGCCAGCCACATGTTGCGAAATGTCCCCAGAAGCGGTTAGTCCGGTGCGCCAGCGGCCGCACCCGCACGCTTACGCCGAACGCATGATGGCCTGGCGCTAGTATCTGGACCTCGAACGGTTGCAGGATGCAATGAGCGCCAACGTCGACGAAGCGGAACTGCGCAAGTTTGGCGACCTTGCGCATCGCTGGTGGGATCCCAACGGGACCATGCGGCCGCTGCACGAGATGAATCCGCTGCGGCTCGACTGGATCGACGGCATCGCGCCGCTCGCCGGCAAGCGCGTCCTCGACGTCGGCTGCGGCGGCGGCATCCTCGCCGAGTCGATGGCGGCACGCGGAGCCGAAGTGACCGGCATCGACCTGTCCGACAAGCCCTTGCAGGTCGCGGAACTGCACGCGCTCGAAAGCGGCGCGCGCGTGAGCTACCGCAAGACATCGGCCGAGGATCTGGCGACGCGGATGCCCGGCAGTTTCGATGTCGTCACCTGCATGGAGATGCTCGAACACGTGCCCGATCCCGCGCAGACCGTGCGCGCATGCACGGCGCTCGTGCGACCCGGAGGAACGGTCTTCTTCTCGACGATCAATCGCAACGCCAAGTCGTTCCTGTTCGCCATCGTCGGCGCCGAATACGTGTTGCGCCTCTTGCCGCAGGGAACGCACGAATATGCCAAGTTCATCCGGCCGAGCGAGCTGGCACAGTTTGCCCGCGAAGCGGGGCTGTCGGTGGTGGAGATACTGGGAATGACCTACAACCCGCTGACGCGCCGTTTCGCGCTCGGCGGGGACACCGACGTGAACTACCTGATGGCGTGCCGCAAACCGTGACCGCGCGCGTCGAGTTGGTGCTGTTCGACCTCGACGGCACATTGGTCGACACTGCGCCGGACCTGGCAGCCGCCGCCAATCGCCAGCGGGCGGAGCGCGGGCTCGAACCGCTGCCGCTCGCACAGTTGCGCCCGATGGCCAGCCACGGCGCGCGCGGCTTGATCGGGCGTGCGCTCGGCCGGGTTCCCGGCGACGCCGACTACGAATCGCTGCGACAGCAGTTCCTCGATTACTACGAACAGGCCTTGTGCGTTCATTCGCGCCTGTTCGACGGAATGGACGAGACGCTGACAGCGCTCGAGCAGGCGGGCGTCCGCTGGGGCATCGTGACCAACAAGATCGCGAGGTTCACCGTCCCGCTGGTCGAGCGGCTCGGGCTCGGTGACCGTGTCGCTTGCGTTGTCAGCGGCGATTCGACTCCGCACACAAAGCCACACCCCGCTCCCGTGCTGCACGCCATCGAGCAAGCCGGCAAGACGGCCGACGCATCGATGTACGTCGGCGACGATCTGCGCGACGTGCAGGCCGGGCGCGCCGCGGGAACCGCCACCGTGATCGCCGCCTACGGTTATCTCGGCAGCGACGCAGATATCCGCGCATGGGGCGGTGATTACGTCATTGACCAGCCGCACGACCTGCTGCAGCTCATGGGAATAGAGTAGGCGCCGGTCAAAGGCCTGCTTGAACGCCATGCAGATTCCGCGCAAGTTGACGCGCGCCTCGCTGATCGCGGCGGGCGTGCTGGCCGTCATCTTCGTCGGCCTGGCGCTCGGAATTCCGGCAGCGGTGCGCTGGGGCATCGAATCGGCCGGTTCACGCGAAATCGGCCGTCAGATGCACGTCGGCGAGGTTCGGTTCAATCCGTTCACGCTGAAGGCGACGCTGCGCCAACTCAGTATCGCCGGCCTGCCCGATGAATTGACACCGCTGCTGAGCGTCGACGCGCTCGGAATCGACCTGTCCATCGTATCGCTGCGCCACCTTGCCCCAGTGATCGAGGCGCTCCAGGCACACGGCGTACACGCCAACATCGTGCGGCTGGACAAGAATCGGTTCAACTTCAGCGACATCGTCGATCGCCTGCAGGCGAAACCGGCGAGCCCCGAACCGGCCCGCTTTGCCCTGTACAACGTCGAGCTCGACGACGCGGCGATCGCGTTCGACGATCGCGTGCTGAAGGCAAAGCACACGCTCGACGCGATCAAGCTCGGCATACCGTTCATCTCGAGCCTGCCGGATGATGTCCAGATCAAGGTGAAGCCGGCGTTCTCGGCCCGGCTCGACGGCGACCCGATCGCATTGACCGCCGAGGCGCAGCCTTTCGACGCATCACTCGACACCAGTGTTGCGCTGAAACTCACCGGCATCGAGTTGCCGCGCTATCTGGGTTACCTGCCGCTGCGGCCGAACTTCGATCTGAAGAGTGGCACGCTCGACACCGATCTGCACGTGCACTTCCGACGCGCCACCGCGGCAACCAAGGACATGCCGGCGCGCGCGGCGCAGCTTTCAATTTCCGGAAAGATAGCGCTGCGCGACATCGCCTATGCGACGCGTGGCGGCACGACGCTCGTATCGTGGCGCCGGCTCGACGTCGACCTCGCCGACCTCGCGCCGCTCGAATCGCACGCGAAGCTGCGCACGGTCGTGCTCGATGGCGCGCAGACGAACGTCGTGCGCAGCGCCGACGGAACCATCGCTGGCCTCGATGCGACCAGGCAGCTGTTTCTGTCATCCGACTCGCCGCCGCAAACTGGTTCGCAGCCCAGCGCCGCGAAGCCCTTCATCTTCGACGTGGAAGATCTGCAGGTCCGCGAGGCTGCGGTCGACTTCAAGGACGAGGGAGTCGGGTATGCACGTCGGATCGCCCCGATCGCGCTCGAACTGAAGGGTCTGTCGAACCGCCCCGAGGCGACGGCCAAACTCACCGCGAGCCTGGCAGCCGATGATCAGTCCCGACTCGGTATCCAAGGCGACGTCGCCATTTCGCCCGTGAAGCTGGCGCTGGCAGCCGATCTGTCTGCGCTGCCGCTGAAGAGCGCGCTGCCGTACCTGCGCGGTTTCACAACCGCACGCCTCGACGGCAATGTCGACGCCGGTGCGCGCGTGCTGGTCGAATCGGCAGCCCAGGGTCTTGCGATCAGGGTGGAGGATGCACACGTCGAGGCCAAGTCGGTTCGCATGCGCGATGGCGCCGGAGGAACCGCCGCGTTCGATCTCGCGAAACTCGCCGTCACGGGCGGCGAGGTCGATGTCCTGCAGCGGACCGCGACTGTCAAGGGGGTCAGGGCTGATGGCCTGCGACTGATCGCAGCGCGGCGCGCGGATGGCACGGTCGACTGGGAGAAGCTGGTCGCCAGGCAGGAATCGGCCTCGCAGCCCGGCAAGCCATCTGCGCCGTGGAAGGTCCGCGTCGGCGAAGTCCAGGTGAACGGTGGCCGCATCCAGGTGGTCGATCAGGCGGCCGAGCCGGAAGCGCGCCTGGTCGTCGACAACATCGCACTGTCGCTGCGCGACCTGTCGAGCGAGGGACGCGAGCGCAGCGCACTGAGCCTGCGCGCACGAGCTGGCGGCGGTTCGCTCAGCACGCGCGGCTGGATGCGCATCGCGCCGCTCGCAACGGATCTCGCGGTGGATATCCAGAACATCGACGTCGGTGCGCTGCGACCGTACCTGAAGGCGTTCACCAGCACCATTCTCACAAGCGCCAGCGTCTGGGCGAAGGGAAAGCTGGCGGTCGATTCAGGCAAGGCCGCGGCAGACGGCGCGCTGCAGGTCGCCTATGACGGCTCCGCGCGCGTGACCAACCTGGCGCTTCTCGACAGCGACGGCGAAAGCGAACTGCTGCGCTGGCAGGCACTGGACCTGGGGACGGCGAAACTGCGCGTGGGTGCGGGCGCGCCGGAGTTCCAGACGGATGGCGTGAAGCTCTCCGACTTCTATGCGCGCGTGATTCTTTCGGCCGAAGGCCGGCTCAACCTGGTCGATGTGTTCAAATCGCCGGGCGCAACCGATGCCAATGCCGCCGCCCAGCCCGCGCTGACGCCGCCGCCGACCGATGCGAGCGCCACCGCGCGACCCCTGATCCGCGTCGGCGGCATCGAGCTCATCCGCGGCAACATCAATTACACCGACAACTTCGTCAAGCCGAACTACACGGCG
This sequence comes from Gemmatimonadota bacterium, assembly GCA_050258235.1. Lineage (GTDB taxonomy): Bacteria > Pseudomonadota > Gammaproteobacteria > Burkholderiales > Burkholderiaceae_F > JAKOQB01. The sequence goes on along the minus strand of JBLMYK010000151.1, from coordinate 2,441 downwards.
AATCTCACCGACCTCGGCGGCACGGTGTCAGCGCTCGCATCGGACACCGAGAGTCCCGCCGATGTCTCGATTCGCGGCCGGGTCGACGGCGACGCCCCGGTGGAGATCACGGGCAAGGTCAATCCGCTGGCGCCGAAGCTGTTCCTCGACATCGCAGGCAGCGCCAAGGGAGTCGAACTGCCACGCCTGACACCGTATTCCGTCAAGTACGCGGGCTATCCGATCACCAAGGGCAAGCTGTCGATGGACGTGCGTTACCACGTCGAGAACCAGCAGCTGAAGGCGGAGAACCATCTGTTCCTCGACCAGCTGACGTTCGGCGATCGCGTCGAAAGCCCGACCGCAACCAAGCTGCCGGTGCTGTTCGCGGTATCGCTGCTGAAGAACCGCCGCGGCGAGATCGACATCAATCTGCCGATCTCCGGTTCTCTGGACGATCCGAAATTCTCGATCGGCGGCATCATCGTGCGCGTGATCGTCAACCTGATCGTCAAGGCGGTCACCGCGCCGTTCTCGCTGCTCGCGTCTGCCTTTGGCGGCGGCGAGGAACTTGGATACCTGGAATTCCGGCCGGGAACTGCACTGCCGGCTGCTGACGAAGCGAAGAAACTCGACACTCTCGCAAAGGCACTGAACGATCGCCCTGCCCTTCGGCTTGAGATCACCGGTCGTGTCGATCCGGCAGTCGATACCGAGCCGCTGCGCCTGGCGAAGCTCGACGCCAAGTTGCGCGCCGCCAAGGTGCGCGAGATCGTGCGCTCCGGAGAGAGCGTCGATCCGGCAACGGTGACGATCACCGACGCGGAGCGTCCCGCGCTGATCGCCCGCGTGTACGACGACGAGAAGATCCCGAACAAGCCGCGCAACATCATCGGCATCGCCAAGTCGATCCCCGCCGCGGAGATGGAAAAGCTGATCCTGTCGACGATCTCAGTCGACGAGCAGGACCTGCGCAAGCTGGCGAACGACCGCGCCACCGCGGTGCGCGACCGCCTCGATACCCAAGGCAAGGTGCCGCGCGAGCGGATCTTCCTGGTCGCACCCAAATTGAACGCGGAAGGCATCAAGGACAAGGGCCGGACGACGCGGGTGGATTTCTCCTTGAAGTAAGCCATCCCGGATGAATCTTCGGCTGCGTGGCGAGGCGGCATCCGCTACGCTGGCGCCTTTCGTCATTCCTCGCAGTGCAGCCTTCTCGCGGCCTCGCCCGACGAAAGAGGCGCGCGACACCTGATCGGGACCAACGGACTTGTCGATGCTTCTTTGTCAGATCAGCGATCTCCACCTTGTCGAGGAAGGCACGCTCGCCTACGGACGCGTCGACACCCCGGCAATGCTCGAGCGCTGCGTCCGCACGATCCTCGAGTTGCCGCGTCGGCCCGACGCAGTGATCGCCACCGGCGACCTGACCGAGAACGCGACCGTCTCGGAGTACGGATTCCTGGCAGAGATTCTTGCCCCGCTGCGCGTGCCGATCTTCCTCGCCGTCGGCAACCATGACGAGCGCGGCGCACTGCAGGCCGCGTTTCCAGGACACAAACACCTGCGCGGTGAAGACGGCTTCGTTCAATACGTGGTCGACGAATTCCCGGTGCGACTCGTCGTGCTCGATACCGTCGTGCCGAATGAAGAAGGCGGCGCGCTGTGCGACAAGCGGCTGCGCTGGCTCGACCGCACGCTCGCGCAGGCCGAGCGTCCGACCATCGTTGCGCAGCATCACCCGCCCTTCGTCACCGGCCTGAGCTACATGGACCGCAGGAACCTGGCCGATCCGGCAGCCGAAGCCGCGGTGATCGCCAGGCACCGACACGTCGAGCGCGTGATCAGTGGCCACTACCATCGCAACATGCAGGCCCGCTTTGCCGGAACCGTCGCGTCTGCGTGTCCCAGCACCGCGCACCAACTGTTGCTCGACCTCGTCCCCGGCGCCGACATACGTTTTACGTACGAGCCTCCGGGATTTCACCTGCATCTCTGGAACGGCACGGAGATTGTCACCCACACCGGCGTGGTGGGAGACTATTCGGTGTGGGGCACCGACGATTAGGGTGCCGCTCTCGCCGACCGATGAGGCACGTCCGCTTGATGCGATCGTTCAGAACCTGCGCTAAGTAAGCCGCGAACATGGTCAAGTGCCCGAGCTGCGGAGAAGAGAACCCGCCCAAGTTCAAGCTGTGTGGATACTGCGGCACGCCGCTCGCGCCTGCGGCGCCGGCGCTGCCCGCACAGGAAGTGCGCAAGACCGTTACCCTGATCTTCACGGACCTGAAGGACTCCACCGCACTGGGCGAGCGTCTCGACAGCGAAGCGCTGCACGAGGTCAAGGAGCGCTACTTCAAGGCGATGGCTGCCGAGATCACCCGCCACGGCGGCAAGATCGAGAAGTACATCGGCGACGCGATCATGGCCGTTTTCGGCCTGCCACGCGCGCACGAGGACGA